>NZ_JBXWLA010000028.1:0-37104 GCF_058191755.1 Serratia sp. CoH_122_TC_1
CCGTCCAGTGACGTCCGGGTGTAGCCCGTTGCCACCCCAAGCCGCCATTCATCCGCCAGCGCCGAGTCCAGCCCCACCAGCACGCCGTAGGTCGATGCCTGATAACCCGTAGCATTGGCATCGCCCGACGCATGGTCCCAGGCTCCCAGCAGCTGCGCCCAGGCTCCGCCGTCGTCGTCCGCCTTGATGTCTGGCGAAGTTGCCAGCCCTTCTGCCTGACGCAGGCGGCCGTTCAATGCATCACGCAGGTAACGGCTGTCGTTAACCTGTGCCGAGGCGATGTCCGCGTGAATTTGCCCCGACAGCTGGCGGAAGGCCTGACGGGCCTCCCCGGCTGAACCGGCATTCAGGATGCTCTCGAACACCGGGTTGCCCGCCGCCAGCGCGTCTGCCGCTGCCGCCACGGCTCGCTCGTTTTGCGTTTGCGCCACGCTGGCAAAGGAGGTGTCGTTACGGCCGACGCTCAGCGTGACCTGATTCGGTTGGTAAGCCAGATCGGCATCCAGGAAAGGAGAGAACGTTGAAGCAGAGGTAAACTGCCCGCTAATACCCTGCTGGGCAGTCAGGATGTTGTACTGCTGGCCGAGCAGGCTACCCACGCTGCCTTGCGACAACAGATTAGTATTTTGCTCTTGCAGCACCACGACCTGACCGCCGCCGATCGTCGCCGATCCGCTGCTTTGGATCCGATCGCTCTGGCCGTTCGGTGCCACTTCCACCGCGTAGCGCGAACCCGGTTCGAAGCTGACGTTATTCGTCACATTCAAGGTGCCAATCGAGTTGCCGGGTGCCACGGTGCCGCCACTGCGCGCGGTCAATGAGCCCACCGTACCGGAGCCACCCAGTACGCCGGCGTTTTGCACCCTAACGTCCGACGTGACAGAACCGTTAATCGCCAACAGACCTTGATTGATCAGCGTGGGTCCGGCGTAGCTGTTATTGCCGGTCAGCACCAACGTGCCGATACCCTGTTTGGTCAAGCCACCATGCCCGGCAATGTTGTTACTCCAAACATCCAGCCCACAATGAATATCGTCACACACACGTTCGGTCGGTTTGCCCTTGTCCAGCACCGCGCCAACACCCGGCAGATTCACGACGAACTGCTCAGGGCCGTAAGCCCCACTAACCCGAAATTCTTCAGGAATATCCTGCTCGGTAACAAACATGCCCGGACCGTGAATCGCCTTGCCCAGGTTGATCATCCCCCAGCCGTACAGCGCATCGATGCCCGGTGCGCCCATATCGGTGGTGGTGGTCTTCAACACCGTGGCAACCTGCGCACCGGTCATGTACGGGAAGCGCTCCATCAGCACCGCGACACTGCCGGCCACGTGGGGTGCCGCCATTGAAGTCCCGCTGTATTTGGCATAGCCGGTGGTCAGGTTATCAACGCTGTTACCTTCGATAATCGAGCTGTATACCTTGGTGCCCGGCGCGGCAACGCAGAAGCTGGCGGTATAACCGCAGCGTGAGGAGAAGGTACTGATGCTGTAATCACCGGTGTTCTTCGGATCCTGAAGGCTGGCGACCGACAGCCAGTTGGGGGCGATTTCTGGCACAAAGTAGGCCAGCCCGGCCATCGCGTCCGGGTTATTCAGGTTGTAGTCGTTGCCGGCGGCAAAAATGGTAACAATGCCGCTGCGTGCTGCATCGATCGCACCCTGATAGGCACCACCGGCTTTAGTACCCAGAATTTGTTTGATTTGATCGAACTGTTTCTGTGCGTCGGCGAGCGTGAAGTGGGGATAGGCCGGATCCTTGCCGCCCTGATCGAACTTCTCGGTGATGCCGATACCCCAACTGTTGTTGATAATGCGTGCACCGCTGGCGATCAGCGCATCCCAGCCCGCTTGATACACCGCACCATCGTTGCCGAGAATGATGCCGTCCTCCGGCCCCGGATCACCATTTTCCGCACTGATGATCTGTGCATTGAACGCCACACCGTGCATCTCGCCGCCATCGCGATTACCGGCAGCGATGCCGCCCACATGTGTGCCGTGTGAACCCAACGTGCCGTCAGAATCTACGCTCGGCGTACCGTCATAGCGGAATGCATCCCCTTTTTTCACGGGAATATAGGGATCGGTGTATTCGCGGATACCCGTAGTGACCAGATTGATCACTTTGTCTTGGCTGGCGAACTCCGGATGCTTGGCATATACCGGTTGATCGAAAATGCCAAGCTTTACGCCTTTTCCGCTATAACCGGCGGCGTAGGCCTGATCGGCGTGAATTGCCCCCAGGCCCCATTCTGCGTTGAATTCTTTACTGCGCCAGCTGGCTGGATCACCCGATTTACCGTTCTCTATATAGGGTGCCGCTTGCACTCCACCGATCGCCGCCAGGCAAAAAAGCATCGCACTCCACTGTGCACGATTAACACCAATTTCAGGCCAGCCGAAGGCCGCCTGAACAGGCTTGACTCCTTTACGTCTATTTTCCATCCCAGATACCGTCCATTGTTGTTTGCAAATGTCTTATTGATTTTTTTGTGTAACAGTTTCGTAACACCAAATAAATAAAGCACAACAATCTCAAGCACGCCTAATGTGTCAAAGGCGCAGGGACGTCACAGGAGAATGCAATTAAGGGGCAAATAACGTGGGGAGATATAAGGAAATTCAATGGTTAAAAAAGTCGGGGAATGCTCCGTTTTTCGCAGCAAAAGACAGAAATAATTATCTGATAAATATAGATAATAGAAACAAAAAAAGCCGAATGGGGACCACCCATCCAGCCTATTTTAAAATGCTTAAAACGCTCTTTTTATCACTTTAAATTATAACAATTGCCAATACTCACTCAGTGAAATCTGCTGGTTTTCGCTGAGAATGGCTGTAAAAATTGGACTATCATGCTAGCGGTTTTCTGCTGTTCATCGCATCTTCTTCGGCCTGACGAATAATGGCTTTCGCCATCCACTGCGTTACATCCTGAATGCCGTCGAGATCCAGCCCCCAGATATCTTTCAGTACCAGGAAAACTTCCGAGCCATAAATCAAAGAAAAAGAATGAATGACTCGTTGCAGGGCTTCAGACGGCAGTTTATCCCGGAGTGGTTCGACCGCCAGATTAAGCAGGCGCTTACGGTTACCGCGGACAAATTTTTCACCCGGTGTCGCTTTCGCCCACTGCTGTAACGAAAGCTGCAACGCGGCACGCAAAGCCCCTTCATGCTGCTCCATTTGGGGATAAGCAAAAGTGAGCAGTTGCTGAATGCGTTTCAGCGCGTCCTGATCCTGTGGCTGCCATTCCAGAATCGGCCCCAGGCTTTCGGCCACAACTGCGGCAATCAATTCACTTTGGGTGGGGAAATAACGATAGGCAGTAGCACGAGATACCTGCGCATGTGCGGCAAGCTCGGTGATGGAAGGAAATACCCCTTCGTCATACAACGCCATGGCACTGGCCAGCAATAAACGATGGGTTCTTGCCCGAGTCGACGTCAGAGTTTGGTCCTGTTTCATGGGAAAAGCAGTTATTACCACAGCTACCTCATCATACTTGTTCGCTTCCCCCGTCCCGGGACAACACGCGATAACCACAAAACCGACAGTATTCCACTTCGTCGGTGGCATTCGATGGCCAAAATGAGACTAGCATCTCATTTTGAACTCACCTGGCCTTGCATAAATAACACTGTCGTCTCATTATGTAGATATATTAATCATTCAGAATTAAATAGCCAACACCAGGGATTCAAATTAATAAATAACACTATAATTTTAATAAATAAATTATAAATTCCGCAGGAATAAGCAGTGATTGATACTTCAAAATTTATCTACATTGCTACCACAGCAGATACCAAAGGACAAGAACAGGAGTATATTCGCCAGGCACTCGCCAACCTCGCTTTACCTACTTTGACCGTCGATCTCTCAACGCGTCTTCTTCCCACGCACTCACTCACCGATATCAGCGCTGCGGACATTGCCCGTTATCACCCCGAGGGAGCTAACGCCGTATTTTGTCATGACCGGGGCCAAGCCATTGCCGCTATGGCCGTCGCTTTCGAACGCTTTATTTTGACTCGTCACGATATTGCGGCCCTGCTTGGCCTGGGTGGTTCCGGCGGTACAGCCATTATCACCCCAGCAATGCAGCAGTTGCCTATTGGCCTGCCAAAATTAATGGTCTCAAGCATGGCAGCAGGTGACGTCTCGGCCTATGTCGGCAACAGCGATATCACCATGCTGTACTCCGTCACAGACATCGCCGGTCTCAACCGTATTTCACGGCGCGTCCTGAATAATGCAGCGTGCCAGATTGCAGGAGCCGTACGCTTTGCTTCCCACGATGATGCCGAGGGTAAACCCGCGCTCGGTTTGACAATGTTTGGTGTCACCACGCCCTGTATACAAAACGTTGTTGCCGCGCTTGAGCCCCACTGGGACTGCTTGGTATTCCACGCAACGGGCAGCGGTGGTAGAGCACTGGAAAAGTTGATCGACAGCCGTTTGCTCAGTGCCGCGCTGGATCTGACCATCACTGAGGTGGCCGATTATCTGTTCGATGGTGTTCTGCCCTGCAATGAAAAGCGTTTCGGTGCCATCGCCCGTACCGGTATCCCTTGCGTACTGTCTTGTGGCGCAATGGACATGATCAATTTTGGGTCGCCCGACACCGTGCCGGCACGCTATGCCGGACGCCTACGCCATCAACATAACCCCCAGGTTACACTGGTGCGCACCACGCCACAGGAGAATGCGCAGATAGGACGTTGGATCGGGGAAAAAATGAATGCATGCACCGGCGAAATACGTTTTGTGATCCCCGGAGGCGGGGTCTCCGCACTGGATGCGCCAGGGCAGCCCTTTTGGGATCCGTTAGCTTTAGACGCTTTTGTTCAAGCGCTGGAAAGCACGATGCAGCCGACAAAAAAACGGCAGTTGATAAAAACGGATTATCATATTAACGACCCGCGATTTTCGCAGGTTATTACCGAGCAATTTCAGCACATTGCCAGCAAACTGGATGCAACTTATCCATTACACTCGCCGGAGTGAATATTTTCGCCACGAAAAATAAAAAGGGCCAGATTATTATCTGGCCCTTTTTACTTACCTCATGAAATTATTACTGTGCAGTCGTAGTTTTCGACTTCATATTATTCATGTGGTCCATCATTTTCTGTTCGCGTTTCTGATAATTCTCATTGTATTGTTTTTTCTGCTCAGGCGTCAGCAGGTTATACATTTTATTTTCAGCTTTCGCGCGTTCCAACATATGTTCGGATTGCGTTTTGCTGATGGCATCAATTTGCGTTTTCGCTTTGGCTTCGTCGAAGCTGTCGGAAGCGACCAGACTATGTAGTGCCTGACGCTCCTCTTTCATTCCTGCGCCACGCTTCTGGTGCGATTCCTTCATGATGTCGCGCATCTGTTGGCGCTGTTGTTCTGTCAGGTTCAGGCCCGCAAATGGCCCACCCTTGCCTTCGCCTTTATGGTGCATCATTTTCATCGGTGCAGCCGATGAGTCAGCCGTCGCCGGTGCCGTTGTGGTGTCCGCAGCAAAAGCCATAGAAGCAGAACCCAGCGCCAGAGTAGAGGCAACAAATAAAGCAGTCAGTTTACGCATAATCATTTCCTTAACGTTATTCTTCATCAGGAGCGCTGTACGTGAACAGGCTCTTCTTTCTTCGGAGATAATAATAGTCTGATAAATATATAGTAATGCGATGGAGTGTAAATTTATTAAAGCCCAAAACAGTTTTAGTCACCAATAATGAGTGAATTATGAAGATAGTGCCTGGTATGCGGAAATTTTGATTTCACACTGGCTTAACACCCACCTCAACATGACGTTCAGCGCTATAGGATTATTCCTGACAACCACTCGCTTTATTATAATTTAGTCCCCTCTGCTACAACCGTCCTGCAACAAGACGATGAAGGCATCTGTGCGCAAAAATCGTACTAACCTCTCGAATCAGCAGGTTCTCACTTACACTCTAAGGCAACGGGTGGCAATGTGTCGTTTACAGGGCAAAACTAATTATTGCTTATATAATAGTTTCGTCCACCGACAGTGAAAAACGTGTTATATGATGGAGATACGTGCACTACGGCCACTAACGGGCCAGAAACCTGCTGTTGCGCTCATCGCACAGCTCTGGCTGTCGTGCCCATTTGAGGAATCATCATGTTCGCAGACCAAGGCCCTATGCTTCTTAACGCCCACTTTGGCACCAACAGCCCTTATTGGCGGTTGGCGTTTGACAGCAATGCCCTGGCGTTATCGGCAGTCAAAGGCAAAACACATATGGCTGTGGCGCTCAACGCCATGCAGGCTGCAAAAATCCGCCGTCTTAGCGGTATTACCGCCAGCTTGGATATCACGATAACGCTGGGCGGAGAGCCAATACACCTGCACCTGGTCGGTCGTCGGATCAACAATCTGGAGTGGGCGGGCACCGCTTCCGCCTTCAGTGACACCCAATCGGTCGCTCGCGATCTGGTGCACGGCCTTTCCTTTGCCGAGCAAGTGGTGTCAGAAGCCAACTCTGTGATTGTGATCGTCGATCAGCATGGACGCATCCAGCGCTTCAACCGCCTAAGCGAAGAATACACCGGTCTGCACGAACATGATGTTATCGGCAAAAACGTCTTTCAATTATTTATGAGTCCGGAAGAAGCCACGGCGTCGCGACGCAATATCGCCGGTTTTTTCCGCAACGGATCGTCCTATGAAGTCGAGCGCTGGATCAAAACGGTGAAGGGCGAGCGGTTATTTTTGTTCCGTAATAAGTTCGTGCACAGTGGCAGCGGTAAAAATGAAGTCTTTCTGATTTGTTCCGGTACCGACATCACCGAAGAGCGTCGCGCCCAGGAACGCCTGCGCGTACTTGCCAATACCGACATCATTACCGGCCTGCCCAACCGCAATGCCATTCAGGACAAAATCACCCAAGCGATAGCCACGCGCGATGGCAACAACATCGGACTGGTGTATCTCGATCTCGACAACTTTAAAAAAGTGAATGATGCCTACGGCCATATGTTTGGCGATCGTTTACTGGTGGAAGTGTCACTGGCGGTTCTTGGTTGCCTCGAACCAGACCAAACCCTGGCTCGCCTGGGGGGCGATGAGTTTCTGGTGTTAGCCCAAGAAGCCGACCGTGAGACGTTACAACAGCTCGCTCAGCATATTATCGACCGATTGAAAACGCCCTTCCGTATCGGCCTCATCGAGGTTTATACCGGTTGTTCCATCGGCATCGCGCTGTGTCCTGAACATGGCAACGATATCGACAGTCTGATCCGCAGTGCCGATACCGCCATGTATGTCGCCAAAGAACAGGGTAAACGCACCTACACCGTGTTCTCGCCAGAGATGAACAAACGCGTCGCAGAATATATGTGGCTGGATACCAACCTGCGTAAGGGGTTGGAGCAGAATCAACTGGTGGTGTACTACCAGCCCAAGATTGAAGCGCTCAGCGGCAAGGTGTGCAGCGTGGAAGCCCTGGTACGCTGGGATTCGCCCGAACGCGGCCTGATTCCCCCCCTGCAATTTATCTCTTACGCCGAAGAGTCCGGCCGGATCGGGCCACTCGGCCGATGGGTTCTGCAAACTGCCGCCAAACAGGCCGCACACTGGAAACGCCATGGGTTAGCACTGCGGATCGCAGTCAACCTTTCTGCACGGCAGTTGGTGGATGACTCCATCGTTGCGGATCTCGCGCAGGTATTGCAACAGAATCAGTTGATGCCCTGCCTCTTGGACTTCGAGCTAACAGAAAGCAGCCTGATTGAGGACGAAAAACGGGCGCGAGAGGTGATCACCCGGCTACGCGAGCTGGGCGCGCAAGTCCATCTGGATGACTTTGGCACGGGTTACTCTTCACTGGCACAGCTGTCGCGTATTCCGCTGGACGCCATCAAACTGGATAAAAGTTTTGTTCGTGGCGTGAATTTCAATCCCGTTTCACAATCGCTGGTACGCGCTATCGTTGCAGCGGCAGAAGCACTCAAATTCCGGGTGATTGCCGAGGGTGTAGAGACCGAAAGCGAGAACCAGTTCCTCGACCAGGTCGGCGTTGATGAAAAACAGGGTTTTTTGTTTGCGCGGCCAATGCTCCCGGAACAGCTGGAGCATTGGCTGCAGTCTTATCGCCCGCAATCCCCCTCAGCGTGATGCGGGCGGAGTCATATTAGCCTGCACGACGCAGGTTTAGCGTGTGACGATCCTGCAGCATAACCAAGCGTTCAATATAGGCGCGATCTTTCTCCTCAATGGTGAAGGCCGAATGCACCCAATCCTCGGTAATATCCATCAATTCCGAACGCGTCAATTGCAGCACCCGCTGGCGAGCACGCAACATGGCACGCATGCCGTTCAATTTAGGCCGGATAGTATCAATGAAGGTACGCGTAGCCACGTAGGCATCGCCGGGTTGGAATAGCTGATCAACCAGCCCACGGCTTTCAAACCACTCCGCCGTGTGCGACTCACCGCCCCAAATCAGTTCTTCCGCCAGACGCATACCTGCCTTGCGCGCCACCAGCGAGTACCCGCCCATGCCGGGAAACAGGTTAAAGGCAATTTCTGGGAACCCCATACGTGCATTGTTCTGCGCCAAAACAAAATGGTGCGCCAATGCGGCTTCGAAACCGCCACCCAGCGCGCTGCCCTCCACCATGGCAATGCTGACTGCCCCGGTGTCGAATCCGCGTGCTGCCGCATGTACACAGTCGATGCAAGCACGTGCGTAAGCCATCATGGCCTCACGTTTGCGGTTTTTAATGGCCTCCGCAAAGAACTGCAAATCGCCGCCGACGTTGAACATATTCGGCACCAACGAGCCGGTGACCCAAAAATCAAACTGCAACGATGACTCTTTGGCCGCCTGCGCCAACGTCATGATGTCTTCAATTAACGCCTGGTTGAAACAGGGGCGCGGCTCAGCGCGCAACAGCATCCACATGATGTGCCGACCCTCTTCATAGTAAGCAGAAATCTGTGTCAAATTGCCCGCCTCGGTAAACGGACGACAGGTGGGATGATTTAGCAATTTCATATGACCTTCCATTTTATCTATTGATGACAGTTAAAACCGTTCCAGCCCCTACGGCTGCAGCAACGCGACGGTCGATAAACCGCAGCGCCACATCATGAGTAAACGCTTTCTTGGTGATGAAACAGATAAAAATTGGAGGTCAGTGAATGAAAAAAACCGCGCTGACACGCGGCTGGCATAAGAATTTTACCTAACGATGGGCAGTAGCATTTCACTCGTGCGGTGAACGCGCTAAGCTCAAAAACTGGCCAGTTGCCGCCCTTGCGGCCAAACCGGCGTGCCTTTTGGCTATAATCAAAGCTGAAAGAGCCTCTACCCTAAATAATTCGAGTTGCAGGAAGGTGGCAACTAGGCGTGTCCCGATGAGCTTACTTGAGTAAGTGACTCAGGTAAGTGATAGCAGCCAACGCACAGGTAATTTGAAATATGACGGGTATATTTATCGTTAAGGAAATCGTGACGTAATGCCTATAGGATCAGATAAAGCCCCCCATCAGCCCAACAGTGAAGCGGCACAAAAACCGCTGATCGCCATCAAAACCGGCCATCAGAAAATCGACCGGCGTATTTCCGGTTTTTCACGCCTCGTTGAGCGCATCAAGGCCCGACCAGGCATCGCCCACCTGCTGCGTGCCACCGAGCGCTTTAACGATCGTCTGGGCAGCCAATTTGGCGCCGCCATTACCTATTTTTCGTTTCTGTCGCTGATCCCGATATTGATGGTGTCCTTCGCCGCCGTCGGTTTTGTGCTGGCATCCAATCCCGACCTGCTGACCGAGCTGATTAATAGAATTGTCGGTAGCATCAGTGACCCGACGCTGGCCAGCACGCTCAAAAATACCGTTAATACCGCCATTCAGCAGCGTACGACCGTGGGGCTGACCGGCCTGGCGCTGGCGCTGTATTCGGGGATCAGTTGGATGGGCAACCTGCGTGAGGCGATCCGCGCGCAATCGCGTGACGTCTGGGAACGCAATCCGCAGGACCAGGAAAAAATCTATTTCAAATACACCCGTGACTTTATCTCACTAACCGGTCTGGTGGTGGCACTGATTATTACGCTAACGCTGACGTCCATCGCTGGCTCGGCGCAGGCGACGATCGTCCGTGCTTTGGGCCTGGAAGGTATCGATTGGCTGCGTCCGGCGCTGACGCTGATCGCACTGTCTATCTCTATTTTCGCTAACTACCTGCTGTTCCTCTGGATATTTTGGATGCTGCCGCGGCATAAACCAAAGAAAAAGGCGCTGTTACGCGGCACGCTGCTTGCCGCTATCGGTTTCGAGGTGATTAAGTTTGTGATGACCATGACGTTGCCGCAGGTGGCTAAATCGCCTTCCGGCGCTGCCTTTGGTTCAGTCATCGGGCTGATGGCCTTCTTCTATTTCTTCGCACGTTTGACGCTGTTCTGCGCCGCCTGGATTGCCACGGCACAGTATAAAGAGGATAAAACGTTACCCTCGTCGGAACGCACCGATCCCTGAAGCAACGCAATCATACCGGCCACACTCTGATGGCCGGTTTTTTATTTCAACAAACAGCGACAAAACCAGTATATAAAACCAAAAATAAGCAAAAAAACCCACCGAAACCAGCACAACAAACTACCCACTCACTTTTCTTTCCGACTTTTACAGATATTCAGTCTGCATATCATTCATTTTGCAACGTTAAAAACCACGTAGAAACACGCCAGTGAAACATTAAGCTTTTTAACCGGTTAATCACGCTATTGTGCAAAGTTTCAGCATTGAAAAGGCATATTGCTATGACTAATATGGATTTTTACACATTCAAAATATAAGAAAAATTATGCAAGCCTCCATCGCACCAACTCTGGACGCCGACGACGCGTCAACGCCAGTCAACTCACGCGGAAAAGTGATTGTCGCCTCGCTGGTCGGGACCGCCATCGAGTTTTTCGATTTTTATATCTACGCCACCGCTGCGGTGATCGTATTCCCACATATCTTTTTCCCGCAGGGTGATCCCACCACCGCCACGCTACAGTCGCTGGCTACGTTCGCCGTCGCCTTTATCGCACGCCCGATTGGTTCGGCACTGTTCGGCCACTTCGGCGATCGTGTAGGCCGCAAGGTGACGCTGGTCGCCTCGCTGCTCACCATGGGGATTTCTACCGTACTGATTGGCTTGCTGCCAAGCTACGAAACCATCGGCATCTTCGCCCCTATCCTGTTGGCGCTCGCGCGTTTTGGCCAGGGGTTAGGCCTGGGTGGCGAATGGGGAGGCGCCGCCTTGCTGGCTACCGAGAACGCCCCAGCCAGAAAACGTGCGCTATACGGTTCGTTCCCGCAACTGGGGGCACCTATCGGCTTCTTCTTCGCCAACGGCACCTTCCTGTTACTCTCCTGGCTGCTGACAGATCGGCAGTTTATGGAATGGGGCTGGCGCGTGCCGTTCATCCTGTCCGCTGCACTGGTGTTGATCGGCCTGTATGTGCGTGTATCACTGCATGAAACCCCGGTATTCGCCAAGGTAGCCAAAGCCGGCAAGCAGGTGAAGATTCCGCTCGGCACATTGCTGAGCAAACACCTGAAGGTGACCATCCTTGGCACCTTTATCATGCTGGCAACCTATACACTGTTCTACCTGATGACGGTTTACTCCATGACCTACGGCACGACGCCGCAGCCGCTGGGGTTGGGTTATTCACGCAACAGTTTCCTGTGGATGCTGATGGTGGCGGTGATTGGCTTTGGCGTGATGGTGCCAATTGCCGGCCTGCTGGCTGATGCCTTTGGCCGCCGCAAGACCATGATCGTCATCACCCTGCTGATGATCGCCTTTGCTTTCCTGTTCCCAAGCATGCTGGGTTCCGGCAACCAAGCGCTGGTGATGGGCTTCCTGCTGTGCGGCCTGAGCATCATGGGCCTGACCTTTGGCCCGATGGGCGCACTTCTGCCCGAGTTATTCCCGACCGAGGTGCGCTATACCGGTGCGTCGTTCTCATACAATGTGGCCTCGATCCTCGGCGCAGCGGTGGCGCCTTATATCGCTACCTGGCTGGCGACCCATTACGGTTTGTTCTATGTCGGTCTCTATTTGGCCGCGATGGCCAGCCTCACGCTGATCGCCCTGTTGCTGATGAAAGAAACCCGAGATAAATCGCTTTAATCCTGCGTCTGCGGCCCTGTCATACGGGCCGCACTTCCCGCACTGTCACCTGTCATAAAACCAGATTATGCTGAACCCTTCTCTTTTTACGGAAACGGAAATCAATCATGTCTCTGCGCCGCAGGCTCTTTTTGTACGTTGCGCCGTTGGTGATGGCCGCCATTGCGATTACCGCTGCGCTCTGGATATGGGTAAAGCCTCCCCAATCGAGCGCGTTGTGGCGTATCGTTAGCCAACAGTGCCTGCCCAACCAGCAGGCGCATAACAATCCGGCACCTTGTGCGCAGGTCGACCCACAGGCCGGCTTTGTGGTGTTCAAAGACCGTAACGGGCCACTGCAGTATCTGCTGATGCCAAGCACCAGAATCACCGGTATTGAAAGCCCCGCGGTACTGGCGGCCACCACCCCAAACTTCTTTGAGCAAGCCTGGCAGGCGCGGCACTTTATGGCCGATAAATATGGCAAGGCGATCGACGACGCCGATATTTCGCTGGCGATTAATTCAGCCTATGGCCGCACTCAGAATCAGTTGCACATTCATATCTCCTGCCTGCTGCCGTCGGTAAAAACGCGGTTGGCGCAGTATGCGGCAGATTACAGCGAGCAGTGGGAGCCAATACCTGGCGGCCTGCTGGGCCATGATTATTTAGCGCGCCGGGTAACCCCTGAGGAGCTCAATGAACAGGGTGCTTTCCGCTTGTTATCTGAGGGGGTTGCACGAGCAAACGGGCGTATGGGGAGTTTTGGATTGGCAATGACCGCATTACCGAGCGGTGATTTTCTGTTGCTGGCCACTGAGCGCAGCCTGCTGCCATTTACTTTGGCTTCGTCAGAAGAAATCCAGGATCATGACTGCCAGGTATTGAAGTAAAACAGCCCGCGGGTTATCCGCGGGCTTTTACACTCATTTCTTCTGCTTCATCTGCCGTAAGATTTGTCCGCACTGGTTTTCTTCGCCGCCTTCGCTTGGGGAAACCAGTGCCAGCAGGGCCGCTGCCGGCGTCAGCACGACGCCCAACGCCACCGCAGCTGCACCGCGCGCAATGAGTGGACCGGCCTTCACGCCAGCATCCGGGTGTGCAAAGGTGCCTTTTACGTAGAGCGGTGAACGCAGCGTCAACACTCGCATGCCTTTGCTTTCTGGATCAATGGACAGGTCCAACCGCTCCGTGGCGAAGTTAGTATTGCCGCTGATATTGATAATGGCATTCTCCGTGTCGAACACAAACAACCGCGGCGCCGCCACACCGTTACGAATGCCTACATCCGCTGCCGCGCAGTTTATCCCCACCACGTCGTCACCAAACAGCTGTGCCACCAGGTAGTTACCCACGTTCAATCCGAGGATTTCCATCAGGCTACGGCTGATTACCCCATTGTTAATCACCATGCGTAAATCGCCACTGCTGGTTGCCAGCAGGTCAGCCACCGAATTGCCGCTGCCGGTCAGTTTGGCATCACCGTTCAATTGCCCCAGGCTGCGCTTCATCGATCCTACATTCGGCAACAGTTCCTTCAGCTGGAATTTACGCGCGTGCATATCCACCCGGCCCTGCATCGGGTTTTTGCCACCGTCGAGATGGAGAGTCGCATTGAGGTTACCGCCAGCGACGCCGAACCGCAGCGGATCCATCAAGATGGCACCGTTTTCCAATTGCAAATGGGTATAGAGATCGCTCAGTGGCAGTGAACTGCCGCGTTCAATGCGCTTGGCAGTGAATTTGACGTCTGCATCCATCACCTTCCAGCTTTTGGTATCAAACTTCTCCACCGGCAGCACTTTGCCTGCTGGCTGGCGGCTCTTCTCACCGCGACTGGCTTTTTCAGTATTGGAATCTGCACCAATCAGCGGAGCCAGATCGGCAAAACGCAGCTGTTCCGACTGCACTTCCCCACTCAATTTAGGCCGGGGTTTGCCGGCGACATATTTCAAATCACCGTGAATATCGCTATCGCCAATTTTTCCATCAAACTTTTGGTACTGGAACACCGCCCCCCCTTTCTCATGAAGGCGGGCGATCAGGTGGCCATCGGTAGAATACGCTGGGGTATTGGGCAACAGCACGCCGGTGAGGGCATACAGGTTAGCCAAACTGTCACCGGAGAATTTAAGTTGCAGATCCAGACCACCAAGATTCATCGGATCGGACAGCGTGCCGGCCACCACCACCCGGGTAGCGCCAGAGCGCACGTCGGCCTGCAGTGGAAAAGGGAGCTCGGCATTTTGTAGGGATAACATGCCGCCCACCTTGCCACTGCCCGACAGAGGCTCGCCGTTGTATTTACCCTTCACCTTCCAGCCGAAAACATAGTCAGGGGTGACCGTAGCACCCGCCTCTTTTTTACCCGTCACTTCACTGAATGATAAAGGTTTGCCCAGCGGATCAATCACCGCACGGAAATCCGCTTTCAGCGTGGCATCTTTGAAATCAATCTGCCCACGATCAAACACGATGTCATGGATATTTACCGACCAGGCAGACGGCGGTTGGTCAGGATCCCCCGCGAGGGTGAAGGTCCAGTTATTATCGCCATTGGCCAACCGCTGTAAGCTGGCACTCGGCTGCGTCAGCCAAATCCGTGGGATCAACAGTTCCTTGCCCAGCAGTGCCAAGGGGGAAATGCTGGCATCAACGCGCTGCAGTTGGGCCATGCTGTCGCCGGGGATATTTTTCGGATTGCCCAGCACAATGTCTTCAGCATGAATTTTTGGCCACGGTAGCCAGGCACGCCAACCAGGCTCATCTTTATCACGCGCCCAGCTAACCCCCAGATCGCCACGGATAGCGAACGGGCGGTGCAGCTCGGCAGACACCTTGTCATTGATCGTCGGTTTGAGGCGGTTCCAGTCGAAGGTCAGCACAAAGATCACCAACGCGGCGATGATCAACAGCACAATGCCACCCACCCACGTGAACGCTTTACCTGTTCTTGTCATTATGGCTCCCTGAACGCGATAACTTGCTAGTCAATTGATAAGCAACCTTTACCAAGCCTAGCCGAGGATAGGCAAGAGTTCACGCTTTAGGGCGGCGGGCGATCAAACAGTCGGTGCAGAAAACAGTGTAGGCAGGGTTTGCAGGGTTTCAAAACGGGCCGGGCGGGAAAGGTAATAGCCTTGGGCAGCCAGCGCGCCGGAGCGCTGTACCAGCAACCACTCTTGCTCTGTTTCTACCCCTTCGACGATTACCCCTTCGCTGTGTTGGTTCATCATTCTGACCAAGGTTGCGAGCAGCTGGATGCCATCCTCCGTTTGCTTCAGCAGGGTAAATAACTCTCGCGCCACCTTAATATATTGATAGCGCCAGGTGCTAACGGCGGAGAAATTTGCCAGCCCACTCCCAAAATCATCCAACCATAATCGTTCCGCGCCCACAATTTGATGCAATGGGCCATTCAACGCCATTCCCACATGTTCCACCAGCTCAAAGCGCAGGTAAGGCATGTTGGCAATCTGACGTTGCAACGCACAGTGCCGCTGCAATGCCTCCAATGCAATCCCGTCAATATTAACCGAGACCATCAACCCGTGGAGAGTCAGCAAAGGTTGCCAGCGCTGGAGCAATTCAAGCTGTTCCTGAATGATCTGCAGCCGTTTATGGACGTTGAGAGCAGCAAAATAAAGCTCTGGCGAAAGGGGTTTGTCTGGCGCAGACGGATGATAAACCGCCGTCAGCAGCTCGAGCGCCAGCAAAGCACCGGAGGTACGGTAGATCGGTTGGAAAGTATACTGGCGCCGGCATTGCCGCCAGTAATGCTGCGCTTTTATATGCGAGCAGACGGCAAAGAGTGGCGCCAGCAGACCAGAAGTCATCTTGGTTGTCATTGGTACTATCGCCATCGAAGGGAAATGAAAACGCTCAGGCTGCGTGATTGCTTCCCTTGATTTATCGGCAGCAGGTAATAAAACTTTAAGCGGCAGTGAAAGCCTTTTACATTGAATAGACGTCTCAAAACCCAAGGAAAAAACATGCCCTACGTAAATATCAAAATTACCCGTGAAGGCGCGACACCGGAGCAAAAGAAACAGCTGATCGCTGGCGTAACCCAACTGCTGGTGGATACGCTGGGGAAAAACCCGGCCACCACAGTGGTGGTCATCGACGAGGTAGAAACCGACAACTGGGGTATCGGTGGTAAATGCGTGACCGATCTGCGCGCCGCCGCTAAATAACGGCAGGATCCGGTCGCCCGATCGGGAAATTTTTGCGTTTCCCGATCGGCGTCATAATTAAATTAAAACGTTGTTTTATTTTCATTGACTCCCCCCACCCCTTGCGTTGAGACTGGTTGCATTCGCATCAATTCACCTTCTTCTTTCAGCCAGGGCTCAGTGACTATGACCACCCAGAATCTTGCCGTGATCGGCGAATGCATGATTGAACTGTCGCAGAAAGGCGCGGACCTTAGCCGCGGTTTTGGCGGCGATACGCTAAACACCGCCGTTTATATCGCCCGTCAAGTGGCAGAAACGGCGCTGCAGGTGCATTACGTTACCGCACTCGGCACCGACAGTTTCAGCGAGGAAATGCTGCAGGCCTGGCAGCAGGAAAAAGTGAAAACACGCCTGATCCAACGATTGGAAGACAAGCTGCCGGGGCTATACGTGATCGAAACCGATGAGACCGGCGAACGCACCTTCTATTACTGGCGTAATGATGCCGCAGCCCGCTACTGGCTCGCAGGGCCGCAGGCAGAGACGTTGTGCGAACAGCTGGCCCAATTCGATTATCTGTATCTCAGCGGTATCAGCGTGGCGATTCTCGATGCCAGCAGCCGTGCCCGGCTGCTGACGTTACTGCGCCAGTGCCGCGCCAACGGCGGCAAGGTCATTTTCGATAACAACTATCGTCCACGGCTGTGGCAAAGCAAAGAAGAAGCGCAACAAGCCTATCGCGAGGTGCTGGCTTGTACAGACATTGCTTTTCTGACGCTGGATGATGAAGACCTGTTGTGGGGCAAACATCCGCTGGATCAGGTGGTGCAGCGCACGCAGTTGCTGGGCGTGACCGAGATAGTGATCAAACGCGGCGCAGATAGCTGCCTGGTGTTCAGTGCCGAAGGCACCGAATTAGAGATCCCGGCGGTACATTTGCCGAAAGAAAAAGTGGTGGATACCACCGCCGCGGGCGATTCCTTCAGCGCCGGTTATCTGGCGGTGCGTTTAACCGGCGGTGATGCCGTACAGGCAGCGCAGCGCGGCCATCTGACCGCCAGCACGGTGATCCAGTATCGCGGTGCCATAATTCCCCTCGCCGCCATGCCACAATGATTCCTGTGCCGTAGAAAGGCGAAAGGCCAGCAACGACGCTGGCCTTTTTATTGGACTCGAAAACCCATCTTAATACCCTATGGATTTCAGGTTGTAGCTAGGCACCAAGCTATCTCATCCCCAGGAGCTTACTTTAGTAAGTGACAGGGGTGTGATAGTGCAGGTAACAACGCTACAGCCTGAAAGACGACGGGTATTTAGCCTGCCACCGCGATACGTTTCATATCCGTCATATAACCACGCAGCTTGCGGCCAACGGATTCGATTGGGTGATTACGCACCGCTTCGTTCACATCGCGCAGTTGCGCGTTATCCACGGACGTACCGGCAACAGATTTACCCAAGTCACCCGCCTGCAGAGTGGTCATAAACGTTTTCAGCAATGGCACTGCCGCGTTAGCGAACAGGTAGTTACCGTATTCCGCAGTATCAGAGATAACCACGTTCATTTCGTACAGACGCTTACGCGCAATGGTGTTGGCGATCAGCGGCAGCTCGTGCAGTGATTCGTAGTAAGCAGACTCTTCGATGATGCCCGCGTCAACCATGGTTTCGAACGCCAGCTCAACGCCGGCTTTCACCATTGCAACCATCAGTACGCCATGGTCAAAGTATTCTTGCTCGCTGATTTTGCCTTCGAACTGCGGCGCGTTCTCGAATGCTGATTTGCCGGTCTCTTCACGCCAGTTCAGCAGTTTCACGTCGTCTTCTGCCCAGTCAGCCATCATGCCGCTGGAGAAAGCACCGGAGATGATATCGTCCATGTGTTTCTGGAACAGTGGCGCCATGATCTCTTTCAGTTGCTCGGACAGCGCAAAGGCGCGCAGTTTGGCCGGGTTAGACAGGCGATCCATCATCAGGGTGATACCGCCCTGCTTCAGCGCTTCGGTGATGGTTTCCCAACCGAACTGAATCAGTTTTTCCGCATAAGCCGGCTCGGTGCCTTCAGCAACCAGTTTGTCGAAGCACAGCAGTGAACCCGCTTGCAGCATGCCACACAGAATGGTTTGCTCGCCCATCAGGTCAGATTTCACTTCAGCAACGAAGGAGGATTCCAGTACGCCGGCACGGTGACCGCCGGTCGCTGCGGCCCAGGCCTTGGCGATCGCCATGCCTTCGCCTTTCGGATCGTTTTCCGGGTGAACCGCGATCAGGGTCGGAACGCCGAAACCACGTTTGTATTCTTCGCGCACTTCGGTACCCGGGCATTTTGGCGCAACCATCACCACGGTGATGTCTTTACGCACTTGCTCGCCTACTTCGACGATGTTGAAGCCGTGTGAGTAACCCAGCGCTGCGCCGTCTTTCATCAGCGGCTGCACTGCACGCACAACAGAAGTATGTTGCTTGTCTGGCGTCAGGTTAACGACCAAGTCTGCCTGTGGGATCAAGTCTTCGTAAGTCCCTACCTTGAAGCCGTTTTCGGTCGCTTTGCGCCATGAAGGACGCTTTTCATCGATGGCTTCTTTACGCAGGGCATAGGCAACATCCAGGCCCGAGTCACGCATGTTCAAGCCTTGGTTCAGGCCCTGTGCGCCACAGCCGACAATCACCACTTTTTTGCCTTTCAGGTAGCTCGCTTCGTCAGCAAATTCTTCACGTGCCATAAAGCGACACTTGCCTAATTGCGCCAACTGCTGACGCAGGTTCAAGGTGTTGAAATAGTTAGCCATGGTGGTACTCCAGTTAGATGTTGTGTCTTGCTGTTATTTTTCATTCCCCGCCCTGTCTGTGCGGAGATTCGTTAAACTCAATGTATAACAGGAAACGCGTTGCTTAAATTGATATATTACGAATGTGACATTGCAATTTTTGCAACACTCTTGCTGCGAGCGTACTGATATGGATTTGCGTGATTTAAAGCTGTTCCTTCATCTGGCCGAGAGCCATCACTTTGGCCGAACCGCCAAGGCGATGCACGTCAGCCCGTCGACACTTTCCCGCCAGATCCAACGGCTGGAGGAGATCCTCGGGCAGCCGCTATTTTTGCGTGACAACCGCACTGTGCAGCTCACCGATGCTGGTGAACAGCTGAAAGACTTTGCCCAGCAAACGCTGTTGCAATACCAGCAACTGAAACATGCGCTGGGCCAACATGGCCCCTCTCTGAGCGGCGAGCTGCGGCTGTTTTGCTCTGTCACCGCCGCCTACAGCCACTTGCCGCCAATCCTCGATCGCTTCCGCGCACAGCATCCGTTGGTAGAGATCAAACTCACCACCGGTGACGCCGCCGACGCCGTCGATAAAGTGCAATCCAACGAAGCCGACCTCGGCATTGCCGGACGCCCCGAAACCCTGCCCACCAGCGTAGCCTTCACTAAAATCGGTGAGATACCACTGGTGCTGATTGCGCCGGCGCTGCCCTGTGCTGTACGCAGTCAGGCCTTTGCCGAGCAGCCCGACTGGGCCAATATTCCGTTTATCCTGCCGGAGCATGGCCCGTCGCGAAAACGTATCGAACTGTGGTTCCGCCGCCAGCGTATTCCCAACCCACTGATTTACGCCACCGTTGGCGGCCACGAGGCCATTGTCTCGATGGTAGCCTTGGGCTGCGGTATCGCACTGATCCCCGGCGTGGTCGTAGACAACAGCCCAGAGCCAGTGCGCAACCGTATCTCGCAGCTGGAGAATATATCGATGGTCGAGCCGTTCGAGTTAGGCGTCTGTGTACAGAAAAAACGCCTCAGCGATCCGTTGATTGACGCGTTCTGGCGTTTACTTTGAGACGCGGCTCGAAAGACAACGGGCATTTATAAATCAGCCGGATCGACTTGCTTCATCGCCTCCACCTGCATCAGCCAGTGGTACAGCGGTTCTAGCTGTTGAAAACCCTGAGCCAACATCTTCGTCAGGTCGGCACTGAACAGCTTTTCCACCTGGCTATCAGTCGCCATCACCGCAAAGGATTTACGGTTGTACCAGGTGGCAATGTCTGCCGCCTGCTCTTTAACCAGCGGACGCTTGTAGCTTTCCCCCACCAGCTCGAACGGCGGTTGACAGCAAGCGGCCACCTCTAAAAATGGCTGCGGGCGGCGCTGCAGCGTATGACGAAACAGGTCCATGGTGGCTTTGTTGGCACTGTAATATCCCAGCCCATAGCGCAACATGTCCGGCCCCAGTTCGAAGAAGTAAACCGGCGCATCCTTCCAGTCTTTGCTCGGCCGTTTGAACGTCAGCCACATGCGGCTACGGTAGCGCGATTTATCATGAGAAAAACGCGTGTCGCGGTGAATGCGCGACAGCGTTTTACCGATCGCCGGCCAGGTTTCAAACTGCGGGTCAATCGCCAGCATCGTCGGGGCAAGTTCAGCCACCAGCGAACGGAACGGCGTCAGCAGTTCGCTATCGTAAACGCTGCGATTAGCCTCAAACCATTCCTTGTCGTTTTCGATACGCACCTGCTGGAGGAAATTCAGGCCTTGCTGGCTAAAGCCACTAAATTTATCCGTCATACGCCATCCTTGTTAACGCCTTTAGCCCTGCAAAAAGAAGCGGAATGCCGGGTTATCCGTTTCATCGTGGCAGTCGTAGCCCAAAGCCTGTAGGTGTTGCTCAAACTCGGGTTCAGTCTGCGACAGTTCAAAACCTGCCAGCACGCGACCAAAGTCAGTGCCGTGGCTACGGTAATGGAACAGTGAAATATTCCAGTGGGTCCCCAGGGTTTGCAGAAACTTCAGCAATGCACCTGGCGATTCCGGGAACTCAAAGCTGTACAGACGCTCACGCAGTGGTTTTGAAGGACGCCCACCGACCATGTAACGCACGTGCAGCTTGGCCATTTCATCGTCGGACAGATCCACGACCTGATAACCATCGGCGCGTAACTCATCGAGAATTTCCTGCCGTTCGGCATGGCCGCGCGTCAGACGAACACCGACGAAAATGCAGGCATTATCCGCATCGGCGTACCGGTAGTTAAATTCCGTTACCGACCGGCCACCCAGCAGTTGGCAAAACTTCAGGAAGCTGCCTTTCTGCTCTGGAATGGTCACCGCCAACAGGGCCTCACGCTGTTCACCTAATTCGCAGCGTTCCGACACATAGCGCAAACCATGGAAATTCAGGTTGGCACCGGACAAAACATGAGCCAGACGCTCGCCCTGAATATTGTGCTGTTGCACATACTTTTTCAGCCCGGCCAGCGCCAGCGCACCGGACGGTTCGGCAATGGCGCGCACATCTTCAAACAGATCTTTGACCGCGGCGCAAATGGCGTCACTGTCGACAGTGATCACGTCGTCCAGGTATTCACGACACAGGCGGAAGGTTTCGTCACCGATACGCTTCACCGCCACGCCTTCGGCAAACAGCCCGACACGCGCCAAGTCCACCGGATGCCCAGCATCCAACGCCGCACGCAGGCACGCGGAATCTTCCGCTTCCACCCCAATCACTTTGATCTGCGGCATCAGTTGCTTGATTAATACCGCCACGCCCGCCGCCAAGCCGCCACCACCCACCGGCACAAACACCCGGTCAAGATGCGCATCTTGTTGCAATAACTCCATGGCCAGCGTGCCCTGCCCGGCGATCACCGTTGGGTGATCAAAGGGTGGCACGAACGTCATGCCCTGTTTGAGTGAAAGCTCAATCGCTCTGGCCTTGGCTTCATCAAAGTTGGCACCGTGCAGCAACACTTCACCGCCAAAGCTACGTACCGCATCCACTTTGATATCTGCGGTGGACACCGGCATCACGATCAACGTTTTGATACCCACGCGTTTGCCGGAATAGGCTACGCCCTGGGCGTGGTTGCCAGCCGAAGCCGTCACCACACCGCGGGCCTTTTGCTCTTCGTTCAGGCTGGCAATCATGGCGTAAGCCCCGCGCAGCTTGAAACTGTGAACCGGCTGACGATCTTCACGCTTCACCAAAATGGTATTGCCGAGGCGTGAAGATATTTTACTCATGGTCTGTAATGGGGTGACCTGAGCCACCTCATAAACCGGCGAGCGGAGCACCGCTCGCAAATACTCCGCGCCACAGGGAGCGTCGGGTAGGGGTTGCGATACCGCCATGATATTTAGCCTCCCAGCTTGCTCTTGTCGCGCACCGCGCCTTTGTCGGCGCTGGTCGCCAGCATGGCGTAAGCGCGCAGGGCGAAGGAAACCTGACGCTCGCGATTTTTCGGTGTCCAGGCCTGATCGCCACGTGCCAGCTCAACTTCACGGCGTGCCGCCAGTTCGCTGTCCGTGACGTCCAGCACCATGCTGCGCTTTGGAATATCGATGTCGATCATGTCGCCATCTTCGATCAACGCAATCAAACCACCGCTGCCCGCTTCTGGAGAAACGTGGCCAATAGACAGGCCCGAGGTGCCGCCGGAGAAGCGGCCGTCGGTGATCAGCGCACAGGCTTTGCCCAGCCCCATGGACTTAAGGTAGGTCGTTGGGTACAGCATTTCCTGCATGCCCGGCCCACCTTTAGGCCCCTCGTAGCGGATCACCACCACGTCGCCGGCGACCACTTTGCCGCCGAGGATCGCTTCCACCGCCGAGTCCTGGCTTTCGTACACTTTGGCCGGACCGCGGAAGGTCAGGTTCTCTTTGTCGACGCCCGCGGTTTTAACGATGCTGCCGTCCAGCGCCATGTTGCCGTACAGTACGGCCAGCCCCCCCTCCTGGCTGAACGCATTTTCCAGCGAACGGATACAGCCCTCTGCACGGTCATCATCCAGCGTATCCCAACGACAATCCTGCGAGAACGCCTTGGTGGTGCGGATACCCGCCGGACCGGCACGGAACATTTTCTTCACCGCGTCATCTTGGGTCAGCATGATGTCGTATTTATCCAACGTCTCCGGCAGTTTCATGCCCAGGATATTGTCGACGTCACGGTTCAACAGGCCAGCGCGATCCAGCTCGCCAAGAATAGCCAGTACACCACCGGCGCGGTGTACGTCTTCCATATGGTATTTCGGGGTGCTTGGCGCCACCTTGCACAGGTGCGGTACCTTGCGTGACAGCCGGTCGATATCTTCCATGGTGAAGTCGATTTCACCTTCCTGTGCGGAGGCCAGCAGGTGCAATACGGTATTGGTCGAGCCGCCCATGGCGATATCCAGCGTCATGGCGTTTTCGAATGCGGCCTTGTTGGCGATATTGCGCGGCAACGCGCTTTCATCACCCTGCTCGTAGTAACGTTTGGTCAAGGCTACGATGCGTTTACCGGCGTTAATAAACAGCTCTTTACGGTCGGCATGGGTCGCCAGCAACGAGCCATTGCCCGGCTGTGACAGGCCCAGCGCTTCGGTCAGGCAGTTCATCGAGTTGGCGGTGAACATGCCGGAACAGGAGCCGCAGGTCGGGCAGGCGGAACGTTCGATCTGCTCGCTGTCGGCGTCGCTGACGTTCGGGTTGGCACCCTGAATCATCGCGTCCACCAGATCCAGTTTGATGATCTTATCGGACAGCTTGGTCTTGCCGGCTTCCATCGGGCCGCCAGAAACGAAAATCACCGGAATGTTAAGGCGCAGTGACGCCATCAGCATCCCTGGGGTGATCTTGTCGCAGTTGGAAATGCACACCATCGCATCCGCGCAGTGGGCATTCACCATGTATTCAACCGAGTCGGCGATCAATTCACGAGATGGCAAAGAATAGAGCATGCCGCCGTGGCCCATCGCGATACCGTCATCCACCGCAATGGTGTTGAACTCTTTGGCAACGCCGCCTGAGGCTTCGATCTGTTCTGCAACCAGCTTGCCCAAATCACGCAGATGCACATGGCCCGGAACGAACTGGGTAAATGAGTTAACCACCGCAATAATGGGTTTGCCAAAATCGTCGTCGGTCATTCCGGTCGCGCGCCATAATGCGCGGGCACCCGCCATGTTGCGGCCGTGGGTTGTGGTGGCGGAACGGTACTTAGGCATGCTCTTTACTCCAAATGTATTTATTACAGGCGGCGAACGAACCGCCTGAATATTATTGTCTGTCTGTCGTTTACCCTATGGCTTTCAAGCTGCGGCCAACAACGCGGCGGTTTAAAAGACGACGGGTAACATTGTTATTGGTTTACCGGGTCCAACCAGCCGTACTTGTCTTCAGTCTTGCCGGTAAACAGGCCAAAGAACGCCTGTTGAATCTGTTTGGTTACCGGGCCGCACTTGCCAATGCCGACCTGGATGCCGTCAACGCTACGCACTGGGGTGATTTCTGCGGCGGTGCCGGACATGAAGACTTCGTCGGCCAGGTACAGCGATTCACGCGACAACACCTGCTCACGCACTTCGAAGCCCATGTCTTTCGCCAGTTTGATGATGGCATCGCGGGTGATGCCCGGCAGTGCAGAAGACGTAAACGGCGGGGTAAACAGCACACCGTCTTTCACTTCGAACAGGTTCTCGCCTGCGCCTTCGGAAATATACCCGTGCACGTCAAGCGCAATCCCTTCTTGGTAACCATGGCGGCGCGCTTCGCTGCCCACCAGCAGGGAGGAAAGATAGTTACCGCCGGCTTTGGCCGCGGTGGGAATAGTATTTGGCGCCACGCGGTGCCAGGACGAAACCATCGCATCGATGCCTTGATCCAGCGCCTCTTCACCCAGGTACGCGCCCCAAGGAAACGCCGCGATAATCACGTCTGTTTTATAACCGGCTGGCGGGTTAACCCCCATGCCAACGTCGCCCACAAAGACTAACGGACGAATATAAGCGCTGCCCAGATTGTTTTTACGCAGCGTCGCGCGGCAGGCTTCCATCAACTCATCAACGCTTTGCGATACGGGCATACGGTAGATCTTTGCCGAGTCATGCAGGCGTTGCATATGCTCACGGTGACGGAACACCACCGGGCCTTTATGAGAGTCGTAGCAACGGACGCCTTCAAACACCGAAGTGCCATAGTGCAACGCATGTGACATCACGTGTACTTTGGCGTCAGCCCAAGGAACCATCTCACCATTGAACCAAATGTAATCGGCTTTCTTCGTCATTGTTCTTTATCCTTCTCACGCATCAGGCGCGTATTTGTTGTGATGTTTGTTGCTGGATCTCAACGCAGGAGACATCCATCAGTTTGCTCAACTGAGATGACAGTAGATCCACCGGGCGCTGGCTGGCAACGGTCAATTCAATATTAATCTTGTCGGTATTTGCAGCTGCAGCCATATTCATAGCACAAACCTGAAAGCCGCGATGACGCACGACGCGCAATACACGCTCTAACATTTCAGGGCGAAAACGGGCCTGGATCGAGAGTTGATGGTGCATCATGATATTTTCTCCAACATGGTTTCGTTACCGGCACCCGGCGGCACCAGCGGCCAGACGTTTTCGAGTTCATCAATCGACACATGCAGCAGGTAAGGCCCGTCGCTGTTGAATAACGCATCGAGCGCGTCTGCTACCTGATCTTTGCGGGTGATACGCTGGCCAGGGATGCCAAAGGCATTGGCCAACATCAAGAAATCTGGGTTATCGGTGAGGGTGGTTTCGCTGTAACGCCCGTCAAAAAACAGCTGTTGCCACTGACGAACCATGCCCAAACGTTGGTTATCCAACAAAACGATTTTCAGCGGCAGCTGTTTACGTTTTATGGTGCCTAATTCCTGCACGTTCATCATGAAAGAACCGTCGCCCGAAATGCAGATCACCGTATCTTCCGGGCGAGCCATCTGTGCGCCAACCGCAGCCGGTACACCAAAGCCCATGGTGCCCAGCCCGCTGGAGGTGATGAAATTCTCCGGGCGTTCAAAGGTCATGTGCTGTGCGGTCCACATCTGGTGCTGGCCCACGTCTGTGGTGACCACGCTATTGGCCGGCTTGCGCTCAGACAGCTGTTTCAACAGCAGCGGCGCGTAAATCGGCTGGCCTGGATGATCATAACGACAAGGGTGTGTTTCTTTCAGTTCAACCACGCGGCGCTGCCAGGCGGTGATTGTCAGCGGCTGCTGCAGCGCGGGCAATAACGCCTTTAAATCACCCTGCAGCGCGACATGTGCCTGACGTAATTTGCTCATTTCCGCCGGGTCGATATCCATGTGGATCACCTTGGCGTGTGGTGCAAAAGCATTCAGTTTACCGGTCACGCGATCGTCAAAACGTGCGCCGACAGCGATCAACAAGTCGCATTCTTGCACCGCAAGATTGGCGGCCTTGGTGCCGTGCATCCCCAACATACCGAGGTAATGCGGTTGCTCGGCATCCGCTGCCCCCAGCCCTTTCAACGTGACGACGTTAGGCATTTGGGTCGCCGCGATAAACTCGCGTAATTCCGGTACCGCCTGCGCCATGCCAACGCCACCGCCGATGTACAACATGGGCTTGTGTGCCTGCGCCAGCAACTCAGCGGCTTGTGCCAACTCTGCCGCCGGGTAGTTCAGTTCTTCCACTACCGGCATCAAGTGTGGGTGCAATTCGCCGTGAGCCAGTTGGATGTCTTTCGGGATGTCGATCAGCACGGGGCCGGGACGGCCGCTGCTTGCAATGGCAAAGGCTTCCGCCATGATGCCCGGCAGCGCATCCAGTGATTCCACCAGGAAGCTGTGTTTGGTGCAGGCCAAAGACAGGCCGAGAACATCGATCTCCTGAAAAGCATCGGTACCTATCAGCGCAGAGCCCACCTGACCGGTAATCGCCACCACGGGAACGGAATCCAGCAAGGCATCGGCCAGGCCAGTGATCAGGTTGGTAGCCCCGGGGCCAGAGGTAGCAATGCAAACGCCAACTTTACCGGTTGAGCGAGCGTAACCAATAGCAGCCATCGCGGCGCCCTGCTCGTGGCGGCACAGTAGGTGTTCCACCCCGCCGTCATACAATGCATCGTAGACCGGCATGATTGCGCCACCCGGATAGCCGAATACCGTATCAACCCCCTGCGCACGCAACGCTTGTACTACCCACTGAGCCCCGTTCATGGTTATTTCCCCGCCTTACTTCGACAATTGCAGGATTTTGTTCTGTTACTCATATTTTTATCCTCGCTTCACTTTTCTCTTGCCAATAAAAAACCCCCGGACCTTACGGTGCGGGGGTTCTCTTGCGATTCCGGCTTGTTTTCTAAGCCATTCTTCGTCCAAGTGCAGCCCCGCACGGTGGGATAATAATCACCACCACGCTAATCACGACTAGGCTAATCACTTGGGCAAAGGCTTTCATAATAGGTTTGTTCACTGTGCTCGTTTCGAACTAATACCTACAGAGGTACCATAGTCCCGCGCGGCATGACAACACTTTTTTTGCGTTATTATTCGGCGCAATCTGGTCATACCTCGCGCAACATGCCCGGTTTTCACACGCTGGCGTGCGGGCCGGAGGGCTTCACTGCCCCCGAGATCGCCTTGCCGCGCGTGTCCTTACCAAAGAACACCAACAGCGCAATGATGATCGCTACCGTACCGGCGATGATTGCCATCGCCAATCCATAATTTTGGCCATTATGCTCGGCGATCGTTGCCTGTAGCGTGGCATTGACGGAGGCGATCAAGTTACCCAACTGGTAAACAAACCCTGGCAGTACCGCGCGGGTGTTCGCCGGGACCAACTCAGTGAGGTAAGTCGGTATTACGCCCCAAGCCCCCTGTACCATGAACTGCATCAGGAACGCGCCAATTCCCAGCATCAGCGAGCCGCTGGAGAACGCCCATAACGGGATCACGGGCAACGCCAAGAGCGCGGCAATAATAATCGCTTTCTTGCGGCCGATTTTTTCCGACAGCGCCCCAAAGAAAACGCCCCCAATAATTGACGCGATATTGTAGCTAATGGCGATGATACTGACGGTTTTAGGATCGAAACCATGTTGAACTTTCAAAAACACCGGATACATATCCTGGGTACCGTGCGAGAAGAAATTGAACGCCGCCATCAGCAATACCAGGTAGCCGCAGAGCTTCCAATGGCTTTTCAGCACCGGCAGTAATGCGCTGCTTTCCTTGCGTTCACGCGCCGCCAGCCACACCGGTGACTCCTGCACGCAATAATAAATAAACGGCAACAGCAAAATGGGTGCGGCACCAATCACGAACATGCCACGCCAGCCAACCACCTCAAACAACAGACCATACACCACTGCCGCCAACAGATAGCCGAACGGGTAACCTGCCTGAAAAATCCCTGACATGAGGCCACGTGAGCGATCGGGAATCGTTTCCATCGCCAGTGACGATGCCACGCCCCAGATCCCGCCCATTGCCACGCCGTATAACACCCGCAACAACAGGAACACCGTCAACGACGGTGCCGCCGCAGACAGCAGTTCAAATACCGAGAAGAAGACAATATTCAGCATCAAGATCGGTTTACGACCGTACTTTTCGGCCGCACGACCAAAGATTAACGCGCCAATCGGGCGTACCGCCAAGGTCAGCAAGATCGCCAGTGTCACTTCTTCCATTCCGACATGGAAAGACTGTGCGATATCGCTGAGCAGAAATACCAGCACGAAAAAATCGAAAGCGTCGAGCGTCCAGCTTGAAAAACTGGCGATGGCTGCATTGCGTTGCAGCGGGGTCCAACCAAACATATGTTATCCCTACTCTAGAAGACGAGGTCATGAGCTTTAGCGGCTGCCGTGGCGGATGCGTTGGCGGTCGGAGATTGTTAACGAGGTGATCTTTATATTAACTAATTGTTAAATACACCCATTCCCCCTCCTGCCGCAACAGGATTGGCCTGCTAATGTGTTGCTGCATTCACGTAATTGTTAAGGGGTATTGCCACGCCTTGCGCAGTGCAGCACAAAAACATCTCTATCCACATGAAATTTATTATTTTAATTACGATTCACCCCGCAAATACTCTAAGGTTGCCGCGCCTCTAATGCGCATATTCCGCATCATGTTGCCTTCAGCGAGGAGAGCAATATGTCATTGGCGGTTATCTATACCCGGGCCACACTGGGCGTTCAGGCCCCGTCAGTCACGGTAGAAGTGCATATCAGTAATGGGCTACCCGGTCTGACCCTGGTCGGGCTCCCGGAAACCACGGTGAAAGAAGCGCGCGATCGGGTGCGCAGTGCTTTGATTAATAATGGCTTCACCTTTCCTGCCCGGCGCATCACCGTCAACCTGGCCCCCGCAGACCTGCCCAAAGAAGGCGGCCGTTACGACCTGCCGATTGCTCTGGCGATCCTGGCCGCCTCCGAGCAGCTGCCAGCCGACAAGTTAGCTCGCTATGAGTTTCTCGGGGAACTGGCGTTATCCGGCGCATTGCGGGCTGTCAGCGGGGCGATCCCCGCCGCGCTGGCGGCACTGGATGCAGGCAGACAGCTGGTTTTAGCTACCGCCAATGGGCGAGAGGTGGGGCTGATTACGCAAAGTGAAACACGGGTGGCGGAACACCTGCTTGAGGTTTGTGCGTTTTTGTTAGGTAAAAGCGATTTACCCGTAGCCACTGCCCCGCTTGCAGCGGATACGGCACAAGAAACCGCTGATCTTCAGGACATACTGGGCCAGGAGCAGGCAAAGCGAGCGCTGGAAATCGCCGCTGCCGGGGGCCACAACCTGCTGTTGGTCGGCCCTCCGGGGACGGGGAAAACCATGTTGGCCAGCCGCCTAAATACCCTCCTCCCTCCGCTAACCGACCAAGAGGCGCTGGAAAGCATTGCCGTAGCCAGCCTGCTGCAACATCCCGCACAAGCGCTGCCATGGCGACAGAGGCCGTTTCGTGCGCCGCATCACAGTGCTTCTATGGCCGCCCTGGTCGGTGGTGGTTCACTGCCACGGCCAGGTGAAGTATCGATGGCACACAATGGTGTTCTGTTTCTGGATGAACTACCGGAATTCGAACGGCGCGTGCTGGATGCCCTGCGTGAACCGCTGGAGTCCGGCGAGATCGTTATTTCACGCGCCAGCGCCAAAATCCGCTTCCCGGCGCGGGTACAATTGATTGCCGCGATGAACCCCAGCCCTACCGGGCACTATCAAGGCATGCATAACCGCGCATCGCCACAGCAGGTGCTGCGTTACCTCGGGCGGCTTTCGGGGCCGTTTCTCGATCGCTTTGATTTATCGATTGAGGTGCCATTGTTGCCACCTGGCGTGTTGAGCAAACGCCGTATCATCGGCGAAAGCAGCATAGACGTAAGAGCGCGCGTGCTGCTGGCACGTGAAAGGCAGCTTAAGCGGGCGGGGAAGATCAATGCCCTGCTGAATAATAACGAGGTCGATCGGGATTGCCGGCTTAGCGCAGCAGATGCCGACTTTCTTGAAACAACGTTAACCACGTTGGGATTATCGGTTCGCGCCTGGCAGAGGATTTTAAAAGTGGCCCGTACGCTGGCTGATTTGGCAGGAGATCGAGATATTGATAAGCGTCACTTGAGCGAAGCGCTGGGTTACCGCAGTATGGACCGCCTATTGCTGCAGCTGCACCGCAGCCTGGCGTAAAAATGGGGCCCGCAGGCCCCATCGTTATCAATCGTCACTGTCGGTATAATCTTCCACCGCATCAGCTTGCGGCTTACCGCCAGACAAGGTATGGAATTTTTTCGGGCGGCGTGTGCGCACCAGATATTTCGCCCATACTTTTTCCTGTTCGGTAACCGGCTCGCGCTCACCGTGGCACACTGCGACGAACAACTGTTCTTCTTCAGTGGCCGGCTGGCGTTTACCCGTGTCCAGCTCGTTAAACGCAAACCCGAAGCGCTCTAGCAATTGCGCTTCTTTAATGGTGAAATCGCCGTGACGGGAGAACCCGCGAGGGTAATGTTTATTATCAAAAAAACGGTTGGTCGTGGTGAAGCTATCCGCCATCTGACACGCTCCTAATTCTCTCATGGCCGTGCTGTTTATGGCGCGGAGTATTAGATAGGCTTGACATTGTGTAAAACAAAACATTTAAATCTTAACGATAAAAATTATTGGAGATGGGTGTGGATACCGAATTACTGAAAACCTTTTTGGAGGTCAGTAGAACGCGTCACTTTGGCCGAGCCGCAGAATCCTTGTACTTAACGCAGTCTGCTGTCAGTTTCCGCATCCGCCAGTTAGAAAACCAATTGGGTGCAAATTTATTCACCCGACACCGTAACAATATCCGCCTGACGCCAGCCGGGGAGCGGCTTTTGCCCTACGCTGAGAGCCTGATGATGACCTGGCAATTGGCGAAAAAAGAGGTGGTGCGTTCACTGCAACATACCGAGTTGTCCATCGGCGCGACCGCCTCGCTGTGGGAGGCTTATCTGACCCCGTGGCTGCAATCGCTCTATCAGCAGCGTGAGGCGTTGCAGCTGGAAGCCCGGGTTGCGTTACGGCACTCTTTGGTAAAACAGCTGCATGAAAGACAGCTCGATTTGCTCATCACCACCGAGCCACCGAAGATGGATGAACTGGCCAGCCAACTGTTGGGTAATTTCTCGTTGCGGCTGTTCTCTTCCACTCAGCGCGATAAGCTCGCACCAATGCCTTATATCAAACTGGAATGGGGGGCTGATTTCCATCAGCAGGAAAGCCGTATGCTGGAAGGCGACACGCTGCCGGTGCTCACGACGACCTCTGCGCATCTGACCCGACAGCTACTTGAAACTACCGGCGGTTGCGCCTTCCTGCCCAGCCAATGGGAGAAGGACTATCCGCAGTTAACCGCAGCCGCCGAGATCCCGGCCATTATCCGCCCTCTCTACGCCGTCTGGCTGCAAAATAGCGACCAGCAGGCGCTGATCAGACAATTACTGAAAATACCTTTGAATACCACAGCATGAGCCGCTATAACGGCTTCAAACGGGGATGCCGGGGTTTTGTTCGTCTGCTGAGCCAAAACGCGCTCATCGCCTTCTGAAGGCCGATAAAGCAAAACAGCAGAATACCGATCACAATCTTGGTCCACCATGAGCTGAGCGTGCCGTCGAAAGTGATGTAACTCTGGATCAGCCCCTGAATCAGCACGCCAAACAGCGTGCCCAGGACCGTGCCCACGCCGCCAGTCAGCAAGGTGCCACCAATTACGACGGCAGCAATGGCATCCAGCTCTACACCGCTGGCAGCCAGCGCATAACCCGCTGAGGTATACAGCGAGAAAATAATCCCTGACAGGGCTGCCAGCGTGCCTGAAAGCATATAAATCAGCACCGTGGTGCGTTGCACCGGTACCCCCATCAACGCCGCAGATACCCGGTTGCCGCCGATGGCGTAGACGTTATGTCCAAAGCGAGTACGGTGCGCCAACACCATGCCGACGGCCACCACGAATAGCATCACCAGTGCCAGCAACGTAAAGCGGCCACCGCCCGGCAGTTTCCAGGCATAGTTAGCCAACGTCGCATACAGTGAATGATCGATGGGAATCGACTCCTCCGAGAGGATAAAACTCATACCCCGTACGAAGAACATGCCGGCCAATGTGATTATAAATGCCGGTAGCTTCAGCACATCAATGATCCAACCCATCAATGCGCCAAACGAGGCCCCCATCAACAACGCAATAACGAATGCATAACCCGGCGCAATACCGTAAGTCCCGATCAGTTTGGCCAATAACACCCCGGTAAAAGCGATCACCGAGCCGACCGACAGATCGATGCCGCCTGAAAGGATCACGAACGTCATGCCGACTGCAACGATGCCAAGAAAAGCGTTGTCGGTCAGCAAATCGCACCATACCCGCGTAGAGGCAAAACTGGGGAACTGAGTTAGGCAAAACCCGTAACCCACCAGGAACACCAGTACGGTCATCAAGAGGGGCAGATTACGCTTGATCATGGCTTTCTTCTCCTGAGCAGTTGCCGCAGCGAGATGCTTGGCGATTGCGCCATTAACACCGCCAACACCACGATTGCCTTCAACACCAGATTAAACTCCGGCCGATAGCCGGACAGCAGGATACCAGTATTCATTCCCTGAATGATCAATGCCCCCACTACCGACAGCAGCAGGTTAAAACGCCCCCCCAGCAGTGAACCGCCACCAATCACCACGGCCAGGATCGCATCCAGTTCCAGCCACAGCCCGGCATTGTTGGCATCTGCACCGCGGATATCTGCCGTGACGATAATTCCGGCTACGGAGGCACATAGCCCACAGATCACATACACCGCCATCACCACCCAACGCGTACTGACCCCTGCATTACGCGCCGAACGCAGATTGATACCTACAGCTTCGATAAACAGTCCCAGCGCCGTTTTACGCGTCAGCAACCAGATCAACAGCAGCATCACTGCGGCAATGATCGCCGGCATCGGCAAATACATCAGTGCACCGCTGCCGAGCCGTGCGAACCCTTCTCGCTCAAAGGTGACAATTTGTCCTTCAGTGATCAGTTGTGCAATACCGCGCCCAGCCACCATCAACATTAGCGTGGCGACTATCGGCTGTATCTGCAGCACCGCCACCAGGAACCCGTTCCACAAACCACACAGGGCCCCCACAGCCAAAGCGGCAGCCAGCACGTAACCCAGCGGATAACCAGCGCTGGTCAGCGTTGCCGCAGTGGCACCCGCGATAGCCATCACTGCCCCCACGGAAAGATCGATGCCACCTGTGGCGATCACCAACGTCATGCCCAATGCCAATAATGCGACCGGTGCGCCACGGTTAACAATGTCGATCACGCTGCCAAACAGTCGGCCATCCTGGATGTGTATGGAAAAGAAATTCGGGGCGACCAGGCTGTCGATCAGCAAAATCACCGCCAGGGCCCCGAGTTGCGTCGCCCCAACGGGCATGACCCATCTGACTTTACGCGGTCCATTGGTCATGGAGAAACTCCTGAGGTTCATCCTGCCTCCTGCTGTGCGGCTATCGCCTGCATGATCGCAGGCACTGAAATGGCATCATGCTCAAGCTGTGCCACATGCACTCTATCCCGCAGCACCAGGATACGATCCGCATAGCCCGCCAGTTCCTCCAGTTCGGAAGAAATAACCAGCAGCGCCAATCCTTCATCGCACAGTTTTTCGATTAAACGAATGATTTCAGCATGTGCACCAACGTCAATGCCGCGCGTTGGCTCATCCAGGATCAGAAAACGAGGTTTAGTCGCCAGCCAGCGTGACAGTAGTACCTTCTGCTGGTTGCCACCGGACAAATATTGGATTTGTTGTTCTGGCCCCGGCGTGCGGATGCCCAACAGTTGGATATAACTTTCGGCAATACGCGTTTGCTCCCGCAGCGGCAGCGGTTTTAACCAGCCGCGCTGGGCCTGCAGCGCCAAAATGATGTTTTCCCGCACCGTCGCAGCACCAACGATTCCATCGGTTTTGCGATCTTCAGGGCAATAGCCAAAACCGAGACTGGCGGCTTTGCGTGGCGTGCGGATGTTCACTCTGCGCCCTCCGACCTTGGCACTGCCGTTATCGCACGATTTAATACCGAATATTAACTGGGCAGTTTCAGTGCGCCCCGATCCCAGCAAGCCGGCCAATCCCACGATTTGCCCCGGACGAATCTGCAGGTCAAAGGGCTCAATCATGCCACGTCGCCCATAACCGCTGAATTCGACCAACGGTGGTGCTTCGGTTGGCGTATGCTCGCCGCGTTTCAGTAGCGACTCGTCAAACGCGTGGCCAAGCATCATCTGTACCAGCTCCAGACGCGGTAAGTCAGTCGTGGCTTTCGTCCCCACGAGCTTACCGTTGCGCAGTACAGTGATACGATCGCTAATGCGGTAAACCTGATCGAGGAAATGGGTCACAAAGATCATCGCCAATCCCTGAGTGCGGAGCTGGCTCAGGATATCCAGCAGCATGCTGACTTCTTTGGCATCCAGACTGGCGGTTGGCTCATCGAGGATCAAGACTTTGGCAGACAGGTCTACTGCCCGTGCAATAGCGATAATTTGCTGGATCGCAATGGAGTAATTACCCAACGGCTGACTGACGTCCACGCTCAATCCATACCCCAGCAAAAGCTGCTGAGCCTGATGCAGCATCTTTTTCTGATCAATCAGGCCAAAGCGCGTTGGTTCTCGCCCGATAAACAGGTTGGCTGCCACCGAGATATTCGGCAGTAAGTTAACCTCCTGATAAACCGTACCAATCCCCAGCACCTGCGCTTGCGCGGTGCTCTGCGGGGCAATGGCAGTACCTTCCAGCAATATCTCACCGGCGGAACGCTGATAAACCCCGGTCAGCGCTTTGATTAACGTGGATTTCCCCGCGCCGTTTTCGCCTAGCAACGCCATTATCTCTCCGCGCTGCAACGTGACATCAACCTGATCCAGCGCTTTTACGCCGGGGAACTCGACGGATAATCCCTTAATCGTCAACAAACTGGTCTGAGATGTGGCCATCTTCTGTCCCGTCGGTGAGTAGATTAATAACCCATGCTTTTCTTCAGTTCGAATTCCTGCTTAGCGGTATCCGGTTGCAACAGCTTGGATTCGGTCTGGATAAACTTCGGCGGCTGGGTACCGTCTTTCTTCATCGCCAACAGTGCGTCAAACGCCGGACCGGCCATATTTGGCGTCAGTTCGACCGTGGCGTTGGCCTCGCCATTCATCATCGCCTTGAATATGTCAGGTACACCGTCGATAGAGACGACTTTAATTTGCGAGCCCGGTTTTAAACCCGCCTCTTTGATCGCCTGAATAGCGCCAATCGCCATGTCGTCGTTATGCGCATAGACAGCGCAAATGTTTTTGCCGTTTTGCTCTGCCTTGATGAAACTCTCCATGACCTCTTTGCCCTTACTGCGGGTAAAGTCGCCAGATTGTGAGCGGATGATTTTAACGTTGGCGGCGTTAGCTATACCGTCGGCAAAGCCTTTTTTGCGGTTAATAGCAACGCTGGAACCCACCGTGCCCTGCAGTTCCACTACGTTGCAAGGCTTGCCGGCAACCTCTTTCACCAGCCATTCTCCTGCAACTTTGCCTTCATGCACGCTGTCCGACGCCACTGCCGCGGTATACAACGAGGGATCGTTCACCTCGATCATCCGATCGAGCAAAAAGACCGGGATCTTGGCTTCTTTGGCTTCCTGCAGCACCGGAGTCCAACCGGTGGCGACAACCGGCGCGATAAAAATGGCATCAACACCCTGGGCGATGAAAGATCTCACCGCTTTGATCTGGTTTTCCTGTTTTTGCTGCGCATCGGCGATTTTCAGCGTGATACCCCGCTTTTCCGCTTCCTGTTTCGATACCTTGGTTTCCGCCGAACGCCAACCCGATTCGGAACCAATCTGCGAAAAACCGACGACCAACGGTGCTGCCTGTACCGTACCTACCAAGGCGCCAGTGATGGCGGCCGCTAACAGCAGACGTTTAACCATGTTGTTCTCCTCGAACTGCCCTGGCATGAAACATGCCTCCGGCAGAGTTGCCATTGTTGTATATGCTGCATTTTTCCTGGTGAAGCGGGTGTGCAAAGGGCTGGGCACACATAAGGTGTAGTTGAAAATCGGGCAGGAATAATGAGCGGCATCACATCATGGCAGAACAACCATTTTGTACATGGATCCAGCTAAAAATGTCTAAATTGGGAACGATTTCGGTGGGGTTTTTGAACAGTTTTTCGGAGGAATAGCGAGGAATGGGGGAAATAGAAAGCAAAAAAAACCCTTTGCTTTCGCAAAGGGTTTCTAATATGGCAGGGGCGGAGAGACTCGAACTCGCGACACCCGGTTTTGGAGACCGGTGCTCTACCAACTGAGCTACGCCCCTAAATCGTGCTTAACATTATGCCTGCTAAAATAAGCAGGCATAATTTAAATAAGTGGCGGAACGGACGGGGCTCGAACCCGCGACCCCCTGCGTGACAGGCAGGTATTCTAACCAACTGAACTACCGCT
>NZ_JBXWLA010000029.1:0-36947 GCF_058191755.1 Serratia sp. CoH_122_TC_1
GAGGGACTTGAACCCTCACGTCCGTAAGAACACTAACACCTGAAGCTAGCGCGTCTACCAATTCCGCCACCTTCGCATTGATGCTGTGCAATATAAATCATGTGGTTATTTGGTGCGAAGAGAGGGACTTGAACCCTCACGTCCGTAAGGACACTAACACCTGAAGCTAGCGCGTCTACCAATTCCGCCACCTTCGCATACCAGAAACATTACCGGAGTAACGCTACCACGGAGGCGAATTCTAGAGATTTTGGCGGGTACGTCAATAGTTATTTCCCCTGTTTGCTGGTGTTTGCTGGAAATATAGCCATATCACTACTTTTGCCGTGCTCAAACAGCCAAATCAGCCAGTCAATCAACACCCTGACCCGTGGTGCAAGGAAACGACCGGGAGGATACATGATGTAAATGGGCATCGGCGGGGGCGGTGTTTCTGCCAATACTTCCACCAATTCCCCATTTTGCAGCCAGGGCGTCAACGAATAGCGAGAAGCTTGTATGAGCCCCAGGCCGGCGCGACAGCCGCTGGTGTAGGCATCTGCGCCACTGACGTTTAGCCGGGTGGGGAGTTCGCGTAATTCCACTTTGCCATTCCGGCAAAATTCCAGCGGATAATTGCGATTGCTGGCGAGGGAAAAGTAACCCACCGCCTGGTGCGGTTGTAATTGATCAATCGACTGCGGCACGCCGAACGTCGCCAGATAGCCGGGTGACGCACAGGTTAGCTGCGGCATCATGGCTATGCGTCGTGCCACCAGACTGTCGTCCTCGGTTTCCCATGCGCGCAGTACGCAATCCACGCCCTCACGCAGCAAGTCGACGTGGGTGTCATTGGCCCCCAGCGACAGGGTGAGCTCTGGATAGCGCTGATAAAAGTCACCCAACGCGGGAATAACGATTTCGCGAGCCAGCGAATGCGGCATATCGATACGTATGTTGCCGGAAGGCTTCAGTTTATGGTGGCTAAACAGTGTGTCCGCTTCTTCCAATGCCCCTAGCAATTGCACGCAGCGTTGGTAATAAAGCGTGCCTTCGCTGGTCACCTGTACCTGGCGGGTGGTGCGGATCAGCAGGCGTACGCCGAGGCGTTGTTCCAGTCGCTTGAGCACATTACTGACGGTGGCTCGTGGCAATTGCAGACGCTCGGCTGCCCGACTGAAGCTGCCCAACTCGACGATACGGGTAAAAATGCGCATGGCCTGGATCTGATCCATTAGCTTCTCCGTATTGTTAGCGATTTATGAACAGTGATGAGCCATTCGCATTATTTATCTTTGCAGGGTAAACAACCAGACTTTGTTGCGTTATCAATCCACGGTATGAGGGCAACACAATGCAACAACGTCAATTAGGCCCCAATGGCCCGACTGTTTCTGCTCTGGGCTTGGGCTGCATGGGGATGAGTGACTTTTACTCAACCGGCAGCGATCAACAGGAAGCCATCGCCACCTTGCATCGGGCGCTCGAACTGGGCGTCACCCTGCTGGATACCGCCGACATGTACGGCCCACACACGAACGAGCAACTGGTGGGGAAGGCAATCAAGGGCAAGCGGCAGCAGGTGTTTTTAGCGACGAAGTTCGGTATTTTGCGCGATCCCACCGATCCCGCCGCGCGTGGCGTCAGCAGCCGGCCGGAATACATTCGCCGGTCGGTTGAAGGCAGCCTGAAACGACTGGGGGTCGATGAAATAGACCTTTATTACCAGCACCGGGTCGATCCGCAGGTGCCCATTGAGGATGTCGTGGGTACCATGGCGGATCTGATCCGTGAAGGGAAGATCCGCCACATTGGGCTTAGCGAAGCGTCGGTTGCTACGCTTGAGCGTGCGCATAAGGTGCATCCGATTACCGCGTTGCAGACCGAGTATTCGCTATGGACGCGTGATGCCGAGCAAGGCGTATTGGCCGCCTGTGAGCGTCTGGGCATCGGTTTTGTTCCTTACAGTCCGCTGGGGAGAGGTTTCCTGACTGGGGCGATCCAGCGGCCGGAGGACCTGGATGCCGACGATTTCCGCCGTAGCAATCCGCGCTTCCAGGGCGATAACTTTGCCCGCAATCTGGCCCTGGTGGCGAAAGTGACCGAGCTGGCGAAACTGAAAGGCGTGGCACCGTCGCAGTTGGCGTTGGCCTGGGTGTTAGCGCAAGGCAAGCATATTGTGCCGATTCCGGGTACCAAACGGCGTCGTTATCTGGAGGAGAACATGGCGGCAGCGGAACTGACATTGAGCCAGGCGGACCTGGCGGCAATCGAGGCCGTGTTCCCGGTGGAGGCAGTGGCGGGCAATCGCTACAGTGCGGAGTCGATGACGTATATTAACGGTTAAATAAAAAGGGCGCCGCGTATGAACGCGGCGCCCTGATACCCGGGGTTAACGGGCGAAATCCGACTTATTTCTTCTTCTTGGTATCGCGTGGCGCACGGGCTACGGTTGCCTGATAAACCTTGAAGCGGCCGTTTTGTGCCAGCACTTCATGGCTGCCAAAGGTGGCGTCCAGAATGTCCGGGTACGGCAGGAAGGCGTTGGCCACGATGCGGAGGCGGCCACCAATCGGCAGGTGTTTCAATGCGCCGCGGATCAAGGTTTCGGCCGCTGTCAGGCTGGTTTGCAGGCCATCATGGAACGGCGGGTTGGAGATGATCAAATCAAAGCGGCCGGTAATGTCGGAATAGACGTTACTGACGATGACTTCACCTTCAATGCCGTTGGCAGCCAGGGTTGCACGGCTGGATTCAATAGCGGCTGCGTTGACGTCGCTGAGGGTCAGCTTCATCTTTGGTGACATTTTGGACAACACTGACGCCATGACACCGGCACCGCAACCCACGTCCAGCACTTTGCCTTTCATGTGTTTATCCAGAGTAGACAGCAGCAGCGAACTCCCAACGTCCAGGCCGTCACGGCTGAACACGCCCGGCAGTGTTTTCACTTCCAGATCGTGTAATTGATAGCTTTCCCACCAGTCTTCCAGTGCGAATTCGGCCTGCGTATCCAGACGACCGTGATACAGGCCACAGCGGCGAGCGCTGTCGATTTTAACCAGTGTGGTGTTGTCTTCGAGCATCTGGTCCGCGCTGCGAACACCGCTGCGGTTCTCGCCGACGACGAACACATCAGCGCCTACGGGCAGCAATGCCAGAATGTTGCACAACTGGAATTGGGCTTCCTGCTTGCTCTTCGGCCAGTAGTAGATCAGCGTATCGCACTCGGCGACGAACGCGGCATCCACGGTCAGACCGAACTGCACGTTGTCACCCATCGCCCGGTTCAGTAACTGCCAGTGATGGTACTGCTGGGTATGGACACGCACATCCGCGGCCTCGAATTGGGCCGGCAGGGCGTCCTGCAGGTCACCGGCAAACAGAACGCGGCGTTCGATAAACTCATCACTGTGGCGCAGCATAACTTCACTGGCGGGGGTTAATGCAGACATCAGGTTTTGGCTCCTAGAAATTAGACCGGGGATTATAGAGCTTTGTGGCGATATGTTCGACGGGTTTATATACCCGTCATCTTTCAAATCGCAGATGTGTTGGCTGCGCGACCTCACCCCAGTCACTTACTTGAGTAAGCTGCTGGGGATTCACTCGCTTGCCGCCTTCCTGCAATTTGAAAGCTATTGGGTATAAAGAGTACCGTTAAGATGAAAGATGACGGGATGTTGGCGCAGGCCGTGCGGGTTTGTTAGCATAGCGCGGCGCATGGCAGGCATGGCGCACCACAACAGGTAGATCCTGACAGGAATCGGCATGGCATCAAAACGCGACTGGCTGTTACAACAACTGGGTATTACGCAGTGGACATTGCGCCGCCCGGGCGTGTTGCAGGGCGAAGTCGCGGTCAGCCTGCCACCCGAGGTGCGCTTGCTGGTTGTGGCGCAGACCTTGCCTGAGCATAACGATCCGCTGTTTTGCGACGTGCTGCGCAGCCTGGGATTGACCCCGGCGCAAACCTACGGCCTGACGCCGGATCAGGTGGCTATGCTGCCTGAGGACACCGAATGCAACAGTTGGCGGTTGGGCGTTGCGGAGCCACTTGCGGTGGCCGGCGCGCAGCTATATAGCCCGGCATTGGCCGAGCTCTCTCTCGATGCGAGTGCCAAACGCGCACTCTGGCAGCAGATTTGTCATCATGAACACTATTTCTACCCTGAACGCGGCCGATCTGGCCACAGCCTTCAAGATTGAGCAAGCCAGCCACGCCTTTCCCTGGACACAGGCCACCTTTACCAGCAATCAGGGCGACCGCTATCTGAATCTGAAGCTGGAATCCGACGGGCAGATGGCCGGTTTTGCCATTACCCAGATCGTGCTGGATGAAGCTACGCTGTTCAACATTGCCATTCATCCAGACTGGCAACGTCGTGGGTTCGGCCGCCAGCTGCTGGAAGCGCTCATTGCCCAATTGGAAACCCGTGGCGTAGTGACGTTGTGGCTGGAAGTCCGCGCTTCTAACCGTGCTGCCATCGCGTTGTACGAAGATCTCGGCTTCAACGAAGTGACCATCCGCCGGAATTACTACCCAGGCACCCATGGCCGTGAAGATGCGATTGTGATGGCGCTGCCGCTAGGTTAGCGGGTAGCCCGCTTCTAACTTTTCCGCCGGGAAAAGCATTGATTGTCACCGGTTGACAAATCAGCGAAAATACCCGGCTATTATCTTTTATTTACCGCTTTGCCTGGCGCCGCGATCGGCGCGTTCTGATGCTTTCGCAGGGCGGACTAACTGTAGAATCTGAAAAACATGTCTCCTAGTGAATTTGCCCGCGAAGTCTCGAAAAGAAGAACTTTCGCCATCATCTCGCACCCCGATGCCGGTAAAACCACCATTACCGAAAAGGTGTTGTTATTCGGACAGGCGATCCAAACCGCCGGTACGGTAAAAGGCCGCGGTTCAAACCAGCATGCCAAATCCGACTGGATGGAGATGGAAAAACAACGTGGTATTTCCATTACGACCTCGGTGATGCAATTCCCGTATCGCGAATGCTTGGTTAACCTGCTCGATACCCCGGGACACGAAGACTTCTCCGAAGATACTTACCGTACCCTGACCGCTGTCGACTGCTGTTTGATGGTGATTGACGCGGCGAAAGGGGTTGAGGATCGTACCCGTAAACTGATGGAAGTTACCCGTCTGCGCGATACCCCGATCCTGACCTTCATGAACAAACTGGACCGCGATATCCGTGATCCAATGGAAGTCATGGACGAAGTTGAGCGTGAGCTGAAAATCGCCTGCTCACCGATCACCTGGCCTATCGGCTGCGGCAAGCTGTTTAAAGGGGTTTACCACCTGTATAAGGATGAAACCTACCTTTATCAGACCGGTAAAGGCCACACCATTCAAGAAGTGCGCATTGTCAAAGGGTTGGACAACCCGGAACTGGACGCTGCCGTCGGTGAGGATCTGGCTGCGCAGTTGCGTGAAGAGCTGGAGCTGGTGCAGGGCGCATCCCACGAGTTTGATCAAGATGCTTTCCTCAGCGGTGATTTGACGCCGGTATTCTTTGGTACCGCACTGGGTAACTTCGGTGTGGACCATATGCTTGACGGTCTGGTTGCCTGGGCCCCTGCGCCGATGCCGCGTCAAAGCAGCACCCGTGAAGTGGTCGCTGCCGAAGAGAAGTTCACCGGTTTTGTCTTTAAGATTCAGGCCAATATGGATCCTAAACACCGTGACCGCGTTGCCTTTATGCGTGTGGTCTCCGGCCGCTATGAAAAAGGCATGAAGCTGCGTCAGGTACGTACCGGTAAAGACGTCGTAATCTCTGATGCACTGACCTTCATGGCGGGCGACCGTTCGCACGTGGAAGAAGCCTATCCTGGCGATATCATTGGGTTGCATAACCACGGCACCATTCAGATTGGCGATACCTTCACCCAGGGTGAAGATATGAAGTTCACCGGTATTCCAAACTTTGCACCGGAACTGTTCCGCCGCATTCGTCTGCGTGATCCGCTGAAGCAAAAACAATTGTTGAAAGGTCTGGTTCAGCTATCTGAAGAAGGGGCTGTACAGGTCTTCCGTCCGATTGCCAACAACGATTTGATCGTTGGCGCGGTGGGTGTGCTGCAGTTCGACGTGGTGGTAGCGCGTCTGAAAAGCGAATACAACGTTGAAGCCTTGTACGAGTCCGTCAACGTGTCGACCGCCCGCTGGGTTGAATGCAGTGACGTGAAGAAGTTTGAAGAATTTAAACGTAAGTGTGAACTTAACCTGGCATTGGACGGCGGAGACAACCTGTCTTACATTGCGCCAACCATGGTTAACCTGAACATCACACAGGAACGTTACCCTGAAGTGGTGTTCCGCAAAACGCGCGAGCACTAACAGAACAGCAGGGCGCCTTAGGGCGCCCTGCTGCTATTGAATTCCCTCTCAGCCTGCTAATTAGTAAATTCCCCTCATCAGTTCATTCTCTCTTGTCATCATCAGCAATTTCCCGGCCTTACCTGCTTTTTTTGTCATATGGTCTATATTTAACAGGGCGCTAACGGATGGGTAAGCGTAATTCACTGAATTTGCTTATAACTGTAGCGAGTTGTTCGGTACTGTTGCCAATTAGAGACAGTGTGATGTTATAAATATCAATAACATAGCGATAACATCGATTTTACGGGCAGAGGTTGTCGTTAATAGGCGACAGTTTTTAGTTTGAAAAGTAAGCTGTTTTTGTTTTGTTGTTGATTTTAAAGTTAATTTTAAAGTTGGCACAGCCGTTGCAACAGTCCAGGTGTGGCAACAATCGTTTTACGTGAATATTTGATCGTATAGAAATTGTGAAGTATTTACTGAATGGGCCGCGTTATGGTGGCTGAAGAATCCGTCACCATTTTGGGTTCACAACCAAAGGAAGAGATCGATGAAAAATACTAAATTTGCACAATCACTGATGGCTGTTGTTTTGGGTTCCGTTCTGGTTAGTGGCAGCGCGCTGGCTGAAGATACGCTGCTCAATAAAGCGTCGAGTGCCGCTGATAGTGCGGGTGCCAAAATCGATAGCTCCATGAAAAAAGTTGACGGCTACATGGATGACAGCGCAACAACGGCTAAAGTTAAAAGTGCGTTGGTGGATGATAAAACCATCACCAGCAGCGATATCTCGGTGAAAACCGAGAAAGGGACCGTCACCCTGAGCGGGTTTGTCGGTAGCCAAGCGCAGGCCGAGCATGCGGTAGAAGTGGCCGGTAAGGTTGAAGGCGTTAAATCCGTCAGCGACAAGCTGCACGTGAAAGATGAAAGCAAGCAATCCATGAAAGCCTATGCCGGTGATACTGCGACCACCAGCGAACTGAAAGCTAAACTGCTGGCCGATGACATCGTGCCTTCGCGTAACGTGAAAGTGGAAACCACCGACGGTGTCGTGCAGCTTTCCGGTGAAGTGAAAAGCCAGGCGCAGTCTGAGCGTGCTGAAAGCATCGCCAAGGCTATCGACGGCGTGAAAAGCGTTAAGAACGACCTGGTCGTTAAACCATAAATTTTTAGAACACGTGACAACAAGCACCAAATCCTGGGTTGGTCGTGAGGTTAACCCAGGATGCACCATCAAAAAAAGAAACTGACCTGCAACCTGAGAGAGCCTGACAAGGGCACAGGCTGCGATGTGTTTTTTCACTATGGTAAGGAGAAGCTTATGTTTCGTTGGGGCATTATCTTTTTAGTCATTGCATTGATTGCTGCGGCGTTGGGTTTTGGGACGCTGGCGGGTACCGCCGCTTGGGCAGCAAAAATCGTCTTCGTCGTTGGGATCATTCTGTTCCTGGTCAGCCTGTTTACCGGCCGCCGACGTCCTTAGCTTCTTAAGACAAAGTGTAACAAAGCTTAATCCGTTTTCTCGCAGTAGGGAGGCCAGTCATGAACAGCGATATCATTCTCGGACGCTGGAAACAGTTGAAGGGCCGGGCCTGCCAAGCATTGGCAGAGTGGTCCGACAATGACTGCATTTGGCTGATGGGAAGCAATGACTGCCTCTCTGGTGTACTGCAAGAGGATTACGGAAGAGAGCAAGACGAGGTATCCTCGGGTAAAACGTCTCACTGAGGATTCAGGGTTGGGATACAGAATACCCATCACGCTCGGCAATATAGAACCGCTGGCGTATAAACCTTACCGGCCCGGTAAAATGGCGTTGGTATGTGAAGGGGGCGGGCAGCGCGGTATTTTTACCGCCGGCGTACTGGACGAGTTTCAGCGTGCCCGCTTTAATCCTTTTGATCTGATGATCGGCACTTCTGCCGGCGCGCAAAATCTCTCGGCTTTTATTTGTGGCCAGATGGGTTACGCCCGGCGAGTGATCACGCGTTATACCACCTCTGCTGAATTCTTCAATCCGCTGCGTTTTGTGCGCGGCGGGCATTTGATTGATCTTGACTGGCTCATCGACACTACGTCGCAACAGCTGCCGCTGGCAATGGACGTGGCGGAAAAGCACCTGATCGATGGCCGTGAACTCCTGATGTGCGCTTGCCGCAGCGATGATTTTGAGCCCACCTACCTGTCGGCACGGCGCGAAAACTGGTTGCCAGCCATCAAGGCATCCAGCGCCATCCCTGGTTTTTACCGGATGGGGGTGGAACTCGATGGCGTGAGCTATCAGGATGGCGGTATCAGTGACGCGATTCCGGTTGAAGAGGCCTATCGCCGCGGCGCAGACACCATTGTGGTGATACGCACCGTGCCGTCACAGATGTACTACACGCCGCAGTGGATGAAGCGCATGGAGCACTGGCTGAGCGAGAGTAGCCTGCAACAGATGGTGCGCATCCTGCAACACCATGAGCAAAGCTATCACCGCATCCAGCAGTTTATTGAGAAACCGCCCGGCAAGCTGCGTATCTTTGAAATTTTCCCACCAAAGCCGTTGGCCAGTAATGCCTTGGGCAGCCGTTTGACGTCACTTAATCAGGACTATCACTTGGGTCGCCGTTGTGGACGTTACTTCCTGGCAACCGTCGGTCACTGGTTGGTTCAACAGGATAAGCTGGATGGCATGAAGGTGAAAAAGGCATTGTCGCGCCGTTTGATCCAACCGGAAAACGTTGTCATGCCTTCACCGATCATTACCGACGTCACACACCCGCGCGATCTTGCGGCACAACCGGAAGCCAAGTTGGCTGCGATGGATATTATCCTGCCGGGCGACGTGCCGCCGGGCGAAGGGGGACAGTTGTGAGTCACGACTTCACCGACACACACTGCCATTTTGATTTTCCGCCGTTTTACGGCCATGAGCCAGAAAGCCTGGCTCTTGCCGAACAGGCGGGCGTGCGACGGATCATCGTGCCGACGGTGACCGCCGATCGCTTTGCCCGGGTTCTGAAGCTGGCGCGCGAATACCCACCGCTGTTTGCCGCTCTGGGGCTGCATCCGCTGTATATTGCCCAGCATCAGGAGCCTGAACTCGAGCAACTGGCGGCATTCCTGGCAAGCCAACCTCCGAAGCTGGTCGCCGTGGGGGAGATCGGCCTCGATTTGTATATGGAAAACCCGCAGTTTGAACGGCAGCAGCGGGTGTTGGCGGCCCAATTGGCGCTGGCTAAACAATACGATTTGCCGGTGATCCTGCATTCTCGTCGTAGCCACGATCAGTTGGCTGCACTGTTACGCCGTACCCCGGTGCCGCGTTGTGGCGTGGTGCATGGCTTTGCCGGCAGCTTGTCGCAAGCGCAAGCGTTCATTCGTCTGGGGTATTACATCGGCGTCGGGGGCACCATCAGTTATGAGCGGGCGCAGAAAACCCGCAACGTCATGGCCCAACTGCCGCTGACTTCTTTACTGCTGGAAACCGATGCACCGGATATGCCGCTAGCCGGTTATCAAGGCCAGGCCAACCGCCCTGAGCGTGCCGCAGAGGTATTTAAGGTGTTATGCCAACTGCGTGCTGAATCTCCTGATGATATTGCGGCCCATCTGCAACACAACACTCACACCCTGTTTAAGCTCTGAGATGTAAACCCGTCATAAATGTGATGTCCATCACGTTATAAGATTTTCATTTGCTTCCTGTTGTATACATTTGTGACATAAATCGGTGCGGGTGCGGCTTCGCTCCGTATAATCGCATCCCGAAATCACTCATAAGCAACCCTCGCGGTATTACCGGACAGGGATGCATTTCTTTTTTTCGCAACAGGGATACTTTGCATGCAACTCATCATGAGCCTGGTCGGTATGGCGGCGCTGATCGCCATTGCCGTGCTGCTCTCCAGCAACCGCCGCGCGATTAAATTGCGCACCGTTGTCTGGGCATTTGTTATTCAGGTCGCCATCGGCGCGCTGGTGCTGTATGTCCCGGTTGGCCGAGCCATTCTTGGCGGTATGTCGGCGGGTGTCGCTAACGTCATCGCTTATGGCAACCAAGGGATTTCATTTATCTTTGGCGGCTTGGTTTCCGACAAGATGTTTGAAGTCTTCGGCGGCGGCGGTTTTGTTTTCGCCCTGCGCGTGCTGCCGGTAATCGTGTTCTTCTCCTCGCTGATTGCGGTGCTTTATTACCTCGGCATCATGCAACTGGTGATTCGTATTTTGGGGGGTGGTTTGCAAAAACTGCTGGGTACTTCACGTACCGAGTCGCTGTCTGCAACCGCCAACATCTTCGTTGGCCAGACCGAAGCCCCGCTGGTGGTACGTCCCTATATCGCTACCATGACCCAGTCTGAATTGTTCACCGTGATGTGTGGTGGCCTGGCCTCGGTCGCCGGTTCAGTGCTGGCGGGTTACGCCCAGATGGGTGTGCCGCTGGAATACCTGATTGCCGCGTCGTTCATGGCAGCGCCGGGTGGATTGCTGTTTGCCAAGCTGATGGTGCCAGAAACCGAAAAAACCCACGATAAAGACGATGCGATGAAGCTGATCGCCGAAGAGGATCGCCCGGCTAACGTGATCGATGCGGCGGCTTCCGGTGCGGCTTCGGGCATGCAATTGGCGCTGAACGTCGGTGCGATGCTGTTGGCGTTTATCGCATTGATTGCGTTGTTGAACGGTATTCTCGGCGGTATTGGCGGTTGGTTCGACTATCCGCAACTGTCGCTGGAACTGATTTTGGGTTGGGTATTCTCACCGATCGCTTTCCTGATTGGTGTGCCATGGCATGAAGCGATGACTGCCGGTTCGTTTATCGGCCAGAAGATTATCGTGAATGAATTTGTCGCCTACATGAACTTTGGCGCTTACCTGCGTCCAGACGATGTGGTTGCGGCTGACGGGCTGCAGGTGCTGTCTATGCATACCAAGGCCATCATTTCCTTTGCGCTGTGCGGCTTCGCCAACCTGTCATCGGTGGCGATCTTGCTGGGTGGCTTAGGCAGCATGGCGCCAAACCGTCGTCACGATATTGCGCGTTTCGGTCTGAAAGCCGTGGCTGCCGGCACGCTCTCCAACTTAATGAGCGCAACCATTGCCGGGTTCTTCTTGGCACTGTAAGCCAGGTTCTGTCTTGCCCTGGCGCAACATGCTCTATGGCAGGACTCCGCCTATACTCTAAGACGGGCACAGATGCTGTGCCCGTTGTCTTTGTCCGTTTCTTTAGCGAATTTGTGAACGATATCGCGTTATTTTGTGATGCTCTTCACATATAATTCCGGCCTGTTACAGTGTTATTTCATATAGTGTGACTGTGAGCGCGAATCGCCCCGGGCGATCGTGTTCAAATAGCTATTACTGACCCTGCACGAAACGAAGGGTCATGCGCGGTGAGAAGGATCTCAGTGGCCGCCGTGGGAGCTCTGTTCCCCAGCGCTGTCTTCAAGGAACCAAGTCCGCTCGCCAACATCCAGGTTCTCAGTTGGAGAGTTTTATGACCGAACTAACCGCAGCAGCGCAACGTGCGCTGACCTTAATGGATTTAACCACGCTGAACGATGATGACACCGACGAGAAGGTGATCGCGTTGTGTCGTCAGGCGAACAGCCCGGCAGGCCATACGGCGGCCATCTGTATTTACCCGCGTTTTATCCCTATAGCGCGTAAAACGTTGCGCGAACAGGGGACGCCGGATATCCGCATTGCGACCGTAACCAATTTCCCGCATGGCAACGACGATATCGACATCGCGCTGGCGGAAACCCGTGCGGCTATCGCCTACGGTGCTGATGAAGTGGATGTGGTATTCCCTTATCGCGCGTTGCTCGCCGGTAATGAGCAAGTGGGATTTGAACTGGTAAAACAGTGCAAACAGGTCTGTCAGGCGGCTAATGTCCTGCTGAAAGTGATCATCGAAACCGGTGAGCTAAAGCAGGCGAATCTGATTCGTAAGGCGTCGGAGATTGCCATCAAGGCCGGTGCTGACTTTATCAAAACCTCTACCGGTAAAGTGCCCGTCAACGCGACGCTGGAAAGTGCTGAGCTAATGATGTCGGTGATCCGCGATATGAATGTCGCCAAAACCGTAGGCTTTAAGCCGGCCGGTGGTGTTCGTACGGCGGAAGATGCGCTGCATTATCTGCAACTTGCCGATCGTATTCTGGGTGAAGGCTGGGCCGATGCGCGTCATTTCCGCTTCGGGGCGTCCAGCTTATTAGCCAGCCTGCTGACGACGCTGGGCCACAGTGCCGAGACGTCCGGTAGCGGTTACTGATCGATTACGTCGGCAAGGCGCGATACGGCGCCTGCCTGCACCCTACATTCGCTAAAACAGGGGGATGCCTTGTTCCTGGCACAAGAAATTATTCGTAAGAAACGTGACGGTCAGCCGTTGAGCGAAGCGGAAATCCGCTTTTTCATCAATGGGATCCGTGACAATGTGGTTTCCGAAGGTCAGATCGCCGCGCTGGCGATGACCATTTATTTCCACGATATGACCATGCCGGAGCGCGTGGCGCTTACCATGGCAATGCGTGATTCCGGCACCGTGCTGGACTGGAAAAGTCTGTCGCTGAATGGACCTTTAGTCGACAAGCATTCCACAGGCGGTGTGGGCGATGTGACGTCGCTGATGCTCGGTCCCATGGTCGCCGCATGTGGCGGTTATGTCCCAATGATTTCTGGTCGTGGTTTGGGCCATACCGGTGGGACATTGGACAAGCTGGAGGCCATCCCGGGCTTTAATATTTTCCCGGACGACAATGCCTTCCGTAAGATTATTCAGGACGTAGGCGTTGCGATTATCGGCCAAACCAGCTCGCTGGCACCGGCGGACAAGCGTTTCTACGCGACCCGTGACATTACCGCGACCGTGGATTCTATCCCGCTGATCACCGCGTCTATTCTGGCGAAAAAGCTGGCAGAAGGCCTGGATGCCTTGGTGATGGACGTTAAAGTCGGTTCTGGTGCCTTTATGCCAACTTACGCGTTGTCGGCTGATTTGGCACAGGCGATTGTTGGCGTGGCCAACGGTGCGGGCTGCAAAACCACGGCATTGCTGACAGACATGAACCAGGTACTGGCTTCGAGCGCGGGTAATGCGGTGGAAGTGCGTGAAGCGGTGCGCTTCCTTACCGGTGAATACCGCAACCCACGCCTGTTGGAAGTGACCATGGCGTTGTGCGTGGAGATGTTGCTTTCCGGTGGGCTGGCGAAAGACGACGCCAATGCGCGTGCCAAGCTCCAGGCGGTATTGGACAATGGTAAGGCAGCAGAGGTGTTTGGTCGGATGGTGGCTGCACAACAAGGCCCGACCGATTTCGTTGAGCGTTACGACAGCTATCTGCCTGCGGCAACCCTGAGCAAGCCCGTTTATGCTGAGAAGCAGGGCATTATCAGCGCGATGGATACCCGCGCGCTGGGCATGGCTGTCGTGTCACTGGGCGGTGGCCGTCGTCGTGCGACCGACAGTATTGATTACAGCGTGGGCCTGACTGGCATGGCGCGTCTGGGCGACAAAGTGGATACTCAGCAACCGCTGGCGGTGATCCATGCCAACGACGAAGAAACTTGGCAGCAGGCGGCCGAAGCGGTCCGCAGTGCCATGACGCTAAGCGACAAAGCACCGGAAGAGACGCCGGTAGTTTACAAACGCATTTCGGAATAAGTATTACCTTTACAACATTTATAGCGGTAGCCAAACTCGCTGCCGCTATACCCAATGAATTTCAAGATGCAGGTAGGCGGCAACGGAAGGAATCCCCAGGAGCTTGGTAAATCCAGTGACTGGGGTGAGTGAAGGCAACCCACACACCTGCGGCTTGAAAGACGACGGGTATACAGGAGAGCATGATGAAACGCACATTTATTATGGTATTAGACTCATTCGGTATTGGCGCAAGCGAAGATGCTGAGAAATTTGGCGATCAGGGTTCCGATACGCTGGGCCATATTGCCGATGTTTGCGCGCGCGGTGAAGCCAACGTTGGCCGTCAGGGCCCGTTGACACTGCCTAACCTGAGCCGTTTGGGCTTGGGTAAAGCGGCGGAAGAGTCCACTGGCACCTTCCCGCAAGGGCTGGATCGCAATGCGGATATCATTGGTGCCTACGGTTATGCCAGCGAGCTTTCTTCTGGTAAAGATACGCCGTCAGGCCACTGGGAAATCGCCGGTGTGCCGGTCTTGTTCGACTGGGGCTATTTCAGCGACGAGCACAACAGCTTCCCACAAGAACTGCTGGACAAACTGGTTGAACGTGCCAATTTGCCCGGCTATCTCGGCAACTGCCACTCATCCGGCACGGTGATCCTCGACCAACTGGGTGAAGAGCACATGAAAACCGGCAAGCCGATTTTCTACACCTCTGCTGACTCAGTGTTCCAGATTGCCTGCCATGAAGAAACTTTCGGCCTGGACCGTCTGTATGAGCTGTGTGAAATCGCCCGTGAAGAGCTGACGGAAGGCGGTTACAACATCGGCCGCGTGATTGCGCGTCCTTTCCTGGGCGACAAGCCGGGCAACTTCCAGCGTACCGGTAACCGCCATGATCTGGCAGTAGAACCACCTGCCCCTACCGTGCTGAAAAAGCTGGTGGACGAGAAGGGCGGTGAAGTGGTGTCGATCGGTAAAATTGCCGATATCTACGCTAACGTGGGCATCACCAAGAAGGTCAAAGCGACCGGTATCGACGCATTGTTTGATGCAACCCTGATCGAAATGGAAAAAGCCGGTGACAACACCATTGTGTTCACCAACTTTGTTGATTTTGACTCCTCTTACGGCCACCGCCGTGACGTTGCAGGCTATGCCGCAGCATTGGAGCTGTTCGACCGCCGCCTGCCTGAGCTGTTAAAATTGGTTAAAGATGAAGACATCATTATCTTCACCGCTGACCACGGTTGCGATCCAACTTGGCCGGGCACCGACCATACCCGTGAGCACATTCCGGTATTGGTTTACGGTCCGAAAGTAAAACCAGGCTCATTGGGTCACCGTGAGACCTTCGCCGACATCGGCCAGACGGTCGCCAGCTACTTTGGCGTGTCACCGATGGATTACGGTAAATCCATGCTCTAAGCCCCCTATTTCAAGCTGCAGCGTTATTAGCTTTATGCGTGGGCCCCAGTGACTGACTCAAGTCAGTGGCTGGGGACTCGCCCACGAGTGAGGGCACTGCAGTTTGGCGTTCAATGGTTTGGATGTTTGACGTTTTTATTCAATACGATTTCTAAAGGAAGACAATTATGGCTACGCCGCATATTAATGCTGAAATGGGTGATTTCGCTGACGTAGTACTGATGCCGGGCGATCCGCTGCGTGCAAAATACATCGCGGAAACTTTCCTGGAAGGCGCGGTGGAAGTGAATAACGTGCGCGGTATGCTGGGCTTCACCGGGACTTACAAAGGTCGTAAGATCTCTGTCATGGGCCACGGTATGGGGATCCCATCTTGCTCCATTTATGCGCGTGAACTGATTGCCGAATTCGGCGTGAAGAAAATCATCCGTGTGGGTTCCTGTGGCGCGGTTCGTGACGATGTCAAACTGCGTGACGTGGTGATCGGTATGGGTGCTTGCACCGATTCCAAAGTGAACCGCATGCGTTTCAAGGATCATGACTATGCGGCGATTGCCGATTTTGACATGGTGCGTAACGCAGTAGACGCAGCGGCAGCGCAGGGTATCCCGGCGCGCGTGGGTAACATCTTCTCTGCTGATTTGTTCTACACGCCAGATCCAGACATGTTCCAGGTGATGAAGAAGTACGGCATCCTGGGTGTGGAAATGGAAGCCGCCGGCATCTACGGTGTGGCTGCGGAGATGTACGAAGAGTTCGGTTGTAAAGCACTGACCATTTGTACCGTTTCAGACCACATTCTGCGTCATGAAGCGACCACCGCGGCAGAGCGTCAGACCACCTTTAACGAAATGATCGTTATCGCGCTGGAATCTGTACTGCTGGGTGACAAAGCGTAATAACACTGCGGGCGCGGCACCCTGCCGCGCCCCTGAGCTTCACGTTATTCTATTTACGCCTCTGCATGCGGCCCTCAGCGTTTTTTCTCTTCTTCTTTCTTTTCTTCCGGCTGTTCGTCATCGTCATTTTCCACCGTGTTACCCTCATCCAAAGGGGTATTGGCGGTCAGGAGATACGGTGACTGTTGCCAGCGGCTGCGACGGTGTTGCAGTAAGGTTCGGGCCAGAATAATGCCGATCGCCAACGCCAGCAGGATCATCAGGCGCAGCAGGTTGGTGGTGTTGTCCACCTGTTTGGATTCAGTTGCCAGCACGTGGGTATCGAGCGTGATGCGGATAAAGCCAATCGGGCCGTCTTTGCTCTGAATAGACTCCACCAGTTGGTGGTTGAAGTAACTCCCGGCGCGTTTGCCATCAAGCGACAGGCGATCGCGTATACTTATTTGCTCACCGGCATGGGAAATCAATGTGCCGTCAAGCTGATAGACGCTGGCGTCCAGAATACGGCTGTGATCGGTGAGCTGTTTGAGAATGGCATTGATGCGCTGATTGTCGACATCACTGTCGTCGTCCATCAGGGGAGCAAGGCTCGACGCCACCTGTTTGGTCAGCGTTTGTGCCAGTTCTTCCACCTGTTCGGATCGCGCCAACTGGTGACTCAGGCTAAAATAGGACGCACCCTGCATCAACAAAACCAGTAAAGCCAGGCAAATCAGGATAATAGCAGTGCGGTGCAGGCGGAATTTCAGTTTAGCGCGAGCCATGCAGGTTCCTTGGGCATCTTGGACACTTTATGTTGCCAGAACCAATGGCGATAGGATAGCTTGATGCGTCGTTTTATCATGCAGTGTTTTTTCAGGAGTTAAGGATGTCGAATAGTCTGACCTATTGCGATCTCCCGGCAGAGATCTCTCAATGGCCGGGTCTTCCCCTTTCGCTGAGCGGTGACGAAGTGATGCCGCTGGATTATCGGGCGGGTCATACCGGTTGGCTATTATATGGCAGAGAACTGAACAAAACGCGTATCACCGATTTCCAGCGTAAGTTGGGTGCGGCGATGGTGATCGTGACCGCCTGGTGTGTTGAGGATTATCAGGTTGTGCGTCTGGCCGGTACGTTGACGGCGCGCGCCAAGCTGCTGGCGGCAGAGAGCGGGCTGGATGTGGCGCCGCTCGGCAAGATCCCGCATTTGCGCACTCCAGGGTTGCTGGTGATGGATATGGATTCGACCGCAATTGAGATTGAATGCATTGACGAGATAGCCAAACTGGCAGGCGTGGGCGAGCAAGTGTCGGAAGTCACCGAGCGTGCGATGCGAGGCGAATTGGACTTTACTGCCAGCCTGCGCCAGCGCGTAGGTGCGCTTAAAGGTGCCGATGCCAATATTCTCAAGCAGGTGCGTGATGAGTTGCCGTTGATGCCTGGATTGATCAGCCTGGTGCGTAAGTTACAGGCAATGGACTGGCATGTGGCGATTGCTTCTGGTGGTTTCACTTATTATGCCGAGTACCTGCGCGACAAACTGAAATTGGTCGCGGTGGCGGCCAATGAGCTGGAAATCCGTGACGGCAAGCTGACCGGTGACGTTTTGGGGCCGATAGTCGACGCGCAGTTCAAAGCGGATACGTTAGTTGCGTTGGCCGAAAAGCTGGGCATCCCAATACAGCAAACTGTCGCCATCGGCGATGGTGCCAACGATTTGAAAATGATGCAGGTTGCCGGATTAGGCATCGCCTATCACGCCAAACCGAAAGTGTATGAGAAGGCGCAGGTGTCGATTCGCCATGCTGACCTTATCGGTGTGCTGTGTGTACTGACCGGCAGCCTGAAACACGAAGTTCGCTAAACCCGTCATACTTGAAGCTGCCTCCGCGTTAGCTGCGTGCGCTCACCCCCAGTCACTTACCTAAGTAAGCTCCTGAGGATTCCCGCACTGGCTGCCTTGATGCAACTCCAATTATCTAGGGTATAAAAAATGATTGAGGTAATACGTGGCAAAAGCAGCAAAACGGGCGTTTGTATGTAATGAGTGTGGGGCTGATTATCCGCGCTGGCAGGGGCAGTGCAGCGCTTGTCACGCCTGGAACAGCATTACAGAAGTGCGCCTGGCTGCCGTATCTTCTTCTTCTCGCAACGAGCGCCTTAGCGGTTATGCCGGCGATGCTGGCATCAGCAAAGTGCAAAAGTTGTCGGATATCAGTCTCGAAGAGTTGCCGCGTTTCTCTACCGGTTTTCTTGAGTTTGACCGCGTGCTGGGTGGGGGAGTGGTGCCGGGCAGCGCGATCCTGATTGGCGGTAATCCCGGTGCCGGTAAGAGTACGTTGCTATTACAAGTATTATGCAAACTGTCCGAACAAATGAAGACCCTGTACGTTACCGGTGAGGAATCCTTACAACAGGTTGCCATGCGTGCCCACCGTCTCGGTTTGCCGACGGGGGGCCTGAATATGCTGTCGGAAACCAGTATCGAACAGATCTGCCTGATCGCCGAGCAGGAGCAGCCAAAGCTGATGGTGATTGACTCCATCCAGGTGATGCACATGGCGGATATTCAGTCTTCGCCGGGCAGCGTGGCACAGGTGCGTGAAACTGCCGCTTATCTGACGCGCTTTGCCAAAACACGCGGTGTGGCGATAGTGATGGTTGGCCACGTGACCAAAGACGGTTCTCTGGCCGGGCCGAAAGTCTTGGAGCACTGTATCGACTGCTCGGTACTGCTGGACGGCGATGCCGATTCGCGTTTTCGTACCTTGCGCAGCCACAAAAACCGCTTCGGTGCGGTGAATGAACTGGGCGTGTTCGCCATGACCGAACAAGGTCTGCGTGAGGTCAGCAACCCGTCGGCCATCTTCCTGAGCCGGGGTGATGAGGTGACCTCAGGCAGTTCGGTTATGGTGGTCTGGGAGGGCACAAGGCCGTTACTGGTAGAGATCCAGGCGCTGGTCGATCATTCCATGATGTCCAACCCGCGGCGGGTGGCGGTTGGCCTGGAGCAAAACCGCCTGGCTATCTTGCTGGCGGTGTTGCACCGCCACGGTGGCTTGCAGATGTCCGATCAAGACGTCTTTGTTAACGTCGTCGGCGGGGTGAAAGTGAGTGAAACCAGCGCCGACTTGGCGTTGCTGATGTCGCTGGTATCCAGTCTGCGAGATCGCCCGCTGCCAAACGATCTGGTGGTGTTTGGTGAGGTCGGTCTTGCGGGAGAAATCCGTCCGGTGCCCAGTGGTCAGGAGCGTATTTCTGAGGCGGCCAAGCATGGCTTCAAACGGGCTATCGTACCGCACGCCAACGTACCGAAAAAACCGCCGGCCAACATGCAGGTGTTCGGCGTGAAGAAGCTGGCGGATGCACTTGACGTGCTGGAACAGTTTTATTAATTGCCACGTGGGGTGAAGATTATGCTATTTTGTTTAGCATACTAAACGGAGGGGCTATGCGGCAATTTGATTACCTGAAGGCGTCGATTAAGCAGAAGAACTGTACCCTGCAACAGGTGGCAGATGCCAGTGGCATGACCAAAGGCTATCTTAGCCAGCTGTTAAACGACAAAATCAAAAGCCCGAGCGCCCAGAAACTGGAAGCGCTACACCGTTATCTGGGTCTGGAGTTTCCGCGTCGTGAGAAAAAGGTCGGTGTGGTGTTTGGTAAATTTTACCCTCTGCATACTGGCCATATTTACCTGATTCAACGTGCCTGCAGCCAGGTAGATGAACTGCACGTGATCCTGTGCCACGACGAACCGCGCGATCGGGAGCTGTTCGACAATAGCTCGATGTCGCAGCAGCCGACGGTCAGCGATCGTCTGCGCTGGCTACTGCAAACCTTCAAGTACCAGAAAAACATCCATATTCATTCATTCGACGAGCAGGGTATTGAACCCTACCCGCACGGCTGGAATGTATGGAGCGACGGGATGAAAGCTTTTCTGGAACAGAAAGCCATCGTGCCGAGTTTTATCTATTCCAGCGAAGCGCAGGACGCCCCGCGTTATCGCGAACATTTGGCGATTGAAACCATCCTGATCGATCCAGAACGTTCATTTATGAATATCAGCGGCAGCCAGATCCGCCAGGATCCGTTCCGCTATTGGGACTATATCCCGACCGAAGTGAAACCCTTCTTTGTCCGCACCGTGGCGATTCTCGGCGGTGAGTCGAGTGGCAAATCGACGTTGGTGAATAAGCTGGCGAACATTTTTAATACCACCAGCGCCTGGGAATATGGCCGCGACTATGTGTTCTCGCACCTGGGTGGTGATGAAATGGCGTTGCAGTATTCTGACTATGACAAGATCGCGTTGGGTCAGGCTCAATACGTTGATTTCGCGGTTAAATATGCCAATAAAGTGGCGTTTATCGATACTGACTTTGTTACCACCCAGGCATTCTGCAAGAAGTACGAAGGCAGGGAGCACCCCTTTGTGCAGGCGCTGATTGATGAGTATCGGTTTGATCTGGTGATACTCTTGGAAAATAACACCCCATGGGTGGCGGACGGCCTGCGGAGCCTCGGCAATCCCAACGATCGCAAAGCCTTCCAGCAGTTGTTGGAGGAGATGCTGCGCGCCAATAATATCGAGTACGTGCACGTAGAATCCAGCGGCTATGACGAGCGTTTCCTGCGCTGTGTCGACTTGGTAAAACAGCTGTTGGCGGCCGACGCCAGCCGTTTGATAGCGGCACCTGAAAATCAGCACGTCATTGGTTGATGCCGCCCAATGTGTGATCACCTGGGCAAAATTAGCCGTTAAACGCTGGATTTCACTGTTGTTTAGTTAAGGTTCATTAATCATTTATTAGGTTAAGCGTTTCGTCGAAACAAATGCCGTAGAGACTATGACGTATCGCTTACTTGCTATCTGGTTACTGTTCTATGCCGCTGCCTGGACACTGCTGACTGTTCACCTCGATCCAACCGTGCCTTACGATGCTGTCGAAGCCGTAAACTGGGGCATCAATGCAGAGTGGGGCTCGCCGAAAAACCCGTGGCTAGTGGGTGTAGCGATGCACCCGGTGATTTGGTTGCCCTGGTTGCCGTTAAATATCTATTGGTATGCGAGCCACTTTGTGGCAATCGCCATAGGTATGCTGGGGGTATGGCTTCTGGCGCGGCACCTGAGTGGCAGCACCCGGCTGGCTTGGTTGGCACTGTTGACGCTGAACCTTTCAGGCATCATTAATTTCGATATTATCCCCTATAACGACAACTATTTGCTGGTGATGCTGTGGCCCTGGATGATGCTGTGCTTTCATCTGGCGATCACCCGTTCCGCTAACTGGTGGCTGGCGTTTGCCGTCACGGCGGGTTTGGCGACGATGGCGAAGTACTCAACCTTTGCATTTGTTTATTTCGCTTTCCTGTCGACGCTGTTTATACCCCATATTCGCCGCTGCTACAGACAGCCTCAGTTTTACCTCGCAGTTGCTGCTTGGCTGGCTATTGTCGTGCCAAACCTGGTTTGGCTGTGGCAGCATGACTTTGCCGCATTCAAGTGGGTCGACTCGCAAGTCAAAATGCAGTTAAACCTGGATATGCTGCAATCGCTGCTGTTGGTGTTTTATCCGTCATTGTTCCTGTGGCTGATTTTGCGACGTGCGGGAGCGGTGCTGGCCTGGCCTGACGATCCTTCGATGCGGGTGCTGTTAGGCATCTATCTGTTGCCGCTGGGCATTATTACTTTCTGGTTTTCCTTCAATGTGGGGGGCCGATTGACCGAGTGGCTGCAACCTTTCTTTGTGTTGGCTCCCGCGTTGTTGGTGGGCTGTGTAAAACAACCGCCTCACCGTTCGTTGCGCAGTGCTGTCGTGGGGATGATGTGCGCAGCGCTGGTGATTTATCTGGGTTATGCCGCCATCATGGTCGGCAACGTGCGTAATGCTGGGCAAAAGATGGTGGGGATCAAGGCGTTCAGTGCTGGAGTTGAACAGCGTTGGTTGCAACATTACGGAATGGAATTAAATTATGTCGGTGGCGCTTATTTATCACAATGGATGACGGTGTATGCCGCTTCGCGCCCGGAGACGATTACGCGTTGGTCCAATCATGAGCGGCCGAACATTTATAACGCCCATGTCAGTTATGCGCAGATTGCGCAGCACGGGGCCGTGCTGTTCGGTCACTTGGGGGAGTCCTGTGAGCAAACGGATTTCGATGGCGCTCTGGCCAGTTGGCCCAAGATACGCATTGACGTGCAGCAAAGCCTGCCGTTCCAAGCCGATCCTAAAGCTGCGCCGCAACCGGTGTGCATTGCTTTTGTGCGGCCGGAAAAGGCGCGTGACGCCATAACGCCACGCGCTTTGCCTCATCAGTAAACAATCACCAATTTGCCCTGCATATGGCCGTCGCGCAGTTTTTCATGCGCGGCGGTCAGGTTGTCTACCGTCAACCCATGCAGCGTCTCACTCAGGGTGGTGCTTAACTTCCCTTCGTCGAGCAGCTGCGCGACGTGCTTGAGGATCTCACCTTGCTGGGCAATGTCCGGCGTGTTGAACATGCTGCGGGTAAACATTAATTCCCAGTGCAGTGCCGCACTTTTCAACTTCAGGGCGCTCTGGTCCAGCGGTTGCGCATTTTCTACGATGGTGCAGATGTGGCCCATCGGCGCGATCAAGTCAGACATTGCTTTCCAGTGACCGTCGGTGTCGTTCAGGCAAAGAATATAATCCACGTTCTCAATGCCTTGCTGTGCAAGGTTGCCTTTCAGGTCGTGATAATCAACGACCAGATCGGCGCCGCGCTCCAGGCACCAGGCTGCTGATTCCGGGCGTGAGGCGGTTGCAATCACCTTCACCTGGCTGCGCTGTGCGGCAAAGGGGATCGCCAGCGAACCGACGCCACCGGCACCGCCAATAATCAACAGGGTTTTCCCTGCTGCCGCGTCCTGAATTTTCAGGTGTTCGAACAAAGCCTCCCAGGCGGTCAGGGCAGTCAGCGGCATGGCGGCGGACTCTGCCCAGTTCAGGCTGCGCGGCTTGTGGGCCGTGATACGAGAGTCAATCAACTGAAGGGTGCTGTTGCTGCCTGGACGAGTGATATCGCCGGCGTACCAGACCTCGTCGCCGGGTTTGAAGCCGCTGACGCTGCTGCCCACGTCAACCACGATACCGCTGGCATCCCAGCCGAGGATGCGCGGCTGTTGCAGGCCACTTTTTTGCAGGCCAGCGTGGACCTTGGTGTCCACCGGATTGACCGACACCGCTTTAACGTCCACCAACAGATCGTATTGACCGGGAGTGGGCTTTTCCGGGTTGATCTCAATGAAAGCTGCGGGGTTTTTGGGGTCTACGGCAATGGCTTTAATCGGCATGACTGTGCTCCTTTCGAATGAATAGCCACAGTGTAGACCTCTTGATGGGGAGTGATAAGATGGACAATAACTAACTAAGTGTTCGTTTGAGGTGAACAATGCGGTTTAAACAGTTACAGGACATGGCGCTGTTTGCGCTGGTGGCCGAGTGCGGCAGTTTTACCGCCGCCGCCAAACGCGCCGCTTTGCCAAAATCCAGCGTCAGCCAGCGGATTAGCCAATTGGAACAAACGCTGGGCCTGCGGTTACTGAATCGCACCACCCGTCAGCTCAACCTGACCTTTGCCGGTGAGCGTTATTTGGAACACTGTCAGGAAATGCTCACCGCCGCCGAACGGGCAGACCTGGCGCTGCAACGGTTGCGTGATAATCCCAGCGGCCGGTTACGTATATCGACCCCCGCAGGCTTAGGCGCAACCTTGTTACCGCGGCTGACTGCGGATTTTCAACGCCAATATCCAGATGTCTCACTGGAAGTGTCGGTGTCTGATGCGATGGTAGATATGGTGCAGGAAGGGTATGACGCAGCGCTGCGGACCGGCAAGCCACAGGACTCTTCACTGATTGGCCGCCGTTTGGGCCATGCGCCACGTTATTTACTGGCCTCATCGGCTTATTTGGCGCAGCACTCACCGATCCTTCACCCGCAGCAGTTGCAGCAGCATCGGTGTATTGCACACAGTTCCTGGCCGGCCTGGAACCTGCGCCGGGGGGATGAATATTTCCGTTGGCAGCTGCCGACGCGGCATATTACCGATAACCTGCTGTACGCGCGTGAATGTGCCATTGCCGGGGCCGGGATAACCCTCTTGCCGGCATTTCTTAGCCGCGAGGTGGTCGCGCAGAAGCAGTTGGTAGAAGTGCTGCCGGAATGGCAGGCAGAAGGTAATGAGCTGTATTTGGTCTATCCGAGCCGCAAGCTGAATTCGCCGGCGCTGGCCTGTTTTATTGACGTGGTGCTGCAACACCCGGTATTTGACGATTACGCCCGCGAGCTGGCGCGGGATTAAAAAAGGCGCCGCATGCGGCGCCTTTCGGATTACTTGGCGATTCTTTTGTACTTGATACGATGTGGCTCAAGCGCTTCAGCGCCCAGCGTACGTTTCTTGTACTCTTCGTATTCGGTGAAGTTGCCTTCGAAGAATTCGACGTTGCCTTCATCCTGGTAATCCAGAATGTGGGTGGCGATACGGTCAAGGAACCAACGGTCGTGCGAGATAACCATCGCGCAGCCTGGGAATTCCAGCAGGGCGTTTTCCAACGCGCGCAGGGTTTCGATGTCCAGGTCGTTGGTCGGTTCGTCGAGCAGCAGCACGTTGCCGCCAACCTGCAGCAGCTTGGCCAGGTGCAAGCGGCCACGCTCACCACCGGACAGCTCGCCTACGCGTTTGCCCTGATCGACGCCCTTGAAGTTAAAGCGGCCGACGTAGGCACGGCTTGGCATTTCAGTGTTGCCGATACGCATGATGTCCTGACCGCCGGAGACTTCTTCCCAGACGGTTTTGGCATTGTCCATGCTGTCGCGGAACTGATCGACCGAGGCCAGCTTAACGGTATCGCCCAACACGATGCTGCCGGAATCAGGCTGTTCCTGACCGGACATCATGCGGAACAACGTCGATTTACCGGCGCCGTTCGGGCCGATAATGCCGACAATCGCGCCCTTAGGTACTGCGAAGGTGAGATCGTCAATCAGCACGCGGTCGCCGTAAGACTTACGCAGGTTGCTGACTTCAACGACTTTATCCCCCAGGCGTGCGCCAGGTGGGATAAACAGTTCGTTGGTCTCGTTACGCTTTTGGTATTCAGTGCTGTTCAGCTCTTCAAAGCGCGCCAAACGGGCCTTGCCTTTAGACTGACGGCCCTTAGCGCCCTGACGAACCCACTCCAGCTCTTTCTCAATGGATTTACGACGAGCGGCTTCAGAAGAGGCTTCCTGTGCCAGGCGAGCGTCTTTTTGTTCCAACCAGGAAGAGTAGTTACCTTCCCATGGAATACCTTCACCACGGTCAAGCTCGAGGATCCAGCCGGCCACGTTGTCGAGGAAGTAACGGTCGTGCGTGATCGCCACAACGGTACCTTCGAAGTCGTGCAGGAAGCGTTCCAGCCAAGCCACGGATTCAGCATCCAGGTGGTTGGTTGGTTCGTCGAGCAGTAGCATGTCCGGTTTTTCCAGCAACAGGCGGCACAGCGCTACGCGGCGACGCTCACCACCGGAAAGGTTGGCGATTTTCGCGTCCCATTCTGGCAGGCGTAACGCATCGGCGGCACGCTCAAGCTGGGTATTCAGATTGTGGCCATCATGAGCCTGAATGATCTCTTCCAGGCGGCCCTGTTCAGCGGCCAGCTTGTCAAAGTCAGCGCCTTCTTCAGCGTACAGCGCGTACACCTCATCCAGGCGTTTCAGAGCACCAACCACTTCCGCCAGCGCCTCTTCGACCGACTCGCGGACGGTATGCTCCAGGTTCAGTTGCGGTTCCTGTGGCAGGTAGCCGATTTTAATCCCTGGCTGCGGGCGAGCTTCACCTTCGATATCGGTATCGATGCCAGCCATGATGCGCAGCAGGGTGGATTTACCCGAGCCGTTCAGACCCAGCACACCAATTTTGGCGCCAGGGAAGAAGCTCAGAGAGATATTTTTCAAGATGTGACGCTTCGGCGGAACCACTTTGCCGACGCGATGCATGGTATAGACGTATTGAGCCACGGTGCTCTAACCCTCTTGGTTACTGGTTTTTATGATGTCCCACTCTTGCTATGGGGCATGTATGGGGCATTTTTACTGAGCTTTGAATTCAACAGTGTTAACTGGTCACTATTGTGGTCCGGGATCCAGTCACCGTACACGTTGAACAGCATCTGCGCCGAGGTATGCCCCATCTGCGTTGCAATAAACGCAGGGTTGGCCCCGGCGGACAGTGACCAGCACGCATAAGTATGGCGCGACTGGTACGCATTTCGATGCCGAAGTTTAGCCCGTTTTAACGTTTTATCCCAGCTATCACTGATTGAGGTGACCGTATAGCGATCGCCCACGGCACCGTGACCATTCACACCAGGCTTGAAAACGAACGTGCACGGATCCTTCCTCGATTTCCCCACCTCCCTCAGTACCACGTTAACCAAAATTTGCGGCATCAATCGGGTGATGGCCTGTTGTCTTTTCAGGGCGTCGACCGCCGGCTGCATCAAAAAAATAACGCGGTCGGTACCGGCCTGCGTTTTTGGCAACGTGTACTGCTTCACTGAGGTCCAGTTGCGGCGCACCGTGAGTGTGCCTGCATCCAGATCGATATCTTCCCATGCCAGCGCGGCGATCTCCCCATGACGTAACCCGGTATAAACGGCCACAGTCCACAGGTTAATAGTTTGCTCATTCAGGCAAGCATTGATAAAGCGCGAGAATTCATCCTGCGTCAGTGGATCCGGCCGGACCTTAGCCCGCTTTAACTTGCTGACAGAAATCCCCGGGTCGACATCAATGTAACCATTGTCATAGCCAAACTTGATGGCTCCCTTGGTACAGGTCATATAGTCGTTAACCGTGGCCACGCTTCTGCCTTTGGTGACGGTTTTCCGGTTACGCCGCGGTCGCTGCAGGCCGGTGAGCAGCTCGTTACGCAGTCGCAGTAAGTCTTCCTGCGTCAGCGTTCTGGCCAGCCGGCCTTTGCCGAGGATCTGGCTGCAGGTTTCCAGCTTCACTTCGTATCGACGGAGCGTATTCAGTGACAGTTCCGGGGTCTTCAATGACAGGTAGCGCGACAGCAGGTCCGCCACCGTCAGATCCTTCGATGCCCCTTTGTTTTCTGCAACAGCAGCAGATTGAGGAAACTGTTTCGCATAGTCAAAAGTGCCTGAGCGGATCGCAAAACATATCGCCTGGCGCATTTCGCCGGCCGTTTTCCTGTTTCTGGGTGTATCCGGGAGCCCCAGGGACTCCCGATGACGTTTGCCGTTAAAAATAAACCAGACGCGAAGGTAGCCACCGTGGCTCTCGACCCCGGTGGGATATGCTCTCTTCTTCTCCATAACATAGCCTTATTCAGTCCGTCGGCTGGCGGCCGCGCTGGGTGGCGAACCAGGCGTTTATCGTGGGGAGGTGATACATGGTGTCGCTGTTAGGCTTGTTATCGCCATCGGTTGCAACTAATACCCACTCCTTCCCCTGGCGCCAGGCGCCCTTACGACGGTAAGCACGGATCTTCCCCTCCGAAATTCCGGTGACCAGAATTAACCACTCTTTGGTCAACCATTCATTCGGCTGGATGATGAATACGCCCATGCCTTCTAAGGCTGGTATCTTGATGCCTTGCAAAGCAGACAGATCAACAGTAGACATATTATTTCTCCACGTTTGGGGCCCGCTGCAACGGGCCGGAATTAATTACAGTTCGGTATGTTGCTGGTGGGGTTTCAGTAATCGCTGGTGGATTGCTGAAACGTATTGCGCCTGGTGAATGGCATCAGCCAGCGCGTTGTGGCGTTCTCCGTCGAAGGGCAGATCACGTTTTGGGTCAAACCCAATCCGCCGGCCGAGGTTCACCATGGTGCGCACGTCCAGATCGTTGAACCAGTTCCAGCAGGGCGGCACACCGCAGCGCTCATAAGCCCCGCGAAGAATGACATTGTCGAAGGCGGCGCCGTTGCCCCAGACCTTCAGGTACTTCGGCTGATTGCAACCGAGAGCAACAAAACGAGTGAGGGCATCGAGGGAATCAGCTATTGGTTTGGCTTCGTCGTCGGTGATCGCCGCTCGGGCTTCACTGCTTTGCTTCAGCCACCAGTTAATGGTATCGCCATCAGGAACGGCGCCGGCGGCCAGCTCGCTTGCCAGATTCACAGCTGTATAGAACTGCGGTCCCAGTTCGCCGGTGGCCGGGTCGAAGAACACAGCACCGATCGCCACGATTGGCGCGTTGGGCTTGTTGCCCATGGTTTCCAGGTCGATCATTAAGTCGTTCATTGTTTCTCACCTTGTGTTGGCGCTGCTGCCAGGATTGCGGCGCGGCATACTGCAATAGCTTCTTTTGCGCGGTTCCATGCGTCATGGCCGCGATCGGAAATGCGGATCACCTCGTCCATTGCCTCTAACATCTCGCTGGTCACTGCTGGCGCTGGCGGGGCGGTGAATAATGGCTGCGACCGCCAGAACTTAACTTCGCGCGCTAGAATTCTCGCTGCGTTCGCCATAGGTGAATTATCATCGTCTGCCAGCACATTACTGATTATCGGATCTTTCAGGTACGTGAGGTATTCTGGAACTGCCACAGGCTGCGCCTCCCGGTTAGCCAGGAGTTCTGCTGCAATTTTCTCAGCCTCACCCCATCGCAAGCTAGGCGATCGGCGCTCTGCTATTTCTCGCAGTCTTTCAAGCGGCAGAATCATGCATTCAATCTCCCATAGTCTTCGAGTTCTAAGTTTGTACGGCAGGTGAAGTTGATCCAACGCCAGACGGTGCTGGAATCCACCACGTCCATCTTTTCGGCGATTTCAGTAGCGATTAGGCCTTCGTCAGCCAACTTTCGGCACAGATCAACATCGTAGTCGCTGTATTTCGCATGGGGATGGTGTTCGCCACGCGGCTTTCCGGGGTTAATTCCGCGCTTGCGCATTGCTGTGCATACAGCTTCTCGTGTCCTACCCAAATGCCGTGCTATTTCTTCCTGGGTCAGCCGCTGCCGATTATCTTTCATGAACTTTATTTCCCAATCGGCGTAATCCCGAAAGCATCTGTACAGCTGGATTCCAAGGCTTTCAGCTTTCTGCCGAACGACCCTGGGTGAAACGCCGAACATTTTCGCGATCATTGGCGTCGGAATTACTGGGCCGAGGCGAAACAGCATTGCCACCCGCATTGGGTGCCAGCGCCTCTGCCGAACCTTCCCTTCGGCCCAATCACTCCAAACTACTCGCTTTATGTTGGGATATAGATTTCGTTCATTTGCTGGCATCACGCACCTCCACCTTGTCCAAGAACACCGCGCGAGATGGCGACCAGTCGCAATACGTATCAGTTTCAACATGACCGAAAATTGCCTTGCAGCGGCGTATGTGCCCGCAATTTCCGCACGCCTTGCCCGCCGGAAGTTTCATTTTGTCCGGGTCGGATGGGTCAAAGTTGAGCTCTTTCATTTTGCCTCCCGATTCTTAGCCAACCATTCGCGATTGGATCGGCATATCTGGGCCAGAATATTTAGTTCGATGAGAAAACCGCACATACCCTTGGCAGTTCGACGAATGCCATTCCTGTTAGACTTGCCAACCGAACGTCGAGCCTTACGGATAGCCTTGCGGTTATGCGCGTTGCACACCTCAATCCAGCGGTCTTTATCCTTATTTTTGTAAGGTGCGCGGGCCTTGTTCTGACGTGAAATTTGCTCCGTGAGATGCGCTTTATTTAAAGCGTGAAGATAGGTTACTTTGCTCATTTTTCCTCCTGGCGCTGGGCCGGGATCACACCATCTACCGGCAGGCATTCATACTGAGGTGGTAACTGCTGCTGGTGGATATCCGCCAGGCAGTTGCTTTGATCTGGATACACCCAGCCTTGCGGCACGAATTCGCACGGCTGGTACGTGTAGCAGACGAGCAGGAACAGGCCGAACATCACGTAGCCCTCTTGGCGGTCAGCTCGTGGAAACGCTGCAGGAACATAGTTCGAGCCTGCACCGGATTTACCGGAGAGACGAAAAAGTCTTCAGAAGGGGCGATCCCTTCGAGCATTGGCCACGGTGTGCCGTCGTCAATATCGAGGTCGCGGCGTTCGGTGGCCAGCATCACTAGATCCGCATGCTTGACTGCTGGGCTATTCGTAGCCGGGAGATTAAATTTATAACGAATAACAAAATCAATATTGTTTTCAATGCCACGATAATCAGGAATTAATTGCTTAAGAGGCGATGGGATATCTTTACAATAAGCTTCATGAGCATCATGTAATAATGCTTCAAGTGCATATTCAGCAGGCACTATATGACTGGCAATAACACAGTGCTGAGCCACGCTATAAAATTCAGGGATATGCCCGTTAAAGCGGCATTCATGTGATAACGCTTGAGCGATATCTTCAATACAAATATCGTCCACGGATGGCGAGGCGTAATCAAAACGCTTGCCAGTAAATGTTAGAATCCAAGACATAATTTCTCTCCACACAGTTTTTGGCAACACTTCACCAAATACCCCATTGCTGGGGTATTTGAGGCTGTATTACTAAGGTTTAATTAAGCTTTAAATTTACCGATGAAGGATTCGACTTCAACGCCATCGAACTTGCTGATCAGTAGGTCTCGGAATTCAGCGGCAATTTCTTCCTCAGCTGTTTCCAACTGAACAATTCGTAGAACCAAAATCGGCTTATCGCTGGTGATAATGCTGTAGCGCAATTTGAAGGGGCGCTCGCCCAGACCTTCATAAGGTACGCATTTGAATTCGAAGGCCGCCGGCATAACGTCTTTGCTCTTGGCTTCAACGCTTTCCATCAGCGAGCGTTTGCCACTGAAGTCGTTCTCTTCATGATCGGAGGTTGAAATTGACTCAATGGTGATGCGGCGGACGGCACCAACAGCCTGCTTGATATCCAGCACAGTGCCATCAGCATCAAAGGCTAACAGGAAGTCACGGTTATCTTCCAGCCATTCAGCTATGCGCCCTAGATGCCGTCCTGGCACAACACCGGGTCGATTTTGGGACCCGATATAACGATCTGAAAGGTGTCTCGGCGCTTCATCACAAACTGCTACTAAAGTACAAGTGGCCATTAACCGAGATACGTTCGTTATCGCTTTCTGATGCAATGCTTGCCTTGCACGACGAGCTAAAAATTGAATCGTTACCGGCTGAAGCCTCTCGCATACTTGCGTCTATTGCTCTAGATCAGCACTTCGTTGTGTTCCCTGACCTACTGGATGAAGAGTGGGACCCAACTTTTGCTGACAAACTTCTATACAACTCCGAAGACCGATAACTCTTATATCTTCGGTAATCACCGCAAGCCTCAGCTCCATTGAGGCTTTTTCCATTTGCAATGCTTTTAACTGGCGCATGGCAGATAATTTTTCCTGCATCCATGCATATAGTTCATCGTTGGTAAATTCATTTGCGACGATAACTGGCTCTCGCTTACTCATCACCTAAACCCCTTACTGAGTATCACTGCTTAGCGAATCATCCCGATCTTCATGCGCCTCGGGCGGCTACTTCGTGGGCGTCCTGCCTGTTCGCTGTTGATGGGTTTAATGTAACTATAGTTACCTTTGTCGTCAATAGTGAAATGTACTTAAAGTTACATTGATGGGCAAAAAGAAGCCCCGAAAGGGGCTGGGTGAGATTGTTAGAGGTCTTGTGTAACCTGGACTACGCGGCCAATAATCCGGCAATTTCCATCTATTTCTATAGGTTTAAAGTTTGGATTAAGTGGCATTAAGTACTTATTCGGTCCATCAATCACTAGTTTTTTTATTGTTGCTTCAGAACTACCTTCGACCATTGCAACGACGATTTTTCCAGACAGTTCCTCAACTGAACCATAGTGAGGTTCCACAATAACCGTTGATCCTTCAGGTATTGTTGGGCTGCCATTGGGGTTAGTCATCGACTCACCACGAACATCAAGGCCAAAAGCATCATCGGAAACATTCACTGTTGTACTACACCACCTAAGAACATCTGAAATGCGTGCTGCGGTGTAGGAATCTGTCCATGATCCGGCCTGCACGGAGGATATTACTGGAATATTATATGGGGTCGCAGCAATGGGTTTTAATTTCGTGTCATCTGAGCTTGTTTCGCCACCTTTGCCATAGAGAAGCCACTCAGGGTTAGACGATAAAACCCGAGCTAAAACGTGTAAGTTTTCCCCATCGGGTTGAGTGACACCCGTCTCCCATTTGGTGACGGATACCCGACTCACGCCAACGGCTTTTGCTAACTGGAGCTGGGTCATATCCAACTGCAGTCGCCGCATACGAATTCGATCGTTCATTGCTGTTTTCATGTAACCAATGTTACGCGATAAGAGTGTGAAAGGTGTTTGCTTTGTTATGTACCTTTTGTTACCTTTATCGTGTAAATCAATAAGGAGTTTCTATGTACAAAGAAACAGTAATTTCCCATTTTGGCGGTGTAGTTAATACCGCGATGGCGTTGGGAATAAAACATCCGGCGGTGTGCCGATGGGGGAAAGTTATCCCCGAAAAACAGGCCATGAGAATCGAGCATTTAACTGGTGGGGAACTCAAGTACCAACCAGATCTGTATGTGAAGTCTACCGCTCCGGCGGCATAACCGTAACTACCAAAGGAAAAACAACATGGTAGAGCCAAATTTGAAAGATGTAGTGAAAGGCATGTGTAAGGCGGTCGCTGGTGGCCGTTCGGCTATGGCCGGCGCACTGGGTATGTCTGAGACGGCTTTTAACAACAACCTGTACGAGAAGAACGGCTGCCGCTTCTTCGAGATCAGCGAGTTGGAAGCAATGGAAGATATTTCCGGTACCAACCTGCTGGCCCATTATTTCGCTCGGCGCCGCGGCTTGCTGGTGGTGGAGATCCCGGAGTTGGAAGAACTGGACCAGGTGGAGTTATTCAGCAAAAGCATCCGCACTGCCGCACACCGTGGCCATGTGGATCAAATCATTCAGGAGTCGCTTGCTGATGGAGTTATTGATGAGAAAGAAGCTGCCGAGATCATGCGTTATCACCGCAAGCACCTTCAGGCGCGTGATGCAGAGGTTAGGGCTGTACTGGCGTTGTTTGGCAAAAAAGCCAAATGTCAGAAAGGTTGACGCCCAGTGGTTGCAGCCCCTGGGCGTCGGTGCGAGTAAATCAGTGTGTGGAGAAATAATCGCATGAGCAATTTAACCAGAAATTCAGTGGTGCCGCAAATTCGTTGCCGTGCAATGACTGGCGGTAAATCTGCGTCGCCGTTCCGGTATGAAGTAAATGTAATGGGTCGGTGGATTGCCAGCAACTACCAGTTTGCCCGCTGGGTGGTAGATAGCGGTCACTGGCTGGCCCGTGGTCAGGAGGGGATAGAGCGTCTTCATGCAGCTCATCTTTTAACCCAGCCGTTGGCTGAGTTCGAATTTGCCCACAATGGCAACACCTACGCCGAAGGAGGTGCAGCATGAACAGCATGATCGCCATTGATAGTGTTGCCATTCGTCAGGATCCGCAAGGTCGTTACTGCTTGAACGACCTGCATCGCGCGGCCGGCAATGAGAAACGCCACACTCCAGGCTATTGGCTTGAGAACGAGCAAACTAAATCGCTTGTTGAATTATTGAGCGTTACCGGAAATCCGGTATCGGTCATTCGTGGGGGGAATCTACAGGGGTCATACGTCTGCAAGGAGCTTGTTTATTCGTATGCCATGTGGATAAGCCCAGAGTTCAACCTCAAAGTCATTCGCACATTTGACGCAGCACAATCAGGTTTTGTTCCTCAATCACTGCCTGAAGCATTGCGCCTGGCCGCCGACATGGCCGAACAGAAAGCCGCCCTGGAGCAGAAGGTGCAGGCTGACGCGCCGAAAGTGGCCTTTGTCGATCACTACGTTGACGCCAGCGGTGCCAAGAGCCTGCGTGAGACAGCCAAAACCCTGAACATGCCAGAGAAGGCGATGATTGAAGCGCTGATCCGCGATCGGGTGTTGTTCCGCCAGTCCAATAACCTCCTCCCGCATTCGCAACGTCAGCGAGAGGGGCTGCTTACTGTGAAAACAGGCACCTCCGACCATTCAGGCCATGCCTATACGCAAACACGCGTGACGCCGCGCGGCATTCAGTGGATTGCTGAGCGTTATGCCTCTGAACTGATGGTGGGTTGACATGGCGAATTTACTCATCCAGGCAGGCAATTATTACCGTGATCGCAACCATGTGACCGTGTTGGTTCATGAAGTTGATCAGGACTATGAAACGGTTACTTACAGCCTGATTGGCTACGAATGGAAGATGACCACCACGCTGATCGTATTTCGGTCACGATTTATCAGGTTTGAATTATGAGTACAAAACTAACCGCATACGTGTGGGATGGCTGCGCGGCGGCAGGTATGAAGCTGTCCATGGTTGCCATCATGGCGCGTCTGGCTGATTTCTCGTCTGACGAGGGCTTATGCTGGCCTTCCACCAAGACCATTGCCCGTCAGATTGGTGCGAGTGAAAGCACGGTCAGTGCAGCGCTGGCGAAACTTGTTGAGGATGGTTGGATTAGTCGCCAGCAGCGCCGCAAGGGCAACCGCAACACTTCAAGCATGACTCAGTTGAACGTTGAGAAGTTACGGGCAGCGGCAAACTTTCACCCTCCAGAATCTGATACGTCAAAATCTGATGCATCAAAATTTGATACCTCAAAATCTGACCCGTCAGAATCCAGCAAGAAAGGGCGTTTTGACCCTCCAGAATCTGGATACGATCCGTTAGTAAATTCAAAACAAGATCCATCAGTAATAAAACCTGTTGGTCAACTGGCTGAGCCAGCCGACCCGCAAGCGGATGATTCTCTGAAAATCGACTACCAAGCCGTGCTGGACGTATTCCACGCCACGCTACCTACGATGCCAAAGGTTATCAAAATCACTGATGCCCGCCGGAAGGTGCTGCGCAAACTCTGGAAGGATTACGACCTGAACCAGGACAAGTGGGGTGCTTACCTGCGTTACATCGCCAAGAAATGCCAGTGGATGCTGGAAGACAGACCGGACACAAACAGCGGCAGGACGTGGCGCAAGAAGGATTTCGACTACCTGATCACCGAGAGCTGCTACCTCAAGGTCAAGGAGTTTCGCGCTGACGATCTGCCTAAGGTCCAGAAATTGGATACCACCGCCCGCGATGACGCCTACCTGAGAATCGTGACCCAGCGCCGCAAGCCACGCAATGAGGTTGAACGGATTGCCCAGCAATTGGCTGGTTCCCTGGGGCGTATGACCGACTACGACGCCAGAAAGGCATGGGCAGGGATTTGGGGTAAGGCCGTGGACCAAGCCAGCGAGAACGATTTGGGGAGATTGGCAGGATGAAACCAGCAACACATCAAATTTTAGGCGTCACCGTATTCCCGCTGGTGGCCATGCTGCAACAGGTTCGCCGCTGGTGGTCGATTCGCTACTTGCGCAGGCTTTGGGCTGATGATCAGGATCTGCGCCGTATCGCCCGGGAACGAAACTGGGTGGGCGTACTGAATCACTTCAACATCGAGGCGGGTTATCGCTTCATCAAGCTGCTGGCCACTGCTGAACAGCAAAGGGGGATCCTGTGATTTATCAACTCAATGTAGGCCGCTGTGAGGATGTTATCCGCGGTATGGCTGATAACTCTGTTGATTCCATTGTCACTGATCCGCCGTATGGGCTGAGCTTCATGGGGCATAAATGGGATTACCAGGTACCGACTGTTGACCAGTGGGTTGAATGCCTGCGTGTTCTGAAGCCTGGCGGACATCTGCTGGCATTTGGTGGGGCGCGTACTTATCACCGCCTGGTGGTGAACATCGAGGATGCCGGTTTTGAGATCCGCGATCAGCTGATGTGGATTTATGGCAGCGGCTTCCCGAAGTCGAAAAACCTTACCGGTGATAACCAAGGGAAGGGGACCGCATTAAAACCTGCGCATGAGCCGATCGTAATGGCCCGTAAGCCACTGGTTGGCACGGTAGAGGGCAATGTTGTCCTGTTCGGCACTGGTGCTCTAAATATCGATCTTTGCCGGGTACCGACAGAGGAAGCTTTAATCGGTGGTGCTGGTGGCCTGCTGTCGCATGTGCGTGACGAGAAAGCCCCAGAGAGTGGGGAGTGGAAAGCAGATCAGCTCGGCCGATGGCCTGCAAACGTCCTGCATGATGGTAGTGAAGAGGTGATCACCGAGTTTCCACAAAATGCCGGCGCCCGGGCGCCAGTAAAGGGAACAGAGCCAACAGCCAATGGTTTCAGCGGTCCTGTGAAGTTTGGCGGCATGATTGATCGGGTAGCCAGCTACCACCATGGTGATCAAGGCAGCGCCGCGAGATTCTTCTACTGTGCAAAGGTCAGTAAATCTGAGCGTGATGAAGGGATGGAGCGCTTTGTACCGTACACGGCCAGTGATATGACCGGCGGAAGAAAGGAGGGCAGTGCTGGCATGAATGACCCCCGCGCTGGTGCCGGGCGTACTGGTGGTGCCAGGAATATCCATCCAACGGTGAAACCTGTAGAGCTGATGCGCTACCTTTGCCGGTTGATCACCCCTGCCGGTGGTGTCGTGCTGGATCCGTTTATGGGGTCAGGGTCCACCGGTAAAGCTGCTCTACTCGAAGGTATGGGATTTATCGGTATTGAGCTGGATCCTGACCATCTGACAACGGCCGCGGCGCGTATTGCGCAT
>NZ_JBXWLA010000030.1:0-34214 GCF_058191755.1 Serratia sp. CoH_122_TC_1
CATCGAAAGCATACGCTAACAGTACCGGCAGGGAAGTAAAGAATTGGTATATCTATATGTTATTAGGAAATAAGTTTTAAGCACAAGGATAAGGGCGCATATTGCGCGCCCTGTCGAAGAATTAATCGTAATGCGGGGCCGAAAATGGCTTAGGAACGTACGAATTGCGTACGATAACGGTCGACCCACATGGCGGTGGCGCCGCAAACCGCGACCGGCAGGATAACCAGATTGAGGATGGGGATCATGGTGAACAGGCTCACCATCGCGCCAAACTGCAGGTTATCGGTTTTATGCTGACGCAGTGCGCTGCGCATATCGGCAAAGCTCACCTTGTGGTTATCGAAAGGGTAGTCGCAATACTGAATTGCCAGCATCCAGGCGCTGAACAGGAACCACAGCACAGGCGCCACGGTTTGGCCAATGCCAGGAATGAAATAAAGAATCAGCAACAATAAGGCGCGTGGCAGATAGTAAGCCAGCTTGCGCCATTCACGCGCCATAATGCGCGGCAGATCTTTCACAATGCCGAAGATACCGGTGTCCGGTAACGGCTTGCCGGTCAGGCTGCCTTCCAACTGTTCGGCTAGCAGGCCACAGAAGGGGGCAGCGATCAGGTTGGTGATGGTGCTGAACAGATAGCTGAACACCAACAGCACGGAAATGACCGCAAGTGGCCACAGCAAATAGCTCAGCCACTGCAGCCAACTGGGAACATGGCTCATCATGCTCGGGATCCAGTCACCCAATTGGCTGAACAACCACCAGAAAGCGGACCCCATCAGCAGTACATTGACCAGCAACGGTAATACGACATAGCGTTTAATCCCCGGGCGCGAAATCAGGCGCCAGCCTTCAGCAAAATAATGAAGGCCGTTGGTGGAGTGAGAAGGTGACTGCGAATAGGACATATCTTAAGTTATCTCTTTGTCTGAACAGGCATCGCTATCATATCGGGATGATTTTCTACTGGCTAGGGTGACATTGGCTGAAAAAACAGCAAAAAAAGGCAGTGTAATCATCTTTATTGGCATAAAGTTCAGCACGGACTTGCACTTGTGTGCTCGGGCAAATAGAGTTAAAGAGTGAATGTTTGCCGCGGTGGCAATGTATTGGAACAACAGAGATAGCAATGATGCAGGATTTGCGTCTGATATTAATCGTTGTTGGCGCGATCGCCATAATAGCGTTGTTATTGCACGGTCTTTGGACCAGCCGTAAGGAACGCTCATCGCTTTTCCGCGATCGCCCAGCCAAACGTTCTAAAAAAGAACGTGAACAATCCCCGATCGACGATCTCGATGAAGGCGTGGGAGAGGTGCGTGTACGCTCCGCTCACCCGCAGGATGAGCCGTCCTTTGGTCATTTTGATGCCGCTCGCGAAGAACCCGTGGTTGCGCCCAAGCCTGCTCCAGCGGCTGAGCCAGCACCGCGTGCCGTTCAACCGGCTGCTCATCAGTCTCCGCCACCGCTGTCTCAGCGGCCGGATTATGATGACATCCTGTTGGACAACTACGCGCAGGACGAAGACGATGAGCCGCAACAGCCTGCGACACGCCGTGAACCGCGCGTTGACGATCTGCCGCCAGTGGCGCATGCAGCAGAACCGGTGTTCCACACCGAGCCTGCTCAGCAGCCGCAGCCGGAAGAGAAGCCAGCGGTGGTGCACGAGCCTCAGCCTGCTCCTGCCGCCATCAAACCGGCAAAACTGAAAGAAACCGTACTGGTGTTGCACGTTACTGCACATCAGGGTGGCGTGATCGGCGGCGAAGTCTTGCTGCAGAGCGTGCTGCAGGCGGGCTTCCAGTTTGGCGAAATGGGCATTTTCCATCGCCATATCAGCCCTGCGGGCAGCGGCCCTGTGCTGTTCAGCCTGGCGAATATGGTTAAACCGGGGTCCTTTGATCCTGAGATGATGTCTGATTTCTCCACGCCAGGCGTGTCGATGTTCATGATGGTGCCGTCTTATGGCGACGCTAATCAGAACTTCAAGCTGATGCTGCAGTCGGCTCAGCGAATCGCCGACGATGTGGGTGGTGTGGTGCTGGACGATGAGCGCCGCATGATGACCCCGCAGAAGCTGGAAACCTATAAAGCGCGCATTCGTGAAGTGTTGGATAACACCGACTGATCGGCTGCTACGCGCACTCAATACCCGTAATCCTAAAGCCCCCGCTAGTCGGGGGTTTTGTTACCCTAAATACGTCAAACTGCATCAAAGCGGCAACGGAGCGAAGCCCAGGGAACTTAGCTAACTAAGTCACGGGTCAGTAAAGGCAGCCCACAAAGACGCAGCTTGAAATATGACGGGGATATCTTTGATGGTGAGCCATGGAATCGATAATCCAACAAATCAATCAACTACGAACCTCCCTGCGCCATCACGAATATCAATATCATGTGCTGGACGCGCCGGAAGTGCCGGATGCGGAATATGATCGCCTGATGCGCGAATTGCGTGAGCTGGAAAGCGCGCACCCGGAGTTGATTACCGCGGATTCGCCCACTCAGCGCGTGGGTGCAGCTCCGCTGGCGGCATTCGATCAGGTCCGTCACGAAGTGCCGATGCTGTCATTGGATAACGTCTTTGACGAAGAAAGCTTCCTGGCGTTTTACAAGCGAGTGCAAGATCGCCTGAAGAGCAGTGACCCACTGACCTTCTGCTGCGAGCTGAAACTGGATGGTCTGGCGGTCAGCTTGTTGTACGAAGAGGGGGAATTGGTTCGTGCGGCCACGCGCGGCGACGGCACCACCGGTGAAAACATTACCACCAACGTGCGCACCATCCGCGCTATTCCGCTGCGGTTGACCGGCGAGAATATCCCGCGTCGGCTGGAAGTGCGTGGCGAAGTCTTTATGCCGCAAGCGGGTTTTGAGCAGATGAACGAAGAAGCGCGTCGTAAAGACGGCAAGATCTTCGCTAACCCGCGTAACGCAGCCGCCGGATCGATCCGTCAGCTTGATCCACGGATTACCGCCAAGCGCCCGTTGACCTTCTTTTGCTATGGTGTTGGCCTGTTGGAAGGGGGCGAGTTACCGCGTAGCCACTGGCAGCGCCTGATGCAGTTCAAAGACTGGGGTTTACCCGTCAGCGATCGCGCTCAACGTTGCACTGGCAGCGATGAGGTATTGGCGTTTTATCGCCAGGTGGAGCAAGACCGCACGCAACTCGGCTTTGATATCGACGGCGTGGTGGTGAAGATCGACGATATCGATCTGCAAGAAACGCTCGGCTTTGTGGCGCGTGCGCCGCGCTGGGCGACGGCATTTAAATTCCCGGCGCAAGAGCAAATCACCGTGGTGCGTGAGGTGGAGTTCCAGGTGGGGCGCACCGGGGCAATTACGCCGGTAGCGCGTCTGGAGCCGGTACTGGTTGCGGGCGTGATTGTCAGCAATGCCACCTTGCACAATGCTGATGAAATTGAACGGCTGGGCCTGCGTATCGGCGACACCGTGATTGTCCGTCGCGCGGGCGACGTGATCCCACAGGTGGTGGGGGTGATGGCCGATCGCCGCCCAGCGGACGCGCGTGAAATTTTGTTCCCACAGCATTGTCCTGTCTGCGGTTCTGACGTCGAACGAGTGGAAGGCGAAGCGGTAGCGCGCTGCACCGGTGGGCTGATCTGCGCCGCACAGCGCAAAGAGTCGCTGAAGCATTTCGTCTCCCGTCGTGCGCTGGACGTCGAAGGCATGGGCGACAAAATCATCGAACAGCTGGTGGAAAAAGAGTACGTCAAGAACCCGGCCGATCTGTTCCGTCTGTCCGCAGGAATTCTGACCGGCCTGGATCGCATGGGGCCAAAGTCGGCGCAGAATCTGGTCAATGCGCTGGAGAAGTCCAAGCAGACCACCTTCGCCCGTTTCCTGTATGCGCTGGGTATTCGTGAAGTTGGCGAGGCGACGGCCGCGAATCTGGCAGCGCACTTTGGTACGCTTGAGAAGCTGTTTGCCGCCGATATCGAGGCGTTGAAACAGGTGCCGGATGTCGGTGACGTGGTGGCGAAGCACACGCGCCATTTCCTCGACGAAGCGCTTAACCAGCAGGTGATCCAGGAACTGGTCAGCGACGAAATTGGCATTAACTGGCCAGCCCCGGTGGTGATCGTCGCTGAAGAGATCGACAGCCCATTTGCCGGTAAAACGGTGGTGCTGACCGGTTCGCTTAGCCAGCTTTCACGCGATGAAGCCAAAGATCGCCTGACGGCGCTGGGCGCGAAAGTCAGCGGCAGCGTATCGAAGAAAACCGATCTGGTGATTGCCGGTGAAGCCGCCGGTTCCAAACTGGTGAAGGCACAGGAACTGGGTATTGAGGTGATCGACGAAGCGGAAATGATCCGCCTGCTGGGTGCCTGATGGAAAAAGAGAACCTGATCGAAATCGCCAATACCGTGATGCCGTTCGGCAAGTATCAGGGAAGGGTGTTGATTGACTTGCCTGAAGAGTATCTGCTGTGGTTCGCTCGCAAAGGGGAGTTCCCCAACGGCAAACTGGGCATGCTGATGGAAATGACGTTGGCGATTAAAATCGAAGGGCTCGACAACCTGGTCAAGCCGCTGAAGAAAAGCTGAGTTGCCGGGCGCGGTGTCTTGCCGCGCCCATTTCATTATCCCCGTGCCGTTTCTGCGTTTGGCACCGCCTGTTTTTCCTGCTGTTTCTTCTGATAGCGCCGTGCCAGTACTGCGCAGGTCATCAACTGCACCTGATGGAACACCATCAGCGGTAGCACCATAATCCCAACGGTCGCGGCCGGGAACAGGATATTGGCCATCGGGATGCCGTTTGCCAGGCTTTTCTTCGAACCGCAAAACACAATGGTGATCTCATCGGCTTTGCTAAAGCCCAGCCAGCGCGCCATGTAGGTGTTGACCACTAACACAATCGTCAACAATACCAGACTGCCCACCACAATAAACACCAGCGACCCAATGCCGACCTGATGCCAGATACCGTGTGTAACTGCCTCGCTAAAAGCGGCATAGACGACCAGCAGAATCGACGTCTGGTCGGTTTTGCCGATCAACTTGCGGTTACGTTCAATCCATTTGCCAATGAGTGGCCGTGACAGGTGGCCAGCGACAAAGGGCACCAGCAGTTGCAGCACAATGGAGCCGACCTGTTGAAGGCTGCCGGTTTCACCGTGGACATTCATCAATAGCCCGACCAGCAGGGGAGAAACGAATATTCCCAACAGGCTCGAAGCCGAAGCGCTGCACACCGCAGCAGCAACGTTGCCACCTGCCAGCGACGTAAATGCAATGGCCGATTGCACGGTGGCAGGCAGGATGCACAGGTAAATAAAACCGGAATACAATTCAGGGCTGACGTTGACCGGTGACCACCATTTGAACAGCACACCGAGCACCGGGAAAATAATAAAGGTGCTGAACATCACCCACAGATGCAGCCGCCAGTTATTGCTACCGGCCAAAATGGCTTCGCGCGACAGTTTGGCACCGTGCATAAAGAACAGCAGAGCGATGGCGGCGATGGTCAGGGCGTTCAGCCAACCGACAAACTCGCCGCGTGCCGGCAGAAATGAAGCCAACAGCACGGTGGCGATCAGCGTCAGGGTAAAGCGATCGGGCAGAAATCTCATGGTGGCGCACTCGGGAAAGAAATCAATGCACGCATTGTCGCGCGGCGAGATATAATAATTAAATTGATTTATTTAATTCATTTATTAATAAAAAACATGAATTACTCGATTAAGCAGCTCAAAGTGTTTGTGGCCATTGCGCGGCATCGCAGTTTCAGCCGGGCGGGTGAGGCGATTGGCTTGACGCAGTCGGCGGTCAGCCATAGCGTGAAAGAGTTAGAGGCGGAGATAGGCGTGCGCTTGCTCGATCGCACGACGCGTGAAGTGCTGCTGACCGATGCCGGACAGCGTCTGGCAAACCGCGTAGAGCGCTTACTCGATGAGTTACAATCGTCATTGCTTGATGCACGCAGCTTTGGTGTGCAGCGCAGCGGTACGGTACGCGTCGCATCGAGCCAGACTATTTCCGCACATCTGATGCCGCAATGTATCGCTGCGGGTGAAAAGAAATATCCGGATATTCGCATTATGCTGCGTGACCAGGCACAACAGCAGGTGCTTCACAGCATTCGAAACGCTGAAGTGGATTTCGGTATTGTGGTTGATCCGGTGCAGGCGATTGACCTTGATTGCGAGCCGATTCTGTACGAACCCTTTCTGTTACTGTGCCGTAATGATCACCCGTTTGCCAGCCAACCTGAAGTCCATTGGTCGGCGCTGACCGGTAGCCGCCTGGTATTGCAGGATTATGCTTCCGGTAGCCGGCCACTGATTGACAGCGCACTGCGCCAGCAAGGGGTGGACGCCACGGTGGTGCAAGAGATTGGCCACCCAGCGACGTTGTTCCCGATGGTGGCGGCGGGCATAGGTATCAGCATTTTCCCGGCGCTGGCGTTACCGTTGCCGGAAGGCGGCCAGCTAAAAGTGCGTCGATTGGTGCCGGAAATCAACCGCGCCTTGATGTTGGTGCGGCGTAAAAACCGCTCGCTGACACCCGCCGCGGAAGTCATCTGGCAGGTGGTCGGGCAGCAGGCGGCGTTATTGCAACAGCAGCGCGGCCAACAGGCAGATTACTGAGTCAGATATACACGTCCACCGCGTTGTGCGCGGTTGGGCGGTTAATACCATCGCCTTTAGCGGGGGAGCCGCTGTCAGCAGCCTTGGCCATTTGCGCAGCCTGCTGTTTTTCCATCTCTTCTTTTTGAATACGTGCGATCTCGGCTTGCAGCATTTTAATCTGTGCCTGGATCAGCTGTTTTTGTTTTTCGATCTCTTTGGGATCGGCGTCTGAGTCTTTCAGATCCACCAGCTTCTGTTGCAGATCCTGAATCTGTTTATTCAACACCTTTATGCGTGCCGAGGCGTTGCTGTCGGTGACTTTTACCCGATCGTTAATCCCACCGGCCTTGGCTTCCTTCATTTTGCCGCCTTCCGGTTGCTGGTTGACCGGTTTGGCCATCAGCAACTGGCCTTCGTTACCCGGGGCGCTAAAAACCCTGCTGACACCGGGTAGGGTGTTTTTCACTGGGACAATCATGGTGATATTGGTCGACATATTGCTCTCCCTGCGTCTTGATGTGGCTGTTCAGGGTATCGGCCGTGCGCGGTAAAACTTTACCCACGAATTTGTCGCAGACGCGGCCAGTGTTGCAACCAGCCCTTGCTTGCCACACGCTGTTCATAGGTGTCGAGGTTGCCGTTTTTGGTATTGAAGGTGATGGTGTCATCAAACAACCCATCGAGGCCGAATGGCGCGACCAATGTAATGCTGTCGTCGGCATTCAGGCGTGCGCCAACCGCCGTTTCTCTCTCGGTCCAAAAGCTGATGGCCTCTTCGCTGTTGAGATAGGGTGCTCGGCCGCTGCGTAAGTGCATACGCGCCTGGTTCTTGACCGACCACGGCTGTGGCATCCACTCCTGCAGCCGTAGTTCCAGCATTTGGTCACGCTCTGCCTCTGGCCGCTGCGGATCAAAATGTATCACGTCGATGTCGTTGAGCGGTGTTGGTGTGGCGTACCCATGCAACTGGTCCCACACCAGATTACGCACAAAGCCAGCGCCCAGGCACCAGTCATTCAGACCGAGTCGCCGCGCGGTACGCAATGCGGCCATTCTTCCACTATCTTGCTGTAACCACTGGATAATTTGCTGTTGCCGGTTCATTACCTCTCCTTTGTTGCGGCTACTTTAACCCGAAGCGCCTGCGGGCGGAATGCCGTGCATGATTTTAGTGCATCGGTTCTGGGGGAGGAGTGGTATCGAGAGAGGCTAATCGGATGATTTCCGGTACAAAATAATTTCGACTGTGGACTGACTACACTTGGTACAGGGTTTGCAACTTTAGCTGTGTCATCAGGGCAGAACAGGGGGTGCAATGTATCAGACAACGCTTAGCCGGCGCAGCTACCGCTTTAGTGATTTACGTCAGTTGATGGCCAAGGCATCGCCGGCTCGTTCCGGCGACTGTCTGGCGGAGGTGGCGGCGGACAGCGCAGAGGAGCGTATGGCGGCGCGCATAGCCTTGGCGGATGTGCCGCTGAAGGCTTTTCTCCAGCAGGTGCTGGTGCCGTATGAGCACGATGAGGTCACGCGGCTGATCATCGACAGCCACGATGCCCAGGCCTTTACATCAATTTCTCATCTGACCGTGGGGGATTTTCGTGACTGGCTGCTGAGTGAACAGGCAGATAGCGCGATGTTGGCGCGGGTGGCTCCAGGCATCACGCCGGAAATGGCGGCAGCAGTGAGCAAACTGATGCGCAATCAGGATCTGATTTTGGTGGCGAAGAAGTGCCGGGTCGTCACGCGCTTCCGCAACACCATCGGTCTTCCTGGCCACCTCAGCGTGCGGTTACAGCCGAATCACCCAACCGACAGTTTGCAGGGTATTGCAGCCAGTATGCTTGATGGCCTGCTGTATGGCAGTGGTGATGCGGTGGTCGGCATTAACCCCGCCAGCGACAGCTTGCCGTTATTGGAAAAGTTGAACTACATGTTGGACGACGTCATTCAACGTTTCGCTATTCCTACCCAATCTTGCGTGCTGACGCATGTAACCAATACGCTACGTTTGATGGAGCGCGGTGCTCCGGTGGATTTGGTGTTCCAGTCTATCGCTGGCACTGAAGCGGCCAATAGCGGCTTTGGCATTAATCTGGCGTTGCTGGCGGAGGCTCAGCAGGCAGCACTGAGCCTCAATCGCGGTACCCTAGGCAATAACGTCATGTACTTCGAAACCGGACAAGGCAGCTGTTTATCCTCCGATGCTCACCATGGCGTCGATCAGCAAACCTGCGAGGCGCGCGCCTACGCGGTAGCACGGCATTTCTCCCCGTTGTTGATCAATACCGTGGTGGGTTTTATCGGCCCGGAGTATTTGTTTGACGGTAAACAGATTATCCGCGCCGGGCTGGAAGATCACTTTTGTGGCAAGTTGCTTGGCCTGCCGCTGGGTTGTGATGTGTGTTACACCAATCACGCCGAGGCGGATCAGGACGACATGGACACGTTGCTGACGCTGTTGGCTACGGCCGGGTTGACCTTCTTGATAGGCGTACCGGGCGCGGATGACATTATGCTCAATTATCAAAGCACCTCATTCCACGACGCGTTGTACATCCGTGAACTGCTGGGGTTGAAGCACGCGCCGGAATTCGCCGACTGGCTAACGAAAATGCATATCACCGACGAACAGGGACGATTGCGTGACACCGCCGCCAATCACCCGCTGTTGCTGGGGTTACAAGGAGAACGGGGATGAGCAAACCTGTCCACGTCAACAGTTGGGACGCGCTGCGCGCCTTTACCGATGCACGTATTGCACTGGGGCGCACGGGCTCCAGCTTACCGACCCAGGAGTTACTTAAATTTGGCTTGGCGCATGCGCAGGCGCGCGATGCGGTACATCAACCCTTCGACAGCGATACGCTGGCGGAGGCGATACAACAACAAGGCTGGCAAACGTTGACGGTGCACAGCCAGGCCGCCGATCGCACCGCGTATCTCAGCCGGCCAGATCTGGGGCGCAGGTTGGCGTCGGACAGCCGCAACCTGCTGCTGGGCTTAACGGACAAGGCTGCGGATGTCTTGCTGGTGGTTGCCGACGGTTTGTCCTCCAAAGCGGTACATCGTCAGGCGCTACCCGTGTTACAGGCATTGCGGCCTTATTTCGAACAGTTATCACTTTCGGTGGCGCCCGTGGTTTTGGCGCACCAGTCCCGGGTCGGGCTTGGGGATGATATTGGTGAGTGTTTACGGGCCAAGGCGGTCGTGATGTTGATCGGCGAACGACCGGGGTTATCATCACCGGACAGTCTGGGGATCTACCTCACCTGGGGACCGAACACCCAGCGGCGTGAATCGGAGCGTAATTGCATTTCCAACGTACGCCCTGAGGGGCTCGATTACCCGCAGGCGGCGTTCAAACTGGCATGGCTGCTGGAACAGGCTTTTCAGCGCCGATTGACCGGAATAGAACTGAAAGACGAAAGCGATAACCCGGCGCTGTATGGCCGAATATCACCCCTTCATTCCCAACTGGGTGGCTGACCGATGCTTTGCTTCAGTAAGGTAATGAACAGGTTCAATCGGACTGACATTTTTGCTACGGGCCGCAGCAGGTAAATCCCTTGCTGCTCCTGACGCGGATCTTCCAGTACCTGCACCAATCGACCGGCCTGAATATCCGGTCCGACGACCCAATTGGGTAAGAAAGCGATCCCCATGCCCATCAGCGCCGCCTGATGTTGAGCGGTGAAGTCGTCGCAACGCAGTACCATACTGCATCGGCTCATGAGCGGAACACTGAGAATTTGTGCCCAGCAGGCGGGCCGCTGTTTGTGGTAGCGGGCAATCAGCCGATGCTCAGGTAACGCGTTAAGGTCGGCCGGTTGGCCGTAGCGAACGAGGTAGTCGGGACTGGCGCACATCATCCAGCGTTGGGTCGCTATCCGGCTGGCGTACAACCCACTGTCTTTTTGTTCGCCGATGCGAATGGCGGCATCCAAAAGCTCTTGTGTCGGGTCGGTTTGACGCTCGGTTAAATCCAGATCAACAAATAACTGCGGATAGCGTTCAGCCAGCGTCGGTAACAGCGGCAAAATGTATGTCTTTCCAAAGGTCGGCAAGCAACTGATACGTAAGGTACCCTGCGGCATATCACTTAACGATGCCAGTTCGGCACGAATATCGGTGATATCTGCCAGCAGCGTGGCCGCTCTGGCCTGGAGCATTTCCCCGGCGTCCGTCAGCATCAGACCGCGTGTTGAACGGATAAACACCGTGGTGCCTAGCGCGCTTTCCAGCGCATCAACATGGCGAACCAGTGAAGAGGGCACCATTCCCAACTTGCGGGCAGCGGCGGAGAAGCTGCCTTGCAGGGCGACCTCAAGAAAGATGGGGAGATGTTCGACATACCGTGCGTCATTCATCTTTGCATTATATGCAAAAGCGTTTCTTATGAATACCAGGTTCTCCGTTTACCCTATTGCAGCTACTCTTTTTGAGGGCTTACGGCAGGCCAGAATTGGCTGTGATCCCACCGCTCAGAGAGAAAATGCATAAAACGTGCGGTTCTAAGAACGTTAGATAACAGAGTTTTCTCAGGCTCCAGCGTGTGCCTGTGACATTGATGACTGCTTCAACACCAGATAAACCGTTCAATTTGACACTCTATTTACCAACAATGATTAGTGAATCTAAATCGTTGTTGATGTTGAGTGTCGCCGGCCAGCCGTGCCGGTTTTTTTGTCGCCATGAGCTGAATCGTTCCAACCGAGCGGGCTACAGGCGACATCTTTGCTCACCCTCATGTGAGCATTTTTGAACGCGCGGGGTATTTCACCCCGTGCTGGTGGAGGAGTAGGTTATGAACGAAAACCACGGCTGTTCCTGTGCGCAGCATTTGGCGCAGGGGTTTGCCAGGCAGTCGCTGAGCGTTGGGGAGGGCGAGATTTATCAAATCTCGCTGATGAGCGCGTTAATCAGCGGCGTTTACGAAGGGGAGACCACCATTGCCGAATTGCTCAGGCACGGTAACTTCGGCCTGGGGACTTTCAATCACCTTGACGGTGAGCTGATCGCCTTCGACAAGGAAATTCACCAGCTACGCGCCGACGGTAGCGCGCGGCCGGCCAGCTTGCAGCAGAAAACCCCGTTTGCCGTTGTCACCTTTTTCCAACCGAGCGTCACCCAACACTTTGACAGTCCGATCACCAAGGCACAGCTGCACCAGTGTATTGACGAGCAAGTTGCGTCACCAAACCTGTTCTGTGCAGTGCGTGTTGACGGTGAGTTCAGCCATGTGGAAACCCGCACGGTGCCTCGTCAGGAACGCCCCTATCGCCCAATGTTAGAAGCGATCGAGGAGCAGCCTACATTTGCCTTCCATCAGCGGCAGGGCACGTTAGTTGGCTTCCGTTCGCCTGATTATATGCAGGGCGTTGGGGTTGCTGGCTATCACGAACATTTTATCACCGACGATCGTAACGGTGGTGGTCACGTACTGGATTACCAGCTTGACCACGGCCGGCTGCAATTTGGCGTGATCACCCGTCTCAATCTTCAGTTGCCGCATGATGCGGATTTTCTGCGTGCCGACCTCTGTCCAGAGGATTTGGATCGCGCGATTCGTTCTGCCGAGGGTTAATTCCGCGACAGTCTTGGGTTTATTTTCAGGAGGTATTCCATGAGCAAGGCAAATACAGACCATAACTGGTCATGCGGCGCAGATTTAGTGGTGAAAAATTTGGAGGCGCAGGGCGTCAAACACGTATTCGGTATCCCAGGGGCCAAGATCGACCGCGTATTCGATTCGCTGGAAGACGCGCCATCGATAGAAACCGTCGTCGTGCGTCATGAAGCCAATGCGGCATTTATGGCGGCGGCGGTCGGGCGCCTAACCGGCAAGGCCGGGGTCGCGCTGGTGACCTCAGGGCCGGGCAGTTCCAACCTGATTACCGGGCTGGCAACCGCGACCTCGGAAGGGGACGCGGTGGTGGCGTTCGGTGGCGCGGTGAAACGTGCTGATAACCTGAAACAGACCCACCAGAGTATGGACACTGTCAGCATGTTCCGACCGGTGACCAAGTATTGCGCCGAAGTCCACGCCGGTTCGGCAATTTCTGAAGTGATCGCCAATGCGTTTCGTCACGCCGAATTTGGTCGCCAGGGGGCTTCGTTCGTCAGCCTGCCAATGGACATCGTCAATGAACCTGTCAGTGCGCCTGTGCTGGCAGGGTGCCGATTGCCGCGCATGGGCGCTGCGGCTACCGAGGATATCCACGCCGCAGTAAAACTGATCCAGCAAGCGAAATGCCCGGTGCTATTGTTGGGGCTACAAGCCAGCCGCCCGGAAAATAGCGAGGCGGTGCGCCATTTGTTGCACCGGACTCATATGCCGGTCGTGGGGACTTATCAGGCGGCGGGGGTGATCGACGTTAACCACTTTGCGCGTTTTGCCGGCCGCGTCGGGTTATTCAACAACCAACCTGCCGATCAGCTATTGCAGAAGGCAGATTTGGTGGTCAGCGTCGGTTATGGCCCGATCGAATACGATCCCTGCATGTGGAACAGCCAGGGCAAATTAAAACTGGTGCATATTGACGTGTTACCGGCAGACATTGATACCTGTTACCGCCCGGACGTTGAGCTGGTGGGTAATATCAGTGCCACTCTCAACACGATGACTGAAGCCTTTAATACGGTCGTGAGTGTGCCTGCGGAGGTGGAGTTGATCCTCAGTGATCTTGGCCGCCAGCGCACCGAATTGGCGGAACGCGCCGCGCGCCGCGGTGGCATGCCGATCCACCCACTGCGTATTGTGAAAGAGCTGCAGGACATTGTCAGTGACGACGTGACGCTGTGCGTCGACATGGGCAGTTTCCACATTTGGATTGCGCGCTATCTATACAGCTTCCGTGCACGTCAGCTGTTGATTTCTAACGGCCAGCAGACCATGGGGGTGGCGTTGCCGTGGGCGATCGGTGCGGCGTTGGTACGCCCGGGAGACAAAGTGGTGTCGATTTCCGGTGACGGTGGCTTTATGCAATCGAGCATGGAACTGGAAACGGCCGTACGGCTGAAAAGTAATATCGTGCACGTGATATGGGTCGATAACGCCTACAACATGGTGGAAATGCAGGAGGTAAATAAATACCAGCGTAAATCCGGCGTGGAATTTGGCCCAATCGATTTTAAAGCCTATGCGGAAGCCTGTGGTGCGGTCGGTTTTGCCGTACAGTCGGTGGAGGATTTACGCCCGATGCTGCGTAAAGCAATGGACATTCAGGGGCCCGTCGTTGTGGCTATTCCGGTCGATTACGCTGACAACTATAAACTGATGGCGCAGATGAACTTTGACCAGATGATTTAATTTCAGCAGGCGTGTTAACCACGGGGGGCGCAGCATCCAGCACTCCCCGTTTTTTGTGTTCATCATTTGTCCTTTACATCCCTAACTGCATGATTTATTGGTATCCATCGAGTCTATTTTCTATACCGGGGATGGCAGGATGAAAACAAAAGCAATGCTGGGATTGTTAGCGATGGCAGTGATGAGCGGTGCGCACGCCAATACGCTGGTTTATTGTTCCGAAAGCTCGCCGGAAGGGTTTAACCCGCAGCTCTTTACCTCTGGCCCAACGGTAGACGCCAGTTCGGCAACGATTTACAACCGGCTGGTGGACTTCAAAACGGGCACCGTTGAGCTACAGCCCAGCCTGGCGGAAAGCTGGCAGGTGAGTGAAGACGGCAAAAATTACACTTTTCATCTGCGAAAAGGGGTGAAATTCCAGAGCAATAAATATTTTACCCCCACCCGTGATTTCAACGCCGATGACGTTATCTTCTCCTTCATGCGGCAAAAAGACGCCAATAATCCGTATCACAAGGTCTCTAACGGCGCTTACACCAACTTTGAGTCAATGGAGTTTGGCACGCTGATCAACCAGATTGTCAAAGTGGATGACAACACCGTGCGCTTTGAGCTTTCGCGCGCCGAAGCGCCATTCGTGGCCGATCTCGGCATGTACTTCGCCACCATCCTTTCCGCCGAATATGCTGATGCCATGTTGAAAGCCGGTACCCCGCAGCGGGTGGACAACGACCCGATCGGCACCGGTCCTTTCCAGTTGGTGCAGTACCAGAAGGATGCGAAAATCCTCTACAAGGCGTTTGATCACTATTGGGAGGGCAAACCGAAGATCGACCGGTTGGTGTTCTCTATCACCCCAGACGCGGCAGTGCGCTATGCCAAGCTGCAAAAGAATGAGTGCCAGGTGATGCCGTTCCCTAACCCGGCGGATCTGGCGCGCATGCGTCAGGATCCCAATATCCAGCTCATGGAAAAATCCGGTCTGAATATCGGTTTTCTGGCGTTCAATACCCAGAAAAAACCGTTGGATAACGTCAAGGTGCGGCAGGCGCTGGCGCTGGCTGTGAACAAACCGGCGATCCTGGAAGCCGTGTTCCACGGCGCCGGTCAGCCGGCGAAGAACCTGCTGCCGCCAACCCAATGGGGCAGCAACGATAACATTGAGGATTACCCGTATTCGCCGGAGAAAGCCAAACAGTTACTGCAGGAGGCGGGGTTAGGGCAGGGTTTCGCTATCGATCTGTGGGCGATGCCGGTGCAGCGCCCGTATAACCCGAACGCCAAACGCATGGCGGAGATGATCCAGTCTGACTGGGCGAAGATCGGCGTGAAGGCAAAGATTGTCACCTTTGAGTGGGGTGAATATCTGCAACGGATAAAAAATGGTGAGCATCAGACGGCGCTAATGGGGTGGACCACCGCTAACGGCGATCCGGATAACTTCTTCGGGCCGCTGTTTACCTGCGTTTCGGCCAACGGCGGGTCAAACTCGGCCAAGTGGTGCTATCCGCCGTTTGATAAACTGATTCTGCAGGCGCGTGAGGAGAACGACCATACCAAACGGGTGGCGATGTACGAGCAGGCACAGGTGATGATGCATGAACAAATGCCGGCAATGATGATTGCCCATTCGACCATTTTTGAACCGGTACGCAAAGAAGTGAAAGGCTACGAGATCGACCCGTTTGGTAAGCACATCTTCAAACAGGTCTCACTGGAGAAATAATAAAACAGGGGCTGCATTGGCAGCCCCTGTTTACTGTAGCGATTAGAAGTGGGTGTTTACGCTCATATAGTAAGTGCGGCCAGGTTCGTTGTAGGTTGCAGCCCCTGCACCGGCAATGTTAATGGTGCCGGTTATTGGGTCGCCGACGTTCTGCGAGTTACCTTCACGGAATTGGCGTTTATCGAACAGGTTGTCGATACCGGCAGTCAGGCTGACGTTTTTGGTCACATCATAAGTTGCACTGGCGCCAACCACAGCGTATGGGCTGACTTCTTTGGTTTCGGTACCGCTCACCGGTTTACCCTGGTAGTTGTATTTCTTCGGCTTCTGACGGCCGTACCAGGTCAGGGTCGATTGCATCGACAGTTCTTGGGTTGCCTGCCAGCTCAGCGTCGAGTTGATGGTGAACTTAGGAATAATCGACAGGTAATCACCGGTGCTCTTATTCTTGTTTTCAATCATATAGGTGGCGTTGTTGGTCCAGGATACGGTCTCGCTGACCGGGACGTTCAGCGTACCTTCCAACCCTTGCACAACCGCTTTTGGTACGTTTTCCCATTGGTAAATGGCGGTACCGGTGCTGCTGGTGCCGATTCGGCTATTACCCGCTTCGATTTTGTTGTGGTAATCGTTACGGAAGTAAGTCACACCGGCCAGCCAGCCGTCATTATGGAACTCCAGGCCAATCTCTTTGTTGACGCTGGTTTCCGCCTTCAGATCGTCGTTACCGAGCAGGTAACAGCCATTTTTGACATCGCTGGAGGAACAACCTTGGCCTTTGCTGTAAAGCAAATAGTTTTGGTTGGTCTGGTACAGGTTAGGCGCTTTATAGGCGCGGGCGATGCCCATCTTCAGCGTGAAGAAGTCGCCCAGTTCCTGTGACAGATTCAGGGACGGACTCCAGTTGTTACCGGACTCAGAGTGCAGATCGTAACGCAGGCCCGGTGTCAGCATGGTGGTATCCGTCAGCTCCATGTTGTCTTCGGCAAACAGCGAGAAGATATGCGCGGAGGCGTAAGGGCTGCGTGTTCCTGTTTCTTGACCAGGAATGGTTCCGCCCATCAGCGTTTGGCTGGTGGAAGATCCATCCTTCATTCTCTGTTGGTTCCACTCGGTTCCCACCGTGGCGGTTTGCGTCACGCCCAGTTCAAATGGCACGCTGACTTCGCTGTGCGCCAGGAAGTCGTCCAGTTTGGTCGTACCGAAACCGTTATTTTTAGTATCGAAGATGCCTTCGGTACCGCCGGCCAGACCTTCGTTCAGACGCGTATTACGCGTCCGTTCGAACTGAATATAGTTGTTGGTGCTGACACCGTTATCCCAGGCACCGCGGTGGTTGAGGCCGAAGGTTTCGCGGTAAATGCGGTTGGTCTCTTTACCGTAGTTACTTTGTACCAACGCATTGGAGTTGGTGTTTTGAGTATCACCGGCATACAGGTTGCCCTGACGGCCGTAGGCATACTCAAACTCCAGTGACTGCAAGTGCGCAAAGTCCCAATGCAACATGGCATCGATATTTTTGTCTTCTACGCCTTCGCGTCCGGCGGGGGTGCTGTTGGCGTAGTCCGTAGCACGGTAAGATTTATGCGATTCGTTAATATCCCACGCATCGGCCTGAGTTTTGCTGTAACCACCGAACAAGCGGAAGCTGAGTTCATCGGTCAGCGGGCCGGAGAGGCTGAAGTCGGTACGCTTGGTAGCGCCTTCTTGCTTATGCTGCGGTACGTTGAAGAACGCATTCAGAGAGCCGTGCAGCTCTTTGGTGTCCTTCTTGGTGATGATGTTAACCACGCCACCGGCAGCGCCGTTGCCGTAGCGTGCCGCAGCCGGGCCGCGCAACACTTCGATGCGTTCAATCATCTCTGGAGGTACCCAACCGGTGTCGCCGCGGGTATCACGTTCGCCACGCCAGCCCTGGCGCACTGAGTTGCGGCTGGTTGCCGGTTTGCCGTCGATCAGGATCAGGGTGTTTTCCGGGCCCATACCACGGATATCAAGCTGGCGGTTGTTGCCGCGCTGACCGCTGGTAGAGTTACCGGTCAGGTTAACGCCAGGCATGGTACGGATCAGTTCGCTGATATCGCGTGCGGGTGGGCGTTTCTTAATTTCTTCGGCCGTGATGGTGGATACCCCCGGCGCCTGCAAATTCTGCTTGGCGGCGGTGACGACGATGGTGTCCTCGTGGGTTTCTTTTTTGTTTTTGGCGACGTTGTCGGTTTCGGCGGTGGTATCAGTTTGCTGTGCGGCGTGCGCAAAGGCGGACGCGCCTAACCCTAACCCGATGAGTGTGGCTAAGGAGTAACGAGATAATTTGCGGTTCATGTGAGAGTTCCTACCTTGCTGCCTTTCCCGGGGCACCGACGCAGTAGGCCACCGGCTGAGAGAAGGGCGGTTGTAGTTTTTGTGTTTTCGAAAATAAAAATCCAACTGGCCGAGACGCAACGGCAACAGCATCGGATTCAGCGCTAAAATCCGGTATCCATCCCTGTTGAAGAATACCTGCCCTGTTTGCGAGCCTACACACACTATTGCAAACGCAAATAATTATCAATAGTATTCGGTTTACCGTTTTCTTGGGCAGCGCCTCGCGCCGCGAATTTACCGGCTTTCCTGAAGCTGCCAGCTAAATAGTGAATAGGCGTTTTGAAAACAAAATCCGAGTCAGAAAGCAGCAGATTATTATCGAGCAAGCACGCCGGGCGCCATGGATGGTGGCTGAATATCGCCAAACGCGGCACGCCGCTGGTGGAGCTGCAAGGGGATGGGCGAGGGAAGGTCACATTTTTATGGCGTGATCCTCAGGGATGTGAGCTCACTTCAGCCTATCAACGCGTCTGGATCCACATCAATTGCCTGACCGACCACCATCAATCATCGCCGCCGCAGAGCCTGCAACGATTAGAAGGCACCGACGTCTGGTACTGGCAAACGGAACTTAGCGCCGACTGGCGTGGCAGCTACTGTTTTATCCCCTGTATGGACGACCGCCCTTTGGAACACAGTGATGACGATGCGCATGCAAATATGCATTCGATTCGTCACTGGTGGCATCAGGTGTTTGCCGGCGCGACGCAAGACCTGCTTAATCCTCACCGTTCTTGGGCCGGTGTCAGCGGCAATGTACTGTCGGGTTTGCATATGCCGGAAGCGCCGCCGCAACCCGCCTGGCAGGATTTTGATCGCTATGCGGTCGCCAGCGGACGTTGTACGCCAGCACCGCCGGCGAAATTGCAGCGCCACCCTTGGCACAGCAAGCGGTTGGGCAACACCCGTAATGTCTGGGTGTATACCACTGGTGACAGCAATCCGGGGCAGCGCCCGTTGGCGGTGTTATTGGATGGCCAGTTTTGGTCGAGCAATATGCCTGTCTGGGATCCGCTGATGCAGTTAACCCGAGAAGGCACACTGCCGGAAGCGGTTTATTTACTGATCGACATTATCGATCTCAAGCACCGTACTCAGGAGCTGGCCTGCAATGAAGATTTCTGGCTGGCGGTGCAAGAGGAACTGTTGCCGCAGGTTGCCGAATGGGCACCGCACAGCCGCGATCCGGCCCGCACCCTGGTGTGTGGCCAAAGTTTCGGTGGTTTATCTTCACTGTACGCCGGGTTGCACTGGCCACAGTGCTTCGGCGGGGTGATCAGCCAGTCAGGCTCTTTCTGGTGGCCACGACGTGATATGTACCAGCGCGAAGCGATACCGGCCGATGCGGGTTGGTTGCTGCGTCAAGTCGAGCAGGGCGTTGGTAAAGGTAAATTGAACGTGTTTATGGAAGCCGGCGTGCACGAAAAAGTCGCGCACCGGGTGAATGACCGAATGGCAGATTTGTTACGTGATGCCGGTCACCGGGTGCAATACCGGACGGTGGCGGGTGGGCATGACTACCTCTGTTGGCGTGGCGGTATGATCGATGGACTACAGGCGTTGTGGGCAGATCAGTACCCTGCGTCTGCGGCCAAGCTAACTTTTTCTGCCCAAGGAGTCCGCGATGGAAACTCTGAACCCGTTCGATGACGAACAACAAATCTGCCTGATTGTGCGCAATGACGAGCAGCAATGCAGCCTGTGGCCTGATTTTAGCGCAGTACCGGCGGGGTGGACGCCGGTATTCGGCCCGGCAGCACGGTCACAATGCGTGAACTGGCTGGAACAGCATTGGCAGGATATACGGCCCGCATCACTGCGTAAGGCGTGATGGCGTCAATACCGAAAACAGGAGTCAGTACCTTGTCAGACAGCACTTTGTTATCGGCCGAACAGCAGCTCGCCACTGAGCTGCCGTTGGTCGCCGCGCAACCTGGAATTTGGGTTGCCGATCAAATTTCACCGCATGCCAATGCGTATGCGGTTTCCCACTACATCGAACTCAATGGCGCGTTGGATCAGGATCGTTTGATGCAGGCGATTGCACAGGGCTTGTCCGAAGTGGATACCCTGCAGTACCGCTTTGACGAGCGTGATGGGGTTCCTGTGCAATGGCATGATCCGTCACTCGCGATCCTGCCGGTAGAATATCTTGATCTCAGCGATTCTCCTGATGCCGCGGCGGCGGCACGCGCTGTCATGCAACTGGATATGTCCGGTGATTTACGTATCGGCAGCGGCAATGCGCTGTATCGGCATATCTTGATTCGTCTGTCGGAACGACGTTGGTTCTGGTATCAGCGTTATCACCATATTCTGGTTGATGGCTTCAGTTTCACTGCTATTGCCCGCAGAATTGCCCATATTTATACCCGGATGTTACGTAATGAACAGCCGGATCCGACGCCGTTTAGCGCATTCAGTGAGGTGGTCGAGGAGTATCAGCGCTATGCGCAGTCGGCTACGAGCCAACGCGACGCCGCATTTTGGCTCAATAAGGCACAACAGTTGCCGGCACCGGCAACCCTTTGCCCGCAACCCTTGGCTGGACAGACGCCGACCACCCGTATTCATCGGTTGTCGCAACTGTGCGACCAGCAGGACTTTAGCCAACTGGTGAACGCCGGTCAGCAGCAATTTAGCGTGGCAGATATGGCGCTGGCACTGGTGGCGTTATGGGTGTCTCGTCTGAGTGGCCACGCCAGTTTCAGCGCCGGTTTCATCTTTATGCGCCGTACCGGTTCGGCGGCGTTGTGTGCCAACGGCCCGGTGATTAACGTATTGCCGATCGAAATGCACCTCGAGCCGCAGGCGACCTTGAGCGACGTTGCCGGCAATATTGGCCGCGAGCTGAAAATCGTCCGTCGCCATCAGCGCTATGAGGCGGAACAGGTACAACGGGATCTGGGGCGGATTGGCGATGCTCAGCCGCTGTACGGCACGGTTTTCAACTTTAAAATGTTCGACTTCCAGTTGGACTTTGGCGGTATTGACGGTATTACCCATGAATTGGCATCAGGGCCCGTTCGGGATCTGGAGGTAGCGCTGTACCTGGATGAGTCCGGTACGCTGAAGGTTGATTTGCTGGCCAATGCCGAGCGCTATCAGCGTGATGAGTTGGCTGCGCATTTACAGCGTTTGCCGTTATTGTTGCGTCAGTTTGCCGCACAGCCCCAGATGCCGATTAGCGAAGCCGATTTGCTTACCGAGCAAGATCATGAACTGCTGGCCAGGGTTAACGACACTGCGCATCCGGTGGCACCGCAAACGCTGACAGACCTGTTGGCAGACCAGGCGCTGAAAACCCCGGATGCCCCGGCACTGGCTGATGCGCAATACCAGTTCAGCTACCGGGAAACGCGTGAACAGGTTATGGCGTTGGCGCGCCAATTGACCGCTCAGGGCGTACAGCCTGGGGATATCGTCGCCGTCGCGTTGCCGCGTTCCGTGTTCCTGTCGTTGGCATTAATGGCCATTGTTGAGGCTGGCGCGGCTTATTTACCGCTGGACACCGGTTATCCTGACGAACGCCTCAGCATGATGCTGGAGGACGCCTCCCCACGCCTGATCATCACCGAACCTGGCCAGCAAGCGCGTTTTGCCGGCAAGGGCGATATTTTCCTGTATGACGCACCGCTGGCGGCTGACAGTGCAGCGGATGCTGTGCTCCACGGGCCTACGCCGTATCATCCGGCCTACATTATCTTTACCTCGGGTTCGACCGGGCGGCCAAAAGGTGTGCTGGTGGGTCACCAGGCGATCGTCAACCGTTTGTTGTGGATGCAGCATCAGTATCCGATGACCGCGGGCGACGTGGTGTTGCAGAAAACCCCTTGCAGCTTTGATGTTTCGGTGTGGGAGTTTTTCTGGCCGCTGATGGTGGGGGCGCAATTGGTGATGGCACCGCCGGAGGCGCATCGCGATCCGGAACAGCTGCTGCAATTGATTGACCGGCATCGGGTGAGCACCATGCACTTTGTGCCTTCGATGCTGGCGGCCTTTGTGGGGGCGCTAGACAGCCGACACGCGGTGGCCTGCTGCGCACCATTACGACAGGTGTTCTGCAGCGGCGAAGCACTGCCTGCCGAGCTGTGTCGCTTATGGCAAAGCCGCACCGCTGTCCCGTTGCACAACCTGTATGGTCCGACCGAAGCCGCTGTGGATGTCAGTTGGCACCCGGCTTGGGGCGAGGCGTTGGCCGCTGTCACGGGGGCTAACGTGCCGATCGGTTTGCCGGTGTGGAATACCGGGTTGCGCATCCTTGACGCCCGTCTACGTCCGGTGCCGCCGGGTGTTGCTGGCGACTTGTATCTTACCGGTGTACAGCTGGCACAGGGGTATTTGGGGCGACCGGAGCTGACGGCCAGCCGCTTTGTGGCCGATCCTGAGGGTAAGGGTGGCCGAATGTACCGCACGGGCGACGTTGCCCGCTGGTTGCCAGGCGGCGAGGTCGAATACCTTGGCCGTAGTGACGATCAATTAAAAATTCGTGGTCAGCGCATCGAACTGAGTGAAATCGATCATGCGCTGCTGTCGTTGCCGGGCATCAAGCAGGCGGTTACGCATGCGCTGGTGCTGAATAATACGCCAACCGATTCTGCCGGCGGCGATGCCCGCCAACTGGTGGGGTATTTGGTGGCGCAGCCGGACGTACGTCTTGATCTGGACGCGCTGCGTGCTGCGCTGGCCGATCGTCTGCCGCCACATATGGTGCCGGTAGCGTTGGTTGAGATGGCGTCTCTGCCGCTGAGTGCCAACGGCAAGCTGGATCGTAAAGCTTTACCGCAACCGCAAAGCGGCGTCAGAGCCGCAGGGCGTGAACCTGCAGCGGGGCTGGAAACGGCAATCGCCACCGTGTTCGCCCGGTTGCTGCAGCGTGAAACTGTCTTTGCCGACGACGATTTCTTCGCTCTCGGCGGGCACTCGCTGCTGGCGATGCGCCTGGCGGCGGAACTGCGTCGTGATCTGGGCAAGGCGGTGTCTGTCGGGCAGGTGATGGTCGCTTCTCGCGTGGAACAACTGGCGCAGTTGCTGGCGCAAGAGCGCACGCAGGAAGAAGCGGACCAGACGGGTTTTGACAGCATATTGCCACTGCGTACCACCGAGGGGCCGACGTTGTTCTGTCTGCATCCGGCCTCTGGATTCTCCTGGCAGTTCAGCGTACTGCCGCGCTATATCGATCAGCATTGGTCGCTGGTGGGGATTCAGTCACCGCGCCCCGACGGCCCGCTGGCGCTCAGTGAGCACATGGATCAGGTGTGCGACGCGCATCTGGAGAAAGTATTGCAGGTGCAGCCGCACGGTCCGTATCACTTTATCGGTTATTCGCTGGGGGGCACGTTGGCACAGGGTATCGCAGCCAGGTTGCAGGCGCGGGGTGAAGACGTGGCCTTCCTTGGGTTGCTGGATACCTACCCGCCGGAAACGCAGAACTGGGACGTGATGCTGGATGACAACGTGCTAAAAGAAGTTCAGCGCGAACGTCAGCAATTCCTGGCAGTGTCCGAGGATGCGCTTGATCCGGCATTGGGTGAAACCCGTGTGGCGATGTTCGATAATATCGAAGCCAACTACGCCGACTCGGTACGCCTGCTTTCTGCGACCAATACGGCGAACTTCAAAGGGCAGGCGACGCTGTTTGTTGCACGTCAGACCTTGCAGGAAGGGATGGATGTCCAGCAGACCTGGGCGAAATACGTGGATACCTTGCAGGTGCATGAACTCGATTGTGCGCACGTAGATATCGTTTCACCCACCTCATTCAAAGTATTGGGGCCGTTATTGAACCGCATACTTCGAGCGTTGTAATCCCCAGTGAGGGTAGGGGATGAATACATTCGTCCCGATTAACGCGGGCCCAGCATGCTGGGCCCCTACAATCTCGATTACTTACCCAGTGGTACCACCAACGGCGTGTGCGAAACCGGATCATCAATGATCATGCAGCGCAGGCCGTACACCTTTTCGATCAGTTCCGGCGTCACAATATCCTTAGGCGCACCTTCGGCAACGACCTTGCCGTCTCGCATGGCGATCAGATGCGTGGCATAACGGCAGGCATGGTTAAGATCGTGCAGCACGACCACCAACGTATGACCGTTTTCACGGTTTAACTGGCGCATGAGCTCCAGCAAATCTATCTGATGGGTGATATCCAGCCAGGTGGTCGGTTCATCCAGCAGCAACAGCGGTGTTTGCTGCGCTAATACCATCGCAATCCACACGCGTTGGCGTTGCCCGCCAGAAAGCGTATCAACCGGCTGTTCGGACAGCTCAAAAACGCCGGTCGAACGCATGGCCTGTTCCACCGCCTGTTGATCTTCCTCACGCCAGCGACTGAACAGACGCTGATGCGGATAGCGGCCTCGGGCCACCAAATCAAACACGGTAATGTCGCCTGGCGCTGTTGAGCTTTGCGGCAGCAACCCCAGTTGGCGTGCCACCTCTTTGGTCGCATATTCGCTAATCTGTTTGCCGTTTAGCCAGACTGCGCCTGCCTGTGGTTGGATCAGACGGCTGAGGGTGCGCAACAAGGTAGATTTGCCACAGGCATTTGGCCCGATAATGACCGTCAGTTCACCGTGCGGGATGGAGACGGAAAGGTCGCTTGCGACGATTTTTTTGTCATAACCGAGCGTCAGGTGTTCAGCGCGCAATGGCGCGGTCTGCAAGGGATCAGCATTCATTTTTTTCGTGACTCACGGATTAATAACCAAATCAGGTAAATGCCACCCAGGCTGACGGTGAGTACACCGACCGGCAACTGATAAGGCATAAACAGGCGTTGTGCGGCGACATCGGCGAGCAGCAGCAGCAGGGCGCCCGTCAGAGCAGTCAGCAGCAGTACGCTACGGTTGGCGCACAAGCGTCGCGCAATCTGCGGTGCCACCAGTGCGATAAAGGAGATGGGCCCCGCCACGGCGGTTGCGGCCGCCGTCAGGACGACCCCGACCAGCAGCAGCAATACGCGCGAACGTTCCACTGACACACCGAGCGCGCAGGCGGCGTCATCCCCCATTTCCAGCAGCCGCATACGGCGAGCCAGCGTCAATAACAGCAGGCAGCACAGTGCAATCACGATCAGTACGGGCAGACTTTTCGCCCAGCTGACGCCGTTAAGTGAGCCCGCGTTCCACAGCCCGGCAGACATCGCTGATTCCAGCGAGGCGCTGATAAGAAGCCAGGTATTACCGGCGACCAACAGGGCACGCACCGCAATGCCAACGATAATCAAACGGAATGATTCGACACCATTTCGCCACGCCAGCAAATAAATCAACGCGGCGGTGAGTAAGCCACCGGCCAACGCTCCAGCGGTGATACCGAAGACACTTCCATTAAACAATACGATGGCTACCAATACGCCGCTGTAGGCGCCGGTGTTAAAGCCAATTACGTCAGGGCTGCCGAGCGGGTTGCGCAATATCGATTGGAAAATGGCCCCGCTGAGGCCGAGCGCCGCCCCCAGCAACAGAGCCATCATCACGCGTGGCAAGCGCCATTGGGTGACGATCACCGCCAGGTTTGCCGGGCCTTCACCGCGCAAGGCGTCGATCACCTGCGAGGCACTCAGCGACAGTGCGCCAGAGCCCAAGGCGTAAATGGCGAGCCCCAGAGCGGCCAACATGAGCAACATCGCGGTCAGCGTCGGACGCGACAAGGCGCGAATTTTGTGGTTAGCCATCCGACGGGCTGCAGACATCGACATTAGCGCTGCCTCCTGAACATATGGCGCTGACGCACCAGCACGATCAGCAGCGGTGCACCAATCAGGGCGGTGACGATGGAGACACGTAATTCACCGGCAACCAGGAAACGACCGAGGAGGTCGGCGCTCAGCAGCAGGATAGGGGTCAATACCAGCGTCCAGGGCAGCATCCAGTGAAGCTCTGAACCGGCCAACCGACGGGCAATATGCGGCATCATCAGGCCGACAAAGGCAATCGGACCGACGGCAGCTGTAGCACCGCCGCACAGTAAGGTAATCGCCAGCAGGCCCAACAATTGGGTACGAACAATGCCGGTACCCAGTGCGGTAGCCAATTCATTGCCCATGCTCAGGCTATTGAGCGACTTACTCATCCACAGCGTAATCAGCGTACCCAATAAGATCGGCAGGGCGACGGTGCGCACCACCTGCATATTTTGAATATCCAGAGAACCGGCCTGCCAAAAACGCAGCTGATCGAACACCAGCGGGTTTAACAGGGAAATTCCAGAGGTCAGGCCCTCCAGCACCGCCGCCATTGCGACCCCGGCTAGCGTCAGGCGCACCGGGTTCAAACTGCTGCCACCCAGAGCACCGATCAGTGCGACAAGCAGCGCGGCAAACATCGCACCGGCAAAGGCGAACCACAGATATTGGCTGATGTTGGCGGCACCAAAGAAGGTGATACCCAGCACTACGGCAAAGCCTGCACCGGCGTTAACGCCAAGAATACCGGGATCGGCCAGCGGATTGCGGGTGAGGGTTTGCATCAGTACCCCAGACAGACCCAATGCGATACCCGCCAACACGCCAACCAGCGTGCGTGGCAGCCTGGCATTGGTAATGATGGTGCAATCCGCCCCGCTGCATTGCCCATTCAGCGCCTGGATGACCGTATCAAAGGGAATAGACTTGGCGCCAAGCGACAGGCTGAGCAGCATGATGACCAACAGTGCGAAAAGAGCAATCAGCAGACCAAACAGCCTGCGGCGAAATGAACGGGGAGTGCCCCCAAGGTGACGCCCCCCTGAGGTGGGAACGGGCTGTGTGCAATGGCGTGTAATCCGTAACATAACAATCCATTATTTAATTGAATATAAATGATATTTATTATCATTATTGATTGTTTTCATCTATGGTACCATGAGTTCCTTCGCTATTGCAGCACATACCCTTCATTCTTGAAGCTGCATCTGTGTTGGCTGCGAGCGCTGGCCCGGTGGCTTACTTGAGTAAGCACCCTGGGGATGCTCGCTCTTGCCGCCTTGATGCAACGCCAATTATTTTGGCTATAGACGCTGCCCCTTTTCTTTAGTTGTGGTGAGAAAGCTGATGAGTAAGCCCTCTATTTTGCTTGATTTTGGCCTGCTTAAGACCAATGGCGCTTTTCGCGCCGTATTCTGTGCGCGCTTTATTTCCATTCTCGCACTGGGATTGATGGCCATTGCGATCCCGGTTCAGATTCAAGCCTTGACCGGATCGACGTTGTTGGTCGGGTTGTCCGTAACGCTGGCAGGTAGCGGCATGTTTGCCGGGTTGCTGATGGGCGGTGTACTGGCCGATCGCTACGAACGTCGCCGTCTGATTTTGTTTGCGCGCTCCACTTGCGGCATTGGTTTTATCGGTCTGTGTCTGAACGCCGCGTTGCCAGCACCTTCATTGACGCTGATTTATCTGTTGGCGGTCTGGGACGGTTTCTTTGGTGCGGTCGGCGTTACGGCACTGTTGGCGGCAACGCCCGCGCTGGTAGGGCGTGAAAATATCGTGCAGGCCGGGGCTATCAGCATGTTGACCGTCCGCTTTGGCTCAATCCTTTCTCCGGCGATCGGGGGTTTGGTGATCGCCAATGCCGGTGTGACGTGGAACTACGGTTTGGCGGCGTTTGGTACCTTGCTGACGTTGATCCCTTTACTGCGTCTGCCTCAGCTGTTGCCGCCACCGCAGCCGCGTGAGCACCCGCTGCGTGCGCTCGCCGGCGGTTTCGGCTTCCTGTTCCGCAACCGGGTGATCGGTATGGTGGCGCTGATCGGCGCATTGCTGACCATGGCCAGTGCAGTGCGAGTACTGTATCCGGCCATGTCCGGCATGTGGCATGTCAGCGCAGCACAATTGGGCTTTATGTACTCTGCTGTCCCACTGGGTGCGGCGATAGGGGCTTTCACCAGTGGGCGAGTTGCCCAGGTTGCACGTCCGGGTTGGATGATGCTGATGACGGCGATTGGCGCCTTTATTGCCATTGGTCTGTTCGGTCTCATGCCGTGGTATGGCCTGGCGCTGTTTTTCCTGGTGGTTTTCGGTTACCTGAGTGCGTTGAACTCACTGTTGCAGTACGGGTTGATCCAGAACCTGACGCCAGATGCATTCCTTGGGCGTATTAATGGCTTGTGGACGGCGCAAAACGTGGTAGGGGATGCACTGGGTGCGTTGCTGTTGGGGGCGATGGGGGCGTTTATGCTGCCGGCGATGACATCAACCAGCTTTGGTTTTGGTGTTGCGGTACTCGGCGTAGTGCTGGCTTTCGCGATGCGTGGTTTGCGTCAGGTTGGCAGTGGCGGGCAAGAAAATGATCTCCAGCCCGCCGCAGAATCTACTGAGAAATAAACTGTTTTTCCAACAGCGTCAGCAGATTGCTGGCGCTGTAATAATCCAGTCGGAAAGTATCATTCCCCAGAGCATAAACCCGCTTGTGTTGCACTGCCGGCAGATGAGCCAGGAAAGGATTCGCCATCAGCCGCTGCGCGTCACTGTCGTTGTTGGCAAATAGCATCAGCGTCTGGCCGTTCAGGCCTTCCGCCAGGTTCTCTCCACTAAGTTGAATAATGTCTTTGCGCATTCCCATGCTGCGGCTGTTGTTCAGCTTGGCGGGTGGGACGGCCAGCGTAAAACCAAGCTGCTTGAGCATTTGGCCCTGGGAAGATTCAGCGGTCCATAGATTGGCAGACTTACCGTCGGCGCTGAATACCAAGGCGGAGACGGGTTGCTCCGGCAGGGTCATACGCTGTTTCAGCGATTTCTCGCGGGCATCGAAATCACTGACGACTTTTTGTGCCTGGGCTTCGTGCCCAGTGGCCTGACCCAATTGAGTCGCCAACGCCTGCCAGCTTTTGTCGTCGTAATTGACGACCAACACCGGGGCAATGGCGGAGAGTTGATCGTACAAGCGCAGGGCGGAATCGGCACCGGTTGCCGAAATAATGATCAGGTCCGGGGCTTCACCGGCGATGGCCTCGGCGTTGGGTTCACCAATGTACAGGCGTTTAACGCCGCGTTGCGCCGCAATAGCGCTCCACTGGTGGAAGAAGCCCTGTGAATCAGCCAGACGGCTACCAGGCGTAGTGGCACCACTGGCGACCACCGGCGCGTCGATCGCCAACAGGGTGCCGGTAACGGTAACGCTGGTGGAAACGATACGGGCAGGGGGCTGTGTGAGCGTCACCACGCCGTGTGACGTTTCAATTTTACGCGGCCAGCCAGCGTCTGCGGCATGGGCTGCACCGATAGCCATCATGCCAAATAGCGCCAGGCTGATGAGCAGATTCTTCTTCATAAAGCATTCCTCAGACGTTAAATGGTAATACTTATCATTTATATAATTAAAGCTGCTGGTTTTATATCATGATTATGATTGGAAGAACTGTTTACATTTATTGACATAGCATATTCACGAGGGTAATTTAACGCGATTCAATACAAATGATAATCATTATTATACAGGTTATTGTTAATGATACGAAAGGGAGAACCGATGAGTGTGACAGCAAAGGGTACCGGGCAGAAGAAGCCACAAAGCAAGGGCAGCGAACAGCCTGTCGCAGGTGTGTCGCCGACTTCCGGCTTTTTCTTTACCTCTCCTTTCCGTAGCCTGAGCACGCAAGGCTGCTTCGCCAAAATCACGCTGCCGGCCCTGGATGGCGACCAATTGAATGGCGAATTCCAACAGGCGGTGCAGCATGCGTTTGCCGAGGCCAAACTGGCGGGAGTTAAGAACCCGGTTTTGTGCGGTGCGATCCCTTTTGACACTCATCAACCCTCAGCGCTGTTTATTCCCCAGCGCACCCAATGGTTTGAACGCGATGCCTTTTTGGCCAGCGTGACATCCCCACAGGACGCTTTGCCGGAGATTACCCGGCAAAGAGAAGTGCCTGCCCAGCAACCCTTCATGCAAATGGTGGCGGATGCGGTAGAGGCGACCAAAGGCGACCAGCTGGATAAAGTGGTCCTGTCGCGTCTGCTGGAGATTGAAACGCGCGAGCCGGTGGACCGCCAGGCGTTGATGGCGCGTATCATCGCCCAGAACCCGCATGGTTTCCACTTCCACGTACCGCTGGAGCAGGGGGCATTGCTGGGCGCTAGCCCAGAACTTCTGCTACGTAAGTCCGGCGCTCAATTTTTCTCTAACCCATTGGCAGGATCCGCTCGACGCCATGCCGATCCACAGCGAGATCGCGAGATCAGTCAACAGCTGTTGGTATCAGAAAAAGATCGCTATGAGCACCAGTTTGTCACCGAAGGGATGCGGCAGGTGCTGACAGAACGCTGCAGCTATCTGAATATCCCAACCACGCCAGAATTATTGAGCACCACCACGCTGTGGCACCTGTCCACACCGATCGACGGTGAGGCAACCAGCCGTGCGGAGAATGCGCTCTCGCTGGCCTGCCTGCTGCACCCGACGCCTGCGCTGTGCGGTACGCCGACGGCATTGGCACACCAGGTGATTAAACAACTTGAACCCTTTGATCGCGGCCTGTTTGGCGGGATTGTCGGCTGGTGTGATGCTGAAGGTAACGGTGAGTGGGTGGTCACGATTCGTTGCGGCACGGTGCAGGGCAACCAGGTGCGACTGTTTGCCGGTGCCGGCATAGTGCAAGACTCTTCGCCGGAATCTGAATGGCATGAAACCGGCACCAAACTCAGTACCATTTCGCGGGCGTTTGGCCTGAACCAAGGATAGACATTCCCATGAGTATTGCTTTTACCCCCTGGCCTGATGATTTAGCCCGTCGTTATCGTGAACGCGGATATTGGACCGATCGGCCCTTGACCGACATCGCCACTCGTCAGGCCAAAAATGACGCCATCGCGTTGATCGACCCACAGCGTAGCCTGAGCTATCGCCAGCTTAACCAGCTTTCCGATCGGCTGGCTGCCGCCCTTCAGCGCCGGGGCATGCAAAGCGGTGATACCGCGTTGGTACAGCTGGGTAACGTGGTCGAGTTCTATGTGACGTTTTTTGCGTTGCTGAAAATGGGTGTTGTGCCCGTAAACGCATTGTTCAGTCATCAACGCAACGAGCTAAATGCATATGCTGCGCAGATCAAACCGGCATTACTGATTGCCGACCGTCAGCATGCTCTGTTTGGTAACGACGAATTCCTGACGGCGTTCCGTGCCGAGCATCCTTCCTTGCGTGTGGTGGGGTTGCGTAGCCAGGAGGGGGGCGAACTGTCACTGTCAGCCTGGCTGGAAGAGGACAGCGGTGATTTTGTTGCTGCGCCAACCCCGGCGGACCAGGTGGCATTTTTCCAACTGTCTGGTGGCAGTACCGGGACGCCAAAGCTCATTCCACGCACCCACAATGATTACTACTACAGCATCCGCCGTAGCGTGGAGATCTGTCATTTCGACGTGGATACTCGCTACCTGTGCGCATTGCCGGTTGCGCATAACTACCCAATGAGCTCGCCGGGTGTCCTGGGGGTTTTCTATGGTGCCGGGTTGGTGGTGTTTGCCAGCGATCCCGATGCCGGACAATGCTTCCGACTGATCGAACAGCATCAGATTAATGTGACGGCGCTCGTACCACCGGCGGTGACGCTGTGGCTGCAGGCTATTGAAGAGTGGGGCGGTTGCCAACAACTGACCAGCCTTAAGCTGCTGCAGGTGGGCGGTGCCAAGCTGGGGGAAACGCTGGCGGCGCGTATTCCTGCGGAAATCGGCTGTCAGTTACAGCAGGTGTTCGGTATGGCTGAAGGCCTGGTGAATTACACCCGGCTGGATGATGACGACCGGCATATTCTGACGACCCAGGGCTGCCCAATGTCACCGGATGACGAGTTATGGGTGGCCGATGATGATGGCAACCCGCTGCCGGTAGGGGAAACCGGGCGTCTCATGACCCGCGGGCCCTATACCTTCCGCGGTTATTACCAAAGCCCGGAGCATAACGCGGCGGCTTTTGATCACGACGGGTTTTACTGTTCCGGCGATCTGATCAGCCTGACTGAAGACGGCTATGTGAAGGTTGAAGGGCGACAGAAAGATCAGATCAACCGCGGCGGGGAAAAGATCGCCGCCGAGGAAATCGAAAATCTGCTGTTGCGTCATCCGGAAGTGATCAATGCGGCGCTGGTATCGATGCCGGATGAGCTGATGGGCGAAAAAAGCTGCGCCTATATTATCGCCACCACGGCACTGAAACCGGTCGTGCTGCGTCGCCATTTACGCGCCGAGGGCGTGGCCGAATTCAAATTACCCGACCGTTTTATACAGGTTGATACGCTGCCGCTCACCCCGGTTGGCAAAGTGGATAAAAAACTGTTGCGCCAACGCCTGGAAGCGCAACAACTGACTCTGGTCCAGGGAGAATAAGTCATGGCCATTCCAAAACTTAATGATTACGCGTTGCCGACTCAGGCTGAGCTGCCAACCAACAAAGTGACCTGGGCGGTGGAACCGCAGCGCGCTGCACTGCTGATCCACGACATGCAGCAGTATTTTCTGAATTTCTGGGGCGAAGACAGCCCGTTGATCAAACAGGTGGTGGAGAACATTGCCAACCTGCGCCGTTACTGCAAGTCACAGGGTATCCCGGTGTTCTATACCGCCCAACCGAACCAGCAAAGCGATGAAGATCGCGCTTTGCTCAATGACATGTGGGGACCGGGTTTGAATAAACATCCGGAACAGCAGGCGGTGGTTGCCGCGTTGGCGCCGGAAGACGACGATACTGTATTGGTGAAGTGGCGCTACAGTGCTTTCCACCGCTCACCATTGCAGGACATTCTGCAGGAATCAGGCCGCGATCAGTTGATTATCTGCGGTGTGTACGCGCATATCGGTTGTATGACCACGGCGATTGATGCCTTCATGCGCAATATTCAGCCGTTTATGGTGGCTGACGGCCTGGCCGACTTCTCTCGTGAAGAGCATCTGATGGCGTTGCGCTATACCGCAGGCCGTTGTGGCCGTGTGGTAACGACCGCCGAACTGTTGCCAGGTATCGCCAGTAAGGCGGCACTGCGTCAGCAAATCATGCCTTTCCTCGACGAAGACAGCGAGGACATGGGTGACGACGAAAACCTGATCGACTACGGTTTGGATTCGGTGCGCATTATGGAGCTTGCCGCGCGCTGGCGTAAAATCCGTGGCGAAATCGATTTTATCGCCCTGGCCAAGAACCCGAGCATTGATGGCTGGTGGGCGCTGTTGTCAGAGGGGAAAGCCTGATGGCGCAACCGGGCGATTTTGCAGGTAAACGCGTCTGGGTCACTGGTGCAGGGGCCGGGATTGGTTTGGAAACGGCGTTAGCCTTTATGCGGGCCGGTGCCGAGGTGATTGGTTTTGATAAGCACTTTGGCGAGCCGGAATATGCCTTCCGTACCGAAGTACTGGATATCGCCGACAGTGATGCTGTCGATCTTGTGTGCGGACGTTTGTTGGCTGAGCAGGGTGAATTAGACGTGCTGGTGAATGGGGCGGGTATTCTGCGTATGGGGCTGACGGATGAAACCAGCGCTGCAGATTGGCTGGCTTGTCTGGCTGTCAATGCGGGTGGGGCATTCAATATGTTCCGCCATGCCTTGCCGGTGTTCCGCCGTCAACGGCGTGGTGCGATTGTCAGTGTGGCGTCCAACGCAGCCCATGTGCCGCGTGTCGGCATGGCGGCCTACTGTGCCTCCAAGGCGGCATTGCGTAGCCTGTGCCAGACCGTAGGGTTGGAAATGGCCCCTTATGGCGTTCGCAGCAACCTGGTTTCGCCGGGTTCAACCAATACGCCAATGCAGCGTGGTATGTGGCAGGACGAAACGGGTGAGCAGAAAACGATTAATGGTTTCCCGGAACAGTTCAAACTGGGCATTCCGTTGGGGAAAATAGCTCAGCCGCAGGAAATCGCCGATGCGATTTTGTTCCTGGCTTCCGATCGTGCCGGTCATATCACCATGCAGGATATTGTGATTGATGGCGGGGCGACGCTGGCGGCCTGATATATCCGTCATACTTCAAGCTGCAGGGGCGTTAACTGCAAGCGTTCACCCGAATCAGCTAAAGCCGATTTGTCTCGCTCTTGTCGCCTTTCTGCAACTCGAATTATTTATGACCATAGGGCGCTGCTTGCAGCGCTTTTTTCATGGGCTTAGCAAGGAGGGAAAAGGTAATGGGGGGGCCGAACGACAGATGCGAAAAAAGCGCCCAAAGGCGCTTTTTTCTGTATTGGTGGGTCGTGCGGGATTCGAACCTGCGACCAATTGATTAAAAGTCAACTGCTCTACCAACTGAGCTAACGACC
>NZ_JBXWLA010000031.1:0-27238 GCF_058191755.1 Serratia sp. CoH_122_TC_1
GCGTATAATACGCTTTCCTCTTTCAGAGTCAACCCCTAAATTTCAGGATTTTTTCTCTTCGAACCCCGGAGACTCTGCGAAGTTGTTCACATGTTCCGTGTCGATGGAGGCGCATTATAGGGAGTTCTCAGCAGGCCGCAATAGGTATTTTCGACAAAAACGATCGTTTGCTGCATTCCACAGCAAAACCCCTCCTTATACCTTGTTGTACACAAACTTATCCACAGAACGCATTTGAACGGAAAATTTACGAGCGCCACGCAAACGTTTTCGCTACAATTCCCCGCGACGAAACGCTCCCCTTTTAATGGGGGCGTTACCTGAATCTGTGCCTGCTTGCCCCTTTATATAGAGAAAAACCTTTCTTTATAGAGAGAAGAAGGTGGAAATTCACGTAACGCTCTTTTATTGCGACTTCAAAGCCAAGGGATAAAACCATGCAACAACCTCGTCCAATCCGCCGGGCCCTGCTCAGCGTCTCTGATAAAGCCGGAATCGTTGAATTCGCCGAAGCGCTTTCCCAGCGTGGCGTTGAATTGCTCTCCACCGGTGGTACTGCCCGCCTACTGGCAGATGCCGGCCTGCCTGTTACCGAAGTTTCCGACTACACCGGCTTCCCGGAAATGATGGACGGACGAGTAAAGACTCTGCACCCCAAAGTACACGGCGGCATTCTTGGCCGCCGCGGCCAGGACGATGCCATCATGAGCCAGCATGACATCAAGCCGATCGATATGGTGGTAGTAAACCTGTATCCGTTCGCCCAGACAGTCGCTCGTCCGAACTGTTCACTGGAGGACGCTGTCGAGAACATCGACATCGGCGGGCCAACCATGGTGCGCTCCGCGGCCAAGAACCATAAAGATGTCGCCATCGTAGTAAAGAGCAGCGACTACGCCGCTATTATTACCGAGATGGATAACAACGACGGTTCGCTGCAATACGCCACCCGTTTTGATCTGGCGATTAAAGCCTTCGAACACACCGCTGCCTACGACAGTATGATTGCCAACTACTTCGGCGCACTGGTTCCGGCCTACCACGGTGATACCGAGCAGCCTTCCGGCCGTTTCCCTCGGACGCTCAACCTCAACTATATTAAGAAGCAGGATATGCGTTACGGTGAAAACAGCCACCAGCAAGCTGCCTTCTATATAGAAGAGAACGTTCAGGAAGCCTCTGTCGCTACCGCGGAACAGCTACAAGGTAAAGCGCTGTCCTACAACAACATCGCCGATACCGATGCCGCACTGGAGTGCGTGAAAGAGTTTGCCGAGCCCGCCTGCGTGATCGTCAAGCACGCCAACCCATGTGGCGTAGCAATCGGCGACGATATTCTGGCGGCCTATGAACGCGCCTATCAAACCGACCCTACCTCTGCTTTCGGCGGCATCATTGCTTTTAACCGCGAACTGGACGCCGCTACCGCGCAAGCCATTATCAGCCGTCAATTTGTAGAAGTGATTATCGCGCCAAGCATCAGTCAGGAAGCCCGCTCACTGCTGGCTGCAAAACAAAACGTCCGCGTCCTGGCCTGTGGTCAATGGCAACAACGCGTTGCCGCTCTCGACTTCAAACGTGTCAACGGTGGCCTGCTGGTGCAAGATCGCGATTTGGGCATGGTCAGTGAAAGCGATCTGCGCGTGGTATCCGAACGCCAGCCAACGGCGCAAGAACTGCAAGATGCGTTGTTCTGCTGGAAAGTCGCCAAGTTTGTGAAATCCAACGCTATCGTTTATGCCCGTGACAACATGACGATCGGCATAGGTGCCGGCCAGATGAGCCGTGTTTACTCAGCCAAGATCGCCGGGATCAAAGCCGCTGACGAAGGTCTGGAAGTCAAAGGATCCGCGATGGCATCTGACGCTTTCTTCCCGTTCCGCGATGGCATTGATGCTGCTGCAGCCGTGGGCATCCGTTGCGTGATCCAACCAGGCGGTTCGATCCGTGATGATGAAGTGATTGCCGCTGCCAACGAGCACGGTATCGCGATGATCTTTACCGACATGCGCCACTTCCGCCATTAATCCCTTTTGCCGCGTGCGCGACGGCGCACGCTTAGCGTGGAGCACCTGATGAATATTTTGATTATCGGCAACGGTGGGCGTGAACACGCACTTGCCTGGAAAGCCGCTCAGTCACCCTTAGCAGATAAAGTCTATGTTGCACCGGGTAACGCCGGTACCGCTCTGGAAAGCAATTTGGAGAACGTCGCGATCTCCGCTACCGATATCCCGGCCCTGCTTGCCTTTGCCCAGAGCCACGATATCGGTCTCACCATTGTCGGGCCGGAAGCACCGCTGGTGATTGGCGTGGTTGATGCTTTCCAAGCCGCCGGTCTGAAAATCTTTGGACCGTCCCAAGCTGCAGCACAATTAGAAGGCTCCAAAGCCTTCACCAAAGATTTTCTGGCCCGCCATAATATCCCAAGCGCCGAGTACCAGAACTTTACCGAGGTTGAGCCAGCGCTAGCCTACATACGCAGCAAAGGTGCCCCTATCGTCATCAAGGCCGATGGCCTGGCTGCTGGCAAAGGCGTGATCGTTGCCATGACGCTGCAGGAAGCAGAGGACGCGGTACAGGACATGCTCGCCGGGAACGCATTTGGCGATGCGGGCCACCGCATCGTGGTCGAAGAGTTCCTCGACGGTGAAGAGGCCAGCTTTATCGTGATGGTCGACGGTGAGAACGTGGTGCCTATGGCTACCAGCCAGGATCATAAGCGCGTCGGCGACGGCGATACTGGCCCCAATACCGGTGGTATGGGGGCCTACTCCCCGGCACCTGTCGTCACTGATGAGATCCACCAGCGCGCCATGGACCAGGTTATTTGGCCAACCGTACGCGGCATGGCAGCGGAAGGCAATACCTACGTTGGCTTCCTGTATGCGGGTCTGATGATCTCTGCCGACGGTCAGCCTAAGGTAATTGAATTCAACTGCCGCTTTGGCGATCCAGAAACCCAACCGATTATGTTGCGTCTGCGTTCCGATCTGGTTGAGCTGTGTCTGGCCGGTGCGGAAGGCAAGCTGGATGAGAAAACGTCTGAATGGGACGAACGCCCTGCGCTAGGCGTAGTGCTGGCCGCCGGTGGTTACCCAGGTGATTACAACAATGGTGATGTTATTCAAGGTCTGCCGCAACAGGAAAGCGCCGACGGTAAGGTGTTCCATGCAGGTACTCGCATGCAGGACAATGACGTGGTGACCAGTGGTGGGCGTGTACTGTGCGTAACCGCACTCGGTGAAACGGTAGCGCAAGCACAACAACGTGCTTATCAGCTGGCGGAGGGTATTCAGTGGCCGGGCAGTTTCTGCCGTAAAGACATTGGCTATCGCGCGATTGCACGCGGCAAATGATCTGAACGCTGAAAATCTCTTGGGCTCCGCAATGCGGGGCCTTTTTTATAGCTGGTCTTCTTTCGGTTCCCAACGACAAAAATCATCGTTTGCCACCAGCAACAACTCACTCCCTTCCGGCGCTTCCAACCAAGCTATATTCACCGGCTGACTGCTGTTGCTGGCACGTCGCGCAATCCATGCTTCGGCACTGCCATCGAGCCCCGGTTTTAGCGTTTGTCCATCGCACGTTTGTACTACGCCCTGCTGCCAATGCCCCTGCAGCAGTTTCACCTTACCGGCGCGCAGCGCATTGCTGACTTCAAGCACTCGTCGCGCCTGATACTGATACAACGCGATTTCGTCTGTGGTCAGTGGTTCACGCCGCGTGGCCAGTTGGCGCTGCATAAAGCTCACGCTACCGTCATCGGCAAAGCGCAATTGGATAGAGTCGCGATCGCCATCAGCGTCGGTACGCTTAATCTGGCGCAGCGTGCCATTTTGATATTCGTAAAGCGTGGTGACTGTACCCGGGCCACGATAAGGGCTATAGACGCTCATCAACACCACTGGGCGATGCTGATCGTCGTCTTTACGCCACAGCCGGACAACACCCTGATCGGCAACATAACCGCTGGCACTAAAGGCAGGAAGATCGGAATGACTGCTGCAGGCGCTCAGGCCACCGGCAATGCCAATGACCATAAGCGCCTGTCGGATAAACAAAAGGGGCGCGATTGCCCCCCTGTTTAATCTTTTCACGAACACGCAGTATTACTTAACTGCGTCTTTCAGTGCTTTACCAGAAACGAACGCAGGCACGTTAGCAGCTGCGATTTTGATTTCTTTACCAGTCTGCGGGTTACGACCAGTGCGCTCGTTGCGGTGGTTTACCTTGAAAGTACCGAAACCAACCAATTGTACTGCATCACCTTCTTTCAGAGACTCAGTAATAGCAGCCAGGGTAGATTCCAGAGCCAGCTTAGCTTGTGCTTTGGAAAGGTCAGCCTTGTCCGCGATTACATCAATCAGTTGAGTCTTGTTCATAAGTTATCCTTACAGTGTGTTTATCGTTTGCAAAGCATCGAGTGCGACGGATATGCCGATGGACAGCACTCCCTGCATACACGCACCGATAGCCACTTTTTTTACGCCCCCCAAATGTAGACCAGACAGGGTGCGGATGTGAAGCCTTAAGGCATGACAAATCAGGCGTTAAATCACGTTTTCTTGCCTTATTGCGTTAAATTTATCCCGATATTACTTACCGCCGCCTCTCGCAGGTCAGAACGCAACCCTTTGATCAGCTCTATATCACGCTCTTCACAGTCAGCCAACAGGCGGAAAATTTCCCATTGGATGTCCCATTCTTCCTCTACCGCAGGCAAAACCTTGAGCTCATCGTCGGTCATTTCTTTACCGGCTTGAGTCATTTCCAGCATCGCCACAGTGCGAATTGACGTTTCACTGATGGCGATGGCGTGCTCTAGCGTCTCCCCGCTGAGTCGCGAATGGATCAGTTCCCCTAATGCAATACAGGCGTCAATCGCCGGGTAAACACCGTAAAGATCGTAATCTTCTGCCGAAGGGATCGCCTCTTCCAACTTCTCCAGTTGGTTGTCAAAGTTGACCTTGGCGTCCTTGACCACCAGCGTTTCCCACACCAAATCCAGAATGCGACGGTAAATCGCCGGATCGCCGAACTCGGTTTGCAGGCAGAACATCTGGTAATTCGGGTACATACGCTCGCACAAACTGGCCATAAAGGTCAAATGTTGCCAGCTTTCAAGTTTTTCCAGACGTAAATGAATCGGGTTACGTAGCATTATTCACTCTCTTACGCGTTATCTGCGCCGCAGTGTAACCGAAATCGGTCATTGCGGCATCTCTGGATGCTGCTGCAACCAGCGCTGGAAGGCCGGTCGGCGCGAGGCGATGGCATCGGCCCAGCGAGTGGGTTCCGGCAAACGGTAACCGGCCATACAACGTTGAACCCAGTCTAGTGCAGTGTCGGCCCCAACGCGGTGGCCAGTGGAAATAAACAGCGGGTTACAGCGTGCTTTACTACGCCACACCCAACCAAGCTGCTCACCGTTGTCCTCCAGCGGTGCCAACGCTCCGGCTGCGGCATCCAAGGGAGCAAATTTACCGCACAGGCGCTTTTTAGCGACACCGATGGTTGGCACGTTGACCAACAGGCCAAAATGGCTGGCAACACCCAAACGGCGCGGGTGCGAGATCCCATGGCCGTCGACAAAAACCAGGTCTGGCTTCTGATGCAATTGCTCCCAGGCGGCAAGCAACGCGGGATATTCACGGAACGATAAAAAACCGGGGATATAAGGCATGGTGGTAGCCACACGGGCCACTTGGTATTCAACCAGCTCCAGTGACGGATAGCGCAGGATGGCGATAGCTGCACGAGTCACCGCCCCCTCCTGCTCAAAGCCCACGTCGGCCCCGGCGACAAAGGCCGGAGGGTCGACCAAAAAATCATCCTGGCGAATGACTTCGGAGGCGCGCAGCAGTTGCTCTGCACGCAGGGTTTGAGTATCAATCACGTCAGTTCCTTAACGATGGTATTTCCCTGATTGCGCGTGGACTGCTTCAATGAACGCACCGGCGTTTTCCGGTGGCACGTCCAAGTGAATACCGTGGCCTAAATTGAACACATGTCCTTCACCCTGGCCAAAGCCCGCCAAAATAGTTTCCACTTCCTGACCGATACGCTCAGGCGACGCATACAGCATGGAAGGATCCATATTGCCCTGCAGTGCTACTTTATCCCCTACGCGGCGGCGTGCATCAGCGATGTCTGTCGTCCAGTCAAGGCCCAAGGCATCACAACCCGTGGCCGCCATGGCTTCCAACCACTGACCACCGCCTTTGGTGAACAACGTGACAGGTACGCGCCGGCCGTCATTTTCACGCAGCAAGCCGTCGACAATTTTATGCATGTAGTGCAGCGAGAACTCACGGTAATCACGCCCCGTCAGCACCCCGCCCCAGGTATCGAATACCATCACAGACTGTGCACCGGCTTTAATTTGGGCATTGAGATACAAAATGACACTGTCCGCCAGCTTATCCAGCAGCAAATGTAACGTGGCTGGCTCGGCGTACATCATCTTTTTCAGTTTGGTAAAGGCCTTACTGCTACCGCCTTCCACCATATACGTTGCCAGCGTCCACGGGCTGCCAGAGAAGCCAATCAGCGGTACTTCACCTTTCAACTCACGACGGATAGTGCGCACTGCGTTCATGACATAACCCAACTCCACTTCCGGATCGAACGCAGGCAGTTTATCCACATCAGCACGGCAGGTAATCGGCGAGGAAAAACGTGGGCCTTCGCCGGTTTCAAAATACAAACCGAGCCCCATAGCGTCGGGAATGGTGAGGATGTCGGAGAACAGAATGGCAGCATCCAGTGGAAAACGGCGCAGTGGCTGCAGCGTAACCTCACAGGCCAGTTCCGCATTCTTGCACAGCGACATGAAATCACCGGCCTGAGCACGGGTGGCCTTGTACTCCGGCAAATAACGACCGGCCTGACGCATCATCCATACAGGGGTCACATCCACCGGCTGACGTAGCAGTGCGCGCAGGTAACGATCGTTCTTCAACTCATTCATTATGGGGCTCCCTTATTCATCTGCCGGTATTGTAGCGATTTATTGCTCACGGCATAAGGCTACGGTGTCCTCTATCAGACGGCGCGCCACGGTACCGGGCGGTGGCAACAGTGGCAACTGATCGTAGCGGTACCAGCCGGCATTCAACAGTTCTTTGGGGTCGTGACGGAGCTCACCCCGGTGGTAATCGGCCATAAAGGCCATCATCAGCGAATGCGGGAACGGCCAGGGTTGCGAAGTGACATAACGCAGGTTTTTGATTTCAATATTACTTTCCTCCATGACCTCACGGGCTGCCGCCTGCTCGAGCGTTTCGCCAACCTCAACAAAGCCCGCCAGTACGGTATGAATACCACCGCGATGCCGCACGTGTTGTGCCAACAAGATCTCATCATCGCGCCGAATGGCAACAATCACGCAAGGGGCTATCTGCGGGTAGTAACGCTCCCGGCAATGGTTGCACAGGCAGGCGCTTTCGGTACGGCTGAGGTGCATCTCATGGCCGCAGTAACCGCAGTAACGATGAGAACGGTAAAAATCGGCCAGTTGCACGCCGCGCCCTGCGAGTTGAAACAACCCGCGATCGAGTTCAAGCAGTTGGCGTACCGAGCCCATTTCCTGCGGCATTGCATGCCGTACCAACCAGACCGGCAGCCCTTCCCATTCGCCAATAGCGCGTGCCATTCGCCCTTGCAGGGAGAATGATGCCGCAGAACCGCACGGCAGTTCACCGTTCGGTAACCAAAGTTTGCTTTCATGGCTGACGATCCACCAGCCATTTTCATTACCTGTTAATGCAAGTTCCATATCGTTGTTGCACAACCTCAGCTTCACTGGCACTCTACAAATCGGCCTTGTTACATTTTAATAACTTACTGTTACGTTTTATTACTTACGGAGTCAAACATGCTCAACCGTTTGGAAAGCCTGACTCAGCGCGTTGGTGGTAGTAATGAATTAGTTGATCAATGGCTTCAGGCTCGCAAGCAATTGCTGGTCGCCTATTGCACCCTCGTGGGCATCAAACCGAATAAAGAAAAGCATACGCCGCTGAATGAAAAAGCGCTGGAGAACTTTTGCCATAATCTGGTGGATTATCTCTCTGCCGGTCATTTCCATATCTATGACAGAATTATCAAACAAGTGGAAGGCGCATCCAGTCCCAAAATGTCTCTGGCAGTTAACATCTACCCCAAGCTCTGGGCCAATACAGAGCAGATCATGGCCTTCCACGATCGCTATACCGAAGTAGATATTGATCAGGATGTGTGTCTGGAATTCCATCAGGCGTTGTCAAATATCGGTGAAACGCTGGCAGCACGTTTTACCCTGGAAGATAAGTTGATCCAATTGGCAGCTGAAGCCTGGCAACAAGCCCTGACGGACGCCCCCTTGGATCAGACCCGTTAAAATTTTGTAGTGTTTTTTATTATCCCTCCTATACTGGGGGGCATCTTGTCGGAGTGCCTAGCGCCTGATTTGTTCATCAAATTGGCCAGGCTGAGACCGTTAATTCGGGATCCGCGGAACCTGATCGGGTTAATACCCGCGAAGGGAACAAGAGTAATCTATCGCCATAGGCAGGTGCCCCAATTTGGGACAATCCCGTCCTGCTGGCCAGCATCATTACTCCCTCCGAGCTCCAGACAAGCAACTTTCCCAACCCAACACACTGGTAGGAACTTGCTATGTCTAACGTTAAGAAACCTCGTGCCCGTAAAGAGCAACGCGAAGAAGCCCAGCAGTTTATTGAGACTCTTCAGGGCGTTTCATTTCCCAACTCACGCCGTATTTATTTGCAGGGCTCACGTAGCGACCTGCAGGTACCGATGCGTGAAATTCAACTTAGCCCGACGCTGATTGGTGGCGACAAAGATAACCCACAGTACGAACAGAACGAGGCTATTCCGGTGTATGACACCGCCGGCCCTTACGGCGATCCGCTGTCAGAACTCAACGTGCATAGCGGCCTGACAAAGCTACGCGCGGAATGGATCGCCGAACGTGGCGATACCGAAACCCTCAACAACGTGAGTTCAGGGTTTACCCAGCAGCGTTTGGCGGATGAGGGTCTGGATCACCTGCGTTTTGAACATCTCCCGCAGCCACGCAAGGCGCAACCCGGCAAATGCGTCACCCAGTTGCACTACGCACGTGCCGGTACTGTCACACCAGAAATGGAATTTATCGCCATCCGCGAAAATATGGGCCGTGAACGTATCCGCGGCGAAGTATTACGCCACCAGCACCCGGGGCAAAGCTGGGGCGCCAACCTGCCGGAAAACATCACACCGGAATTTGTCCGGCAAGAGGTCGCTGCAGGTCGCGCCATCATCCCTGCCAATATTAACCACCCTGAATCCGAACCGATGATCATCGGCCGCAACTTCCTGGTGAAGGTCAACGCCAATATCGGGAATTCAGCCGTAACTTCTTCGATCGAGGAAGAAGTCGAGAAACTGGTGTGGTCCACCCGCTGGGGTGCGGACACCGTGATGGATTTATCCACCGGTCGATATATCCACGAAACGCGCGAATGGATCTTACGTAATAGTCCGGTACCGATCGGCACAGTGCCTATTTACCAGGCTTTGGAGAAGGTCAACGGGGTCGCGGAAAACCTGACCTGGGAAATGTTCCGCGATACGCTGCTGGAACAAGCGGAACAAGGCGTCGACTACTTCACCATCCATGCGGGTGTACTGCTGCGCTACGTCCCCATGACCGCGAAACGCCTGACCGGTATTGTCTCCCGTGGTGGTTCGATCATGGCCAAGTGGTGCCTGTCCCATCATCAGGAAAACTTCCTGTATCAGCACTTCCGCGAAATCTGTGAAATCTGCGCCGCCTATGACGTCTCACTGTCACTCGGTGACGGGCTACGCCCAGGCTCAATTCAGGATGCCAACGACGAGGCTCAGTTCGCCGAACTGCACACCTTGGGTGAACTGACCAAAATTGCCTGGGAATATGACGTGCAGGTAATGATCGAAGGCCCAGGCCACGTGCCGATGCAGATGATCCGCCGCAACATGACCGAAGAGTTGGAGCACTGCCACGAAGCGCCGTTCTACACCCTCGGTCCGCTGACCACCGACATCGCACCAGGTTATGACCATTTCACCTCCGGTATCGGGGCCGCCATGATTGGCTGGTTCGGCTGCGCCATGCTCTGCTATGTCACGCCGAAGGAACACCTCGGCCTGCCGAACAAAGAAGACGTCAAACAGGGCCTGATCACCTATAAGATTGCTGCCCACGCGGCGGATCTGGCCAAAGGCCACCCCGGCGCACAGATCCGCGATAACGCCATGTCAAAAGCACGCTTCGAATTCCGCTGGGAAGATCAATTCAATCTCGCACTCGATCCGGCCACCGCACGTGCTTATCACGATGAAACGCTGCCGCAGGAATCCGGCAAAATTGCCCATTTCTGTTCCATGTGCGGGCCGAAATTCTGCTCGATGAAAATCTCGCAGGAAGTTCGCGACTATGCCGCAGCCCAGGAAGCCGCCAAACCGGTAGAGGTGCAGGTAATCGGGATGGAAAAAATGTCAGCCGAGTTCCGATCACGCGGCAGCGAGCTCTACCACAGCGCCGGTAACCTGCAGGAGGAACTGAGCAATGACTGATATCAACACACCTTTCCCCGCTACACCGCACAAGTTGGGGCTATACCCGGTTGTCGACAGCGTTGAATGGATTGCCCGCCTATTAGAAGCAGGCGTCACCACGATTCAACTGCGCATTAAGGATCTGCCGGAAGAGCAAGTCGAAGAGGATATTGCCGCAGCCATTGCCCTCGGTAAAAGGTATAACGCCCGGCTGTTCATCAATGACTACTGGCAGTTGGCGATTAAACACGGTGCCTATGGCGTACATCTCGGTCAGGAAGACCTGGATACCACCGATCTGGCGGCTATTCACCGTGCCGGATTGCGTTTGGGCGTTTCCACCCACGACGATGCCGAGCTGGCCCGCGCCATTGCGGTAAAGCCGTCTTATATTGCGCTGGGGCATATTTTCCCGACGCAAACCAAAGATATGCCTTCCGCCCCCCAGGGGTTAGTCGAACTGAGACGCCATATCTCCGGGTTGAATGATTACCCGACGGTAGCGATCGGCGGGATCAGCATTGATCGCGTAGCCGCCGTACTCGATTGTGGCGTTGGCAGCGTGGCCGTCGTCAGCGCAATTACCCAGGCCGCAGACTGGCGAGCAGCCACCTCAGAATTGCTGCAACTGATCGAAGGCAAGGAGTAATACCATGTTGAACGATCAAGAGTTCCTGCGCTACAGCCGTCAATTGCTGCTGGAGGATATCGGCCCAGAAGGCCAGGAGAAGCTAAAACGTTCGACGGTGCTGATTGTCGGATTAGGAGGCTTAGGCTCCCCCGCCTCACTCTATTTAGCCGCCGCCGGTGTGGGTACCTTGTTGTTAGCAGATGACGATCAGTTGCACATCACCAATCTGCAACGTCAAATTCTGTATCGCAGCACCGATGTTTCAAAAAGCAAAGCCTGCCTGGCGCAACGTCAGCTACAGGCATTAAACCCGATGATAGAAACCCTCGCGATGGAACAGCGTCTGCAGGGCGAAGCATTGAAGCATGCCGTAGAACGCGCTGATTTGATTTTGGATTGCAGCGATAACATGGAAACTCGCCATGCGGTGAATGCCGCCTGCATCAAGGCCGGTAAACCGCTGATCAGCGGGAGTGCCGTGGGGTTCAGCGGCCAGTTGTTGGTTATTGAGCCGCCCTATGCCCACGGCTGCTACGCCTGCTTGTATCCGGAACACACCGAACCCCAGCGCAACTGCCGCACCGCGGGTGTACTCGGTCCGGTGGTCGGCGTCATGGGTACGCTGCAAGCCCTGGAAGCGATAAAAATGTTGGCGGGAATGCCTTCCGCCATCAGCGGCAAACTGCGGCTCTTCGACGGAAAACAACAAAGCTGGAGCACACTGCAACTCAGCCAGGCCAGCACCTGTGCGGCATGCGGAGGGGCAGCATGAAGATCCGGCTTAATGACCAGCCGTTAGAATTAGCGCAGCCACTGAGCGTCGACGCACTGCTCAAGCAGTTGGAACGCCACCAGCCGGGCACCGCGCTGGCTATCAACCAAACCATCATCCCGCGTGCCGACTGGGTCAACCACCTGGTGCAGGACGGTGATGACATCTTGCTGTTTCAAGCTATCGCGGGAGGCTGACATGTTGAAAATCGCCGATACCACTTTTACTTCACGCCTGTTTACCGGCACCGGAAAGTTCGCCACCCCTGCGCTGATGTTGGACGCCTTACAGGCCTCTGGTTCCCAGTTAGTGACCATGGCCATGAAGCGCGTTGACCTACGCGGCGGCAACGACGCCATTCTGGCGCCGCTGCAGCAACTGGGGGTTCGCCTGCTGCCGAATACCTCCGGCGCAAAAACGGCCGCCGAGGCGGTGTTCGCCGCCCGACTGGCACGTGAAGCCCTTGGCACACATTGGGTAAAGTTGGAAATTCACCCCGATGTGAAATACCTGCTGCCGGATCCGATTGAGACCCTGAAGGCGGCGGAAACGCTGGTGAAAGACGGCTTTGTCGTTCTGCCCTACTGCGGCGCCGATCCGGTGTTATGCAAACGTCTCGAAGAGGCCGGTTGCGCGGCAGTCATGCCACTCGGTGCGCCGATTGGTTCTAACCGGGGGCTGAGAACCCGTGATTTCCTGGAGATCATTATCGAACAAGCAAAGGTGCCGGTAGTGATCGACGCCGGTATCGGTGCGCCAAGCCATGCGTTAGAAGCCATGGAGCTGGGTGCCGATGCCGTGCTGGTCAATACCGCTATCGCCGTAGCACGCGATCCGGTACAAATGGCTCGGGCATTCCGTCTGGCGCTGGAAGCCGGTGAATTGGCACGTCTTGCCGGACTCGGCAGCAGCCAGCGCAATGCGGTAGCTTCCAGCCCATTGACTGCTTTTCTCAGTCAGACTGGGGTGGCATTGTGATGACCAATGACTTCAGTCACCGCTGGCAGCAGTTGGATTGGGACGACATCACCTTACACATCCACAGTAAAACCGCACGCGACGTGGAACATGCGCTGAATGCGGACAGACTGACACGCGAAGATTTTATGGCGCTGATCTCCCCCGCTGCCGCAGCGTATCTGGAACCGCTGGCGCAACGCGCACAACAGTTGACCCGCCAACGCTTTGGCAACGTGGTCAGCTTCTATGTGCCACTTTACTTGTCCAACCTGTGCGCCAATGACTGTACCTACTGTGGTTTTTCGATGAGCAATCGCATCAAACGTAAAACGTTAGATGCTGCGGAAATAGAACGTGAATGTTTGGCCATCAAAGCACTGGGTTTTGAGCATTTACTGTTGGTCACCGGCGAACACCAGACCAAAGTTGGCATGGACTATTTCCGGCAACATATTCCGGCGATCCGCCGCCATTTCAGCTCGCTGATGATGGAGGTGCAACCGTTGGAACAGGAAGAGTATGCCGAGTTGAAAGCTCTGGGGCTGGATGGCGTCTTGGTTTACCAGGAAACCTACCATCCCGCGACCTACCTGCAGCATCATCTGCGCGGCCAGAAGCAGGACTTTCATTGGCGGTTGGCCACGCCGGATCGCTTGGGCCGAGCCGGGATCGACAAGATCGGCCTGGGTGCTCTGATCGGGCTGTCCAACAGTTGGCGTACCGACTGCTATATGTTGGCTGAGCACCTGTTCTACCTGCAACAAACCTACTGGCAGAGTCGTTACTCCATTTCATTTCCACGCCTACGCCCCTGTGCCGGGGGTATCGAACCGGCATCAATCATGAGCGAACCGCAGTTGGCACAGTTGATCTGCGCCTTTCGCCTATTCGCTCCTGATGTAGAGCTGTCCTTGTCGACGCGTGAGTCACCGTTCTTCCGTGATCATATGATCCCGGTAGCAATCAACAGCGTTAGCGCAGGATCCAAGACCCAGCCCGGTGGTTATGCTGACGACGTCGCGCCTGAATTGGAACAGTTTGAACCTCATGATGGACGTACACCGCAACAGGTGGCACAAGCCATCAGCGATGCCGGTTTACAACCCGTGTGGAAAGACTGGGACGGATATTTGGGGCGAAGCCCGCAATAACCAGCAACCCTTGCAGCACAGCCTGAAAAGGGGTGGAAACGCCGCGCAGATGCCGCCAATGCGTCTGGTACAGGAAATGGGTCTCGCTATAGTGGCGATGCTGGCTGCCAAACCCGGCGCCAGCCGGAGCCCTCATATTCTCAACGGCTCCGCCTTACTCCTCCCCCGGATCACGTCGGGTACTTTCCCGCGTGACTCCGGGGCCCTCTACATGTTAACTCCAGGATTCTTCACTCAGAACAACGCATCGGCATGTTGTAAAAGCAAAAAAAAACCGCCCCCGAAGGAGCGGTTTATCTGGCAAGGGCCCGGCAAGCCGGGACCACGGCATATTCAACGATTAATCGTTGTTGCCGCCCAGGCCTGCGTTCAGCAGTTCAGCCAGGTTAGCCGTTGCTTCTTCCGCGCTGACCTGCGGAACAACTGGCGCTTCACCCTGTGCTTTACGGCGCATACGGTCCTGGTGATAAGCGTAACCGGTACCGGCTGGAATCAGGCGGCCCACGATAACGTTCTCTTTCAGGCCACGCAGTTCATCACGCTTACCGGCAACTGCCGCTTCGGTCAGAACGCGCGTCGTTTCCTGGAACGATGCTGCGGAGATGAAGGACTCGGTCGCCAAGGAAGCCTTGGTGATACCCAGCAGATCGCGTGAGAAGGTTGCCTCGATCTTGCCTTCAGCAGCAAGCTGACGGTTGGCAATCTTAACGCGTGACACTTCAGCCTGCTCGCCTTCCAGGAACTCGGTGCTGCCCGCGCTGACGATGGTACCTTTACGCAGCATCTGACGAACGATAACTTCAATGTGTTTATCGTTAATCTTAACGCCTTGCAGACGGTAAACTTCCTGCACTTCGTTGGTGATGTAGCGGGTAACCGCATGCACACCACGTAGACGCAGAATGTCGTGCGGAGACTCTGGGCCGTCAGAAACAACGTCGCCACGCTCCACAACTTCGCCTTCAAACACGTTGAGCTGACGCCATTTTGGAATCATCTCTTCGTAAGCGTCGCTGCCGTCCAGTGGGGAGATTACCAGGCGACGTTTGCCTTTGGTCTCTTTACCGAACGAGATAATCCCGCTGATTTCAGCCAAGATTGCCGGTTCTTTCGGACGACGTGCTTCGAACAGATCCGCAACGCGTGGCAGACCACCGGTAATATCCTTGGTACCGCCGGATTCCTGAGGAATACGCGCCAAGGTATCACCCGCACCGATCTGAATGCCGTCTTCCAGCTGCACAATCGCTTTACCTGGCAGGAAGTATTGAGCAGGCATATCAGTACCTGGAATCAATACGTCGTCGCCTTTAGCATCAACGATTTTCAGTGCCGGACGCAGGTCTTTACCGCTACCGGTACGCTCTGCGCTGTCCAATACAACCAGAGAAGACAAACCGGTCAGTTCGTCGGTCTGGCGTGTAATGGTCTGGCCGTCAACCATATCAGCGAAGCGGATGAAACCACTCACTTCGGTGATAACTGGCATGGTGTGCGGATCCCAGTTAGCAACGGTTTCGCCGCCGTTAACTTCTGCACCGTCACCTTTGCCCATGACAGAACCGTAAGGCACTTTGTAGCTTTCTTTAGTACGGCCGAATTCGTCGATCAGCTTCAGTTCGGTGTTACGAGAGGTAATCACCAGCTTGCCTGCGGCGTTCATAACGAACTTCACATTGCTCAGCTTCAGCGTACCCTTGTTTTTCACCTGGATGCTGGATTCAGCAGCCGCACGAGATGCCGCACCACCGATGTGGAACGTACGCATCGTCAGCTGTGTACCCGGCTCACCGATTGACTGTGCCGCGATAACGCCGATAGCTTCGCCTTTATTGATGATGTGACCACGTGCCAGGTCGCGACCATAGCAGTTTGCACACACACCAAAGTCGGTTTCACAGCTAACTACGGAACGGACTTTAACGCTGTCGACAGAGTTCTCTTCCAACAGGTCACACGTCTTCTCGTTCAGCAGGGTGTTGCGTGGTACGAGGATGTCAGCCGTACCCGGCTTGATGACATCTTCTGCAGTCACACGACCCAGAACGCGTTCGCGCAGTGGCTCTTTAACGTCACCACCTTCGATAACCGGAGTCATCATGATGCCGTTGTGAGTCCCACAGTCGTCTTCGGTTACAACAAGATCCTGCGCCACGTCAACCAGACGACGGGTCAGATAACCGGAGTTAGCCGTTTTCAATGCGGTATCCGCCAGACCTTTACGAGCACCGTGCGTGGAGATGAAGTACTGGAGTACGTTCAGACCTTCACGGAAGTTCGCAGTGATTGGCGTTTCAATGATGGAACCATCTGGCTTAGCCATCAGGCCACGCATACCGGCCAGCTGACGAATCTGTGCTGCAGAACCACGCGCACCGGAGTCGGCCATCATAAAGATGCTGTTGAAGGAAACTTGTTGTTCCACTTCGCCGTCACGGTTAACCACGTCTTCTACCGACAGGTTTTCCATCATCGCTTTAGCAACACGTTCGTTTGCCGCAGCCCAGATATCGATCACTTTGTTGTAGCGTTCGCCGGCAGTTACCAAACCAGACTGGAACTGCTCCTGGATTTCAGCAACTTCGGTTTCTGCTTCTTCGATGATCTCCGCTTTCTTAGCCGGGATAACCATGTCATCGATACCTACGGAAGCACCTGAACGGGCTGCGTAAGCAAAACCGGTGTACATGATCTGGTCAGCAAAGATAACGGTCGGCTTCAGGCCCAGGATGCGGTAACAGGTGTTCAGCATCTTGGAGATAGCTTTCTTGCCCAAAGGCTGGTTAACGATCGAATACGGCAGACCGCGCGGTACGATCATCCACAGGATGGCGCGACCTACGGTAGTGTCGATGATCGAAGTCTGGTGTACAGTCTCGCCTTCGGTGTTTTTGATCTCTTCGGTGATACGCACTTTGACACGCGCATGCAGAGAAGCCAGACCGGCGCGATAAATACGCTCCGCTTCTTTCGGGCCGCTCAACACCATGCCTTCGCCTTTGGCGTTAACACAGTCACGGGTCATGTAGTACAGACCCAATACAACGTCCTGAGAAGGAACGATGATTGGCTCGCCGTTCGCAGGTGACAGGATGTTGTTGGTAGACATCATCAACGCACGCGCTTCCAGCTGAGCTTCCAGCGTCAAGGGTACGTGAACAGCCATTTGGTCACCATCGAAGTCGGCGTTATATGCCGCACAAACCAGCGGGTGCAGCTGGATTGCCTTGCCTTCGATCAGAACCGGTTCAAACGCCTGGATACCCAAACGGTGCAGAGTTGGTGCACGGTTCAGCAGTACCGGGTGTTCGCGGATAACTTCGTCCAGGATGTCCCAAACGACAGCTTCTTCGCGCTCAACCATTTTCTTGGCGGCTTTGATGGTGGTGGCCAGGCCACGCAGCTCCAACTTGCCGTAGATGAACGGTTTGAACAGCTCAAGTGCCATTTTCTTAGGCAGACCGCACTGATGCAGACGCAGGTATGGACCTACGGTGATAACAGAACGACCAGAGTAGTCAACACGTTTACCCAGCAGGTTCTGACGGAAACGACCCTGCTTACCTTTGATCATATCGGCCAAAGATTTCAGAGGACGCTTGTTAGAACCGGTGATAGCACGACCGCGACGGCCGTTATCCAGCAGGGCATCTACCGCTTCTTGCAGCATACGCTTTTCGTTGCGTACGATGATGTCAGGCGCAGCCAGATCCAGCAGGCGTTTCAGACGGTTGTTACGGTTGATCACGCGGCGATACAGATCGTTCAGATCTGAAGTCGCGAAACGGCCACCATCCAACGGAACCAGCGGACGCAGATCCGGCGGCAGTACCGGCAGCACGGTCAGGATCATCCACTCTGGCTTGTTGCCAGACTGTACGAACGCTTCCAGCAGCTTGATACGCTTGGTCAGCTTCTTACGCTTGGTTTCGGAGTTGGTTTCGTTCAGCTCTTCACGCAGCTGCTCGCACTCAGCTTCCAGATCCATGTTTTTCAACAGGGCCTGAATAGCTTCCGCACCCATCTTGGCGTCGAATTCGTCACCAAACTCTTCCAACGCGTCCAGATACTGCTCTTCAGTCAGGATCTGACGACGCTCGAGGTTGGTCATACCGCCTTCAACAACCACATAGGATTCGAAGTACAGTACACGTTCGATGTCACGCAGCGGCATATCCAGCAGCAAACCGATGCGAGATGGCAGCGATTTCAGGAACCAGATGTGCGCAGTCGGTGAAGCCAGTTCGATGTGGCCCATGCGCTCACGACGCACTTTAGTCTGGGTCACTTCAACGCCGCACTTCTCACAAATCACGCCGCGGTGTTTTAAGCGCTTGTACTTACCGCACAGGCACTCGTAGTCTTTTACCGGCCCAAAGATACGGGCACAGAAAAGGCCGTCACGTTCTGGTTTGAACGTACGGTAGTTAATGGTTTCCGGCTTCTTAACTTCACCGAACGACCACGAACGGATCATGTCTGGCGATGCCAGAGCAATCTTGATCGCATCAAACTCTTCGGTCTTAGTTTGCGCTTTCAGAAACTTCAATAAGTCTTTCACGGATTGGCTCCTGTCGGAGTTAAACCTGTTGGGTACCCACAACTGCAGTAGGTACCCGTGTGACCTGAACAACCACCCTCAGGCTCCCTAAGGCCGGGAGCCTGAGCCGGAACACGATTACTCGTCTTCCAGTTCGATGTTGATACCGAGCGAGCGGATTTCTTTCAACAGTACGTTGAAGGACTCCGGCATGCCAGGTTCCATGCGGTGATCGCCATCCACGATGTTTTTGTACATCTTGGTACGGCCGTTAACGTCATCCGACTTAACGGTAAGCATTTCCTGCAGGGTATAAGCTGCGCCGTATGCTTCCAGTGCCCACACTTCCATCTCACCGAAGCGTTGACCACCGAACTGCGCCTTACCACCCAGCGGTTGCTGAGTAACCAAGCTGTAAGAACCGGTTGAACGGGCGTGCATTTTATCGTCAACCAAGTGGTTCAGTTTCAGCATGTACATATAGCCAACAGTAACCTGGCGCTCGAATTGCTCACCGGTACGGCCATCGAACAGCGTAATCTGACCCGAGGTTGGGATCCCGCCCATTTCCAGCAGTTGCTTGATTTCAGTCTCTTTCGCACCATCAAACACCGGCGTTGCGATTGGCATACCTTTTTTCAGGTTCTCTGCCAGACGCAGTACTTCGTCGTCGGTGAAGGTGTTCAGGTCAACTTTCTGGCAGACATCGTCACCCAGATCGTAAGCCTTTTGAATGAACTCACGCAGCTTAGCCACTTCCTGATGCTGCTTCAGCATTTGGTTGATCTTCTCACCAATACCTTTAGCAGCCATACCCAGGTGGGTTTCCAGGATCTGACCGATGTTCATACGTGATGGTACGCCCAGCGGGTTCAGTACGATGTCAACCGGCGTGCCGTTTTCATCGTAAGGCATATCCTCGATCGGGTTGATCTTGGAGATAACACCCTTGTTACCGTGGCGGCCTGCCATCTTGTCACCCGGTTGGATCTGACGTTTAACGGCCAGATAAACCTTAACGATTTTCAGCACGCCTGGTGCCAGATCATCGCCCTGGGTGATCTTACGACGCTTGGCGTCCAGCTTCTTCTCGAAGTCGGATTTCAGCTCGTCGTACTGCTCTGCCAACTGTTCCAGCTGGTTTTGCTTCTCTTCGTCGGTCAGGCCCAGTTCCAGCCAGCGATCGCGTGGCAGCTTGCTCAGCTTTTCAGCTTCAACGCCACCGGCAACCAGCACTGCATGGATACGCGTAAACAGACCAGCTTCCAGGATTTGCAGTTCTTCAGTCAGGTCTTTTTTCGCCTGCTTCAGCTGCATCTCTTCGATTTCCAACGCACGCTTGTCTTTTTCCACGCCATCGCGGGTGAAGACCTGCACGTCGATAATCGTACCGGAAACGCCGTTTGGTACACGCAGAGAGGAATCTTTAACGTCAGATGCCTTCTCACCGAAGATCGCACGCAGCAGCTTCTCTTCTGGCGTCAGCTGGGTTTCACCTTTTGGCGTTACCTTACCAACCAGAATGTCACCACCGGTCACTTCAGCACCGATATACACGATACCGGATTCATCCAGTTTGGAGAGCGCAGCTTCACCTACGTTAGGGATGTCAGCAGTGATCTCTTCAGGCCCCAACTTGGTGTCGCGAGACACACACGCCAGTTCCTGAATGTGGATGGTAGTGAAGCGATCTTCCTGAACCACACGCTCGGACACCAAGATGGAGTCTTCGAAGTTGTAGCCGTTCCACGGCATGAACGCCACGCGCATGTTCTGGCCCAGTGCCAGTTCACCCAGATCGGTGGACGGGCCATCTGCCAGCACGTCGCCGCGCTCGATTGGCTCACCCAGGTTCACACACGGCATCTGGTTGATGCAGGTGTTCTGGTTAGAACGGGTGTACTTGGTCAGGTTATAAATATCGATACCTGCTTCGCCCGCGTGCATCTCGTCTTCGTTAACTTTGATAACGATACGGGAAGCATCCACGTACTGGATCACACCGCCACGTCGAGCTACGGCGGTAACACCGGAGTCAACAGCTACAGCACGTTCCATACCGGTACCTACCAGCGGCTTATCAGCGCGCAAGGTTGGAACCGCCTGACGTTGCATGTTCGCACCCATCAATGCACGGTTGGCGTCATCGTGTTCCAGGAATGGAATCAGTGAAGCACCAACGGAAACAACCTGCTGGGTTGATACGTCCATATAGTCAACCTGGTCGCGGCTGAACAGGCTTGATTCGCCTTTGCTACGACAGGTGACCAAGTCTTCTACAAAGCGGCCGTCATCATCCAGGTTGGAGTTCGCCTGAGCGATAACGAAGTTGCCTTCTTCAATAGCAGACAGATAGTTGATTTCATCGGTAACCAAACCGTCACGCACACGGCGGTACGGGGTTTCCAGGAAGCCATACTCGTTCGTCTGTGCGTACACGGACAAGGAGTTGATCAGACCGATGTTTGGACCTTCCGGCGTTTCGATTGGACACACGCGACCGTAGTGAGTCGGGTGTACGTCTCGAACTTCAAAGCCGGCACGTTCACGGGTCAGACCGCCTGGGCCCAATGCAGAGATACGACGTTTGTGCGTAATCTCAGACAACGGGTTGTTCTGGTCCATAAACTGAGACAGCTGGCTGGAGCCGAAGAACTCTTTCACCGCCGCCGAAATTGGCTTGGCGTTGATCATGTCCTGTGGCATCAGGGTATCCAGATCGCCCAGGGACAGACGTTCTTTAACCGCACGCTCAACACGTACCAGACCTACACGGAACTGGTTCTCAGCCATTTCGCCGACGGAACGGATACGACGGTTGCCCAAGTGGTCGATATCGTCCACTTCGCCTTTACCGTTACGGATATCGATGAGCTTCTTCATCACTTCAATGATGTCGTCTTTGCTCAGGATGCCCGAACCTTCGATCTCGTCACGCAGCAGAGAACGGTTGAACTTCATACGACCAACCGCAGACAGATCATAGCGGTCTTCAGAGAAGAACAGGTTCTCGAACAGGCTTTCAGCAGCTTCGCGCGTTGGCGGCTCACCAGGGCGCATCATGCGGTAGATTTCTACCAGCGCGCTCAGACGATCACTTGTTGGATCGACACGTACGGTCTCAGAGATGTACGCACCGTGGTCCAGATCGTTGGTGAACAGCGTTTCAATACGCTTGTGGCCTGACTGGCTCAGTTTGGCCAGCAGATCCAGAGACAGCTCCATGTTGGCTGCACAGATCAGCTCACCAGTATTGGTATCGATATAGTCCTTCGCGACCACTTTGCCCGCGATGTACTCAACCGGTACTTCAATACTCTGAATTTCGTCTTTTTCGAGCTGACGGATATGACGAGCGGTGATACGACGGCCTTTCTCAATGTAGATCTTGCCGTTGGCTTCGATATCAAACGAAGCAGTTTCACCACGCAGACGTTCTGGAACCAGCTCCATCTGCAGCTTGTTATCACGGATCTCGAATACGACTTTCGCAAAGAACAGGTCAAGGATCTGTTCAGTGGTGTAGTTCAGTGCACGCAGAATGATAGTCGCAGGCAATTTACGGCGACGGTCAATACGTACAAACAGGTTGTCTTTCGGGTCAAACTCGAAATCCAACCATGAACCGCGGTAAGGGATGATACGTGCGTTATACAGCACTTTACCCGAAGAGTGGGTTTTACCCTTATCGCTGTCAAAGAATACGCCAGGACTACGGTGAAGCTGAGATACGATAACCCTCTCAGTACCGTTGATCACAAAGGTGCCGTTTTCGGTCATGAGCGGAATTTCGCCCATATAGACTTCTTGTTCCTTGATGTCTTTGACCGTACCTTCCGGAGCTTCACGCTCATAGATGACCAGGCGCAGTTTGACGCGCAGCGGTGCAGAGAACGTCACACCACGGATCTGGCACTCTTTGACGTCGAAGACCGGCTCACCAAGACGGTAGCTAACGTATTGCAGCTCCGAATTGCCACTGTAGCTCTGGATAGGGAAAACAGAACGGAATGCAGCTTCTAAGCCGTATTGCCCTTCTGGATCTTGCTCGATAAACTTCTGGAACGAGTCAAGCTGGATAGAAAGGAGATATGGTATGTCCAAAACTTGTGGACGCTTACCAAAATCCTTACGAATACGTTTTTTCTCGGTATAGGAGTAAACCATAGGGTTCCTCAGCTCGCTGGAAAGTCGAACCTATCTGTCCGTCCGGATATAGGACGGTTCACGCAACACCATTTTGTCGACCGGAAAGCGGGAACACTTTCCGCAATACTCGTTTCTATCACGCTTAAATCATTTCGTTGCGCTGTACGGCAGATTTTGCTGCGGCAGGGAGAGCAATATATTAAGTCGTCGATAGAAAGAAATATTGGGGTTAGCCAGTAGCCAAACAGTGTGAAACTCTACTGACGCCCTACAGCGCAAAAAGGCTGGTGACCAAAAAGTCACCAGCCATCAGTCTGTTAGTTAAAACAGACTGCACTCAGAAAGCAGTGGCTTATTTAACTTCAACTTCAGCGCCAGCTTCTTCCAGAGCTTTTTTCAGTGCTTCAGCGTCGTCTTTGCTGATGCCTTCTTTCAGTGATGCTGGTGCAGACTCAACCAGGTCTTTAGCTTCTTTCAGACCCAGGCCAGTTGCGCCACGTACTGCTTTGATTACTGCAACTTTGTTCGCGCCGATACCTTTCAGTACAACGTCGAATTCAGTTTTTTCTTCAACAGCTTCAGCAGCAGCAGCAGGACCTGCAGCTACAGCAGCAGCAGAAACACCGAACTTCTCTTCCATAGCGGCGATCAGTTCAACGATTTCCATTACAGACAGAGCTGCAACGCCTTCGATAATTTGGTCTTTAGTGATAGACATAACAATTGTTCCTAAAATTCAGAAATAGTTTAAATACGTAAGCAACGGATAAGAAAAAGGGCTTATGCCGCTTCTTTCTGATCGCGCAGTGCAGCCAGAGTGCGAACCAATTTGCCAGCAGCGGCTTCTTTCATGGTTGCCATCAGGCGTGCGATTGCTTCATCGTAAGTAGGCAGAGTTGCCAAGCGGTCAATTTGTGCCGCAGGGATCAGCTCACCTTCAAAGGCCGCAGCTTTAATCTCGAACTTTGCATTCGCTTTCGCGAAATCTTTGAACAGACGAGCAGCAGCGCCCGGGTGTTCATGAGAAAATGCAATCAAGGTAGGACCGACGAACGTGTCTTTCAGGCATTCGAATGGAGTGCCTTCAACTACGCGACGCATCAGGGTGTTACGAACAACACGCATGTAAACGCCAGCTTCACGACCTGCTTTACGCAGTTCAGTCATTTTATCAACGGTAACGCCACGAGAATCCGCAACAACCGCAGACAGCGCGCCTTTGGCTACTTCGGTGACTTCAGCAACAATCGCTTGTTTGTCTTGAAGATTTAATGCCATTAGCTTTTTGCTCCTGGATTTAGCCGGGGGAAATCCCCGGCACTCACATCACTCAACACCTTGTGATAAATCACGCAGTGAGAGCGTTCAAACACGGTGAGCAGAATCCAGCAAAGACAATTTAAAATTTTCTTTAGGCTCTGTCACCGTCTACGCAGGAAAGATTAAGTACCTTTCGATACACCTGCGGTCTTGGACGGAGGCCTGGATAGGCCAGGCTCCAACCGAAAAATCTTTTGTTTCACTATGGGCAAGCCAATAGCAAAACCTTGGGGCATAAGATTCTAGACAAATCTTACCCCCAAGTCAAAGCGATAATCGCAGGGCGATTAGTTCGCTACAGCAGTCAGGCCGCTTTGATCGATAGCAACGCCAGCACCCATGGTGGTGGAGAGGCTAACTTTCTTGATGTACACGCCTTTCGCCTGAGATGGTTTTGCTTTTTTCAGCGCAACCAGCAGGGCTTCCAGGTTTTCTTTCAGCTTGTCTGACTCGAAATCAACCTTACCGATAGTGGTATGGATGATGCCGTTTTTGTCGTTACGGTAACGAACCTGACCTGCTTTAGCGTTTTTCACAGCTTCAGCAACGTTCGGAGTAACGGTACCCACTTTCGGGTTTGGCATCAGGCCACGTGGACCCAGGATCTGGCCCAGTTGACCAACAACGCGCATTGCATCTGGAGAAGCAATAACAACGTCGAAGTTCATTTCGCCTTTTTTGATCTGGTCTGCCAGATCTTCCATACCTACCAGCTCTGCGCCAGCAGCTTTAGCTGCTTCAGCGTTAGGGCCTTGGGCAAATACGGCAACGCGAACGGAACGACCGGTGCCGTTTGGCAGAACGGTAGCGCCACGAACGTTTTGGTCAGATTTACGAGCGTCGATGCCGAGGTTAACAGCAACGTCAACGCTTTCTACGAATTTAGCGGTGGCCAGCTCTTTCAGCAGAGCAACAGCTTCGGTGATGTCATACTGTTTAGTAGCATCAACTTTGTCACGGATCACGCGCATGCGCTTGGTCAGCTTAGCCATTTCTTAATCCTCCACTACCAGGCCCATGGAACGAGCAGTACCTTCGATGGAGCGAGTCATCGCTTCAACGTCAGAACCAGTCATGTCCGCAGCTTTGGTTTCTGCGATTTCACGTACCTGAGCACGAGTCACTTTACCTACTTTGTCTTTGTTCGGCTTGCCTGAACCAGACTTGATACCAGCCGCTTTTTTCAGCAGAACTGCTGCTGGCGGGGTTTTGGTAACGAAAGTGAAGGAGCGATCAGAATAAACAGTAATAACAACCGGAATCGGCAGACCTTTCTCAACGCTGTCAGTCTTAGCATTGAACGCCTTACAGAATTCCATGATGTTAACGCCTTGCTGACCCAGAGCTGGACCAACTGGCGGACTTGGGTTAGCCATACCGGCTGCAACTTGCAGCTTAACGTAGGCTTGTACTTTCTTGGCCATTTACAATTCCTCGGTTTGGGTAATATCGCCTCAATAGAGGCTCCCCGTGTTTAACCTCGCTCAATGAGCAAGGTCTATAAAAACAAAAGGCGCGAAATTATAGTTCAATTTCGCGCCTATGGCAAGCGGCAAAAAACCACTTATTGCTGATTAATTGATCAGCCTTTTTCAACCTGAGCAAAGTCCAGTTCCACCGGCGTTGCACGCCCAAAGATGGAAACAGAAACTTTCAAACGGCTCTTCTCGTAATCCACTTCTTCAACAACCCCGTTGAAGTCAGCGAACGGACCATCGTTAACACGGACCAATTCACCCGGCTCGAACAGCGTTTTAGGACGCGGCTTATCACCAACCTGCTGCAGGCGGTTCATAATCGCATCAACTTCTTTATCGCTGATCGGTGCCGGACGGTCAGAGGTACCGCCGATGAAACCCATAACGCGTGGAACGCTACGCACCAAGTGCCAGCTGGCGTCATTCATCACCATCTGGACCAGTACATAGCCCGGGAAGAACTTACGTTCACTTTTACGACGCTGGCCACCACGGATTTCAACGACTTCTTCCGTAGGCACCATGACTTCGCCGAACAGCTCTTCCATATCGTGCAGTTTGATGTGTTCACGCAGCGATTGCGCTACGCGACCTTCAAAACCGGAAAACGCCTGAACGACGTACCAACGTTTTTTTGGAGCTTCAGACATTTTAGAACCTCAGGCCAGTAATAAACGATACCAGACGGACCAGAATACCATCCAGGCCCCACAGAATCAGTGACATCACGGCAGTTACCGCGGCAACGATCAACGTGGTATGTAGCGTTTCCTGACGAGTTGGCCAGATCACCTTGCGCACTTCTGTACGCGCTTCGCGCGCAAACGCGACGGTGGCCTTGCCTTTGGTGGTCATCAGCGCTACAGCGCCAGCAACAGCGATAACCACTACAACAGCCAGCGCACGTAATGGCAGGCTGAAATCACGGTAGTAATAGTTACCGACAATCGCTACAACCAACAGAACGGCGACGATCAGCCACTTAGCCGTTTCCAGGCCGCGCCCGCTCCCTTGAGCCTCGGTATTCGCACTCATAAACCAACCTGTCACAATGAATTCAGAACAGACAACTTTGCCTCGCACAGCAAGACAAACCAAACCGATCAAATGCCGCTCGGCAGCATTTCGGTGTTTTACGCTATGACGTATCTCAGTCAATACGGCTTTAAGAGCCCATCTCACCAATGATTATGACTGCAAAATCGCTGATGAGATAGGTTCTAGTTCACAGCGTAGAAAAAGGGCATCAAATGATGCCCTTTTACCGCGTGTCGCGTCAAACGTTATCAGCGATTAAGCGATAACTTTAGCAACAACACCAGCGCCTACAGTACGGCCGCCTTCACGGATTGCGAAACGCAGACCGTCGTCCATCGCGATTGGGTGAATCAGGGTTACAACCATGTTCACGTTGTCGCCTGGCATTACCATCTCAACGCCTTCTGGCAGTTCGATGGTACCGGTCACGTCAGTTGTACGGAAGTAGAACTGTGGACGGTAGCCTTTGAAGAATGGCGTGTGACGACCACCTTCTTCTTTGCTCAGGATGTACACTTCTGAGTCGAATTTGGTGTGTGGCTTGATTGAACCTGGTTTAGCCAGTACCTGACCACGTTCGATATCTTCACGCTTGATACCACGCAGCAGAAC
>NZ_JBXWLA010000032.1:0-25680 GCF_058191755.1 Serratia sp. CoH_122_TC_1
GATTTTTTCTCTTCGAACCCCGGAGACTCTGTGAAGTTGTTCACATGTTCCGTGTCGATGGAGGCGCATTATAGGGACCCGAGTTTTTTGCACAACCCCTTTTTTGATCTTTTCTTTCTGTTTGCACACTTTTAAACCCTTTCGCGTGGATCTTGCGCGATCAGGGCTGTTTTCCACAGGATCTATCGTTTCAGTTGGTTGTAATTCCACCGCCAGCGTCTAGTATTGCCGATAAATATGATCCCACGTGAGGCTATATCATGTCCGATGCAGTACGTTCTTATCTTCATTACTCTCCTAAACTGGGTCAACGCGTGATGATCGATCCTTCCAGCGTCGTGATCGGCAATGTCTCACTGGCGGATGACGTCAGTATTTGGCCTTTGGTTGCCATTCGTGGTGACGTGAACGCAGTCATTATCGGCGCACGCAGTAATATTCAAGACGGCAGCGTGCTCCACGTGACCCATAAATCCGAACATAACCCTGAAGGTTACCCACTGCTGATTGGGGAAGACGTGACGGTAGGGCATAAAGCAATGTTACACGGCTGCGCGATTGGCAATCGCGTACTGGTAGGAATGGGATCGATCCTGCTCGATGGTGCAGTAATAGAAGATGACGTGATGATTGGTGCCGGCAGCCTGGTCGCGCCAGGTAAACGTCTGGTGAGCGGTTATCTCTATATGGGGAGCCCCGCGCGCCAGGTTCGTCCATTGACCGCTGCCGAACGGGAAGGATTGCTTTACTCTTCTACTAACTACGTACGTTGGAAAGACGAATATTTGTCAGAAGATATCTGACAAACGCCCGTTTCCTAATAGGATAACGGGCTTAGCGTTACGCCGCCAGTTCGTGACGCAACTGGCGCAGCACCGGCTCGATCTCCGGCATCACACCATGCCATAACAGAAACGCATGTGCAGCCTGCCCCACCAGCATGCCTAAACCGTCGGCATAGTCTGTTGCGCCTTGTTGCTGCGCCCAGGCCAGAAACGGTGTTAGCCCCTGCTGATAAAACATGTCATAGCAACGGGTGCGGGCATTGATCATGCCAACGGGTAACGTCGGGATCTCACCACTAATACCTGACGCTGTAGCATTAATGACTAAATCAAATTGCTGTTGATCCAATTGATCCAGAGGCAATGCGGATATTTCACCGAGATGCTGGAATACTTGTGCCAGCGTCTGCGCGCGACCAAAAGTCCGGTTAGTGATCACCACGTCACAACCAAACGACAGCAACGGCAAGATCACTCCGCGAGCCGCGCCGCCGGCCCCCACCAGCAGAACGCGATCCTTTGATCGGATCAGCCCTTGACGTTCAAGATCCGTCAGTAGCCCAATTCCATCCGTGTTGTCACCCAGTAGACCTCCTTCCGGCAATACCTTCAGCGTGTTTACCGCACCGGCCAGCGAAGCTCGCTCACTGAGCTCCGTCGCGACCTCGTAGGCCTTTTCTTTAAAAGGCACGGTAACATTCGCGCCCCGACCGCCCGCCCGAATGAACATCTGCAAAGTCGCTTCGAAATCATCCAGCGGCGCTAACACCGTACCATAGGGATGTTCTATACCGGTTTGGGCGGCAAATAACGCATGAATACGCGGCGATTTGCTGTGACTGATAGGATTACCAAATACCGCGAACTTCTCCATGCACATTACCTCTAGCCTTGACGGATTTGCTTGCCCGTCAGGACATCTCTGATTTCGGAAGGGTTAAGGCGGCCACCGACGCTACCCACCAACACAGGGAAAGCAGCACCGAATTGCTGTTGTACCTCATCAGTACTGCGACAAGGTTCTTGCCCACTAAGATTGGCGCTGGTCGATACCAGCGGTTTGCCAAACTGCCGACACAGTTGCTGTACTAACGGGTGATCACTCACACGCACAGCCAATGAATTGAAGCGGCCAGTCAGCAAACGCGGAGTATCCGCCCGCGCAGGGATAACCCAAGTCACGGGGCCCGGCCAACTGGCGAACATCGTCGCTCGCTGCTGGTCACTCAGTGCAGCGTCATCTATATAAGGTGCTAACTGCGCGTAATCGGCCGCAATCAGGATCAGGCCTTTTTCCCAAGGACGTTGTTTCAGAGCCAATAACGCGTTGACCGCCTGCTCGCTGTCAGGATCGCAGCCCAGGCCAAACACCGCCTCGGTCGGGTAGGCAATAACCTGTTGGTTCTGCAACGCGTCAATTATTGGCGTGAAATTAGAAGTGAATTCTGAGCTCATGATGTCGTTATTCTGTGGTTACTACGGGTTTTCCGCAAAGTTTACTGGCGCAGTAAAGGATTGGACCTTTTACCGTGCGCTTCTCCATCAACAACGGATAATGGCAGTAGCTGCACTCACCGGCGACAGGTTTAAAATTGAGAACGAACTGGCATTCCGGGTAGCGATCGCAGGAGTGGAAAACCTTGCCATAGCGCGATTTGCGCTGAAGCAATTTACCCTGCTCACACTGCGGGCAGCTGATACTGGTTTCGTCCGGTTTATCGATGACTTCAGTATGATCGCACTCAGGATAATTACTGCAGGCAATAAACATACCGTAACGCCCCTGACGCAATGCCAGCACCGCTTGGCATTTCGGACACGCCTGCCCATCGAGCATCTTGACGATATGGCCCTCGACCTGCGCTTTCAGCGGCCGAATATGTTGGCATTCAGGATAACGGGAACAGCCGAGGAAGGGGCCGTGGCGACCACTGCGGATCACCAGCTCGGCCCCGCATTCCGGACAGGGTTCATTTTGCCTGGCGGCAAAAATCGCTGCTTTTGTCATAACTTCTTCTATGCATGTTATCGGCTCAGTGCAGATAACCTTCGTTTACTTCAAACAACAGTTCTTCCATTTGCTGATAGGCACTTTCATATCCGGGGATATTAAACAGTACCATCAGCACCACCCATTTCAGATCTTCGAGATCGAATTCTGTGTTATCCAAAGCCATAACACGATCGATAACCATTTCACGGGTTTCGAGGTTCAATACCTGAATCTGCTCCAGGAACAGGAGGAAACCACGGCAACTAGCATCCAAACGCACACCTTCTTCTTCGGTGTAGATCCGCATTGCTAACGGATCGGCATCCATAAAATACGGTGCATTTTCGCCTTCTTGTAAGTCAGCGAGTTTTTCAAGCCAATTCAACGCGTTGTAGATATCATCCCGATGAAACCCCGCTTCAGCGAGATCATCGGTCAGTTGATCCTGATCGACGCGCATCTCTGGTTCATTGTGGATATAAGTTTCAAACAAGTACATCAGTACGTCGAACATGGCCTGCCCTCCTTATTCGGACATAGCCGCCGGGTACAGCTGCGATCCACCCTGCTAACTCCAGATCGAGTAACTTGATTACTACCTCTGGCACAGGTTGGCCGGCACGTTCAGCGACGACGTCAACAGGTGTCACCTCATCTCCTACGTTAGCCAACACATCGGCAAATGGCAATTCAACTTCGGCTTCTGACGCACAAATAGTTGTATTTTCGCTCAAGGAGAGCCAATGCAGACCGCTTCCCAGCTGTTCAGCAATTTCTTTCGGCCCTGTAACCAAATAAGCGCCCTGCTGAATCAGCCAATGTGTACCTTCACTCATTGGGTTGCCCAACGCGCCGGGGAGAGCGAAAATTTCCCGCCCCTGTTCCAAAGCATAGCGGGCGGTAATCAGCGTTCCACTGCGTAAAGAGGCTTCAATCACGACCACGCCCAGGCTCAGCCCACTAATAATACGGTTGCGCTGTGGAAAATGGCTCGGCATCGGTAGGTCTGTGGCCAAATACTCAGAAACCAATGCCCCACCACTCTCAATGATGCGTTCAGCCAAACGGCGATGCTGGCGCGGGTAGACATTGGCTAAACCGCTACCGAGTACAGCGACCGTTTGACCTTCTGCGGCCAGCGCAGCACGATGGCAGATGCTATCAATGCCCATTGCCAGTCCACTGGTAATGGTAAACCCACAGTGCACCAACCCAGTGGCAAAGTAAGTGGCCCAGTGCTCACCATAATGGCTGAACTGGCGACTACCAACCATGGCAATTTGCGGCTGCCGAACGGCTTCGGGGTTACCTTTCACCATCAGCACTAGTGGCGCATCCTCTAGAGGGAGCAATCGCTCGGGGTATTCCGCTTCTCCATATAACCAAAGCACATTACCGGGGTGTTCTAACCAAGCGAGCGTAGCGGCCAGATGACGCGCATTTGCCTGGCGGAACTGTGCCTGCTGCCGCTGGTTTAGCCCCACCTCTCGCAACAAACGATAAGGCTCGCCGCCGGCTGCCACTATCTGCCGGATTATCTGGCTGGCCTTAGCTGCGCTCAGCCCAGCGACTCCACGCATCCGTAAACAGATTTCCTGTGCCTGCATCGCCTGTTCCCCCGCAAAAAATGGTGGTATTACCAATTCGAGCAATTGGTGCGCAATGCTGTCAATCAGGCCGGGAAATGTCTAGAATAGAAGCTAAACCTCGTTTATCACTCGGATACAGATCTCAAGATATATGTCAGTATTGCAGGTATTACATTACCCAGACGACCGGCTGCGCAAAGTCGCGGCCCCGGTAAAAGAAGTCAATGCGAATATCCAGCGCATCGTGGATGATATGTTTGAAACCATGTACGCAGAGGAAGGCATTGGCCTGGCTGCGACACAGGTGGACATCCATCAGCGCATTATCGTTATTGACGTTTCTGAGAACCGCGATCAGCGCTTGGTGCTGATCAACCCGGAACTGCTGGAAAAAAGCGGCGAAACCGGGATTGAGGAAGGTTGCCTCTCCATCCCTGAACAACGTGCTTTAGTGCCGCGCGCCGCTGCTGTGAAAATCAGAGCACTGGACCGTGACGGAAAACCTTTCGAGCTGGAAGCTGACGATCTGTTAGCCATTTGTATCCAGCACGAGATGGATCACCTGGTAGGCAAGCTGTTCGTCGATTACCTGTCGCCACTCAAGCGCCAACGTATTCGTCAGAAACTGGAAAAAATGGCCAAGCTTAACGCACGCGCCTAACCCATCAGGAAATCAACGTGTCTGACTCTTTACGGATTATTTTCGCCGGAACTCCAGACTTCGCAGCGCGTCACCTTGACGCGCTGTTGTCATCTGAGCACCAGATCGTCGGGGTCTTCACCCAGCCCGACCGCCCTGCGGGTCGCGGTAATAAACTGACGCCTAGCCCGGTCAAAGTTCTGGCCGAGCAGCATCATTTGCCCGTATTCCAACCCAAATCACTGCGCCCGGAAGAGAACCAGCACTTGGTTGCTGATCTCAACGCTGATGTGATGGTGGTGGTGGCTTATGGCTTGATCCTGCCTAAAGCGGTGTTGGATATGCCACGGCTTGGTTGCATCAACGTCCACGGCTCGCTGCTGCCACGCTGGCGCGGTGCTGCACCAATCCAGCGTTCACTCTGGGCTGGTGATAACGAAACTGGCGTGACCATCATGCAGATGGACGTGGGTTTGGACACTGGCGATATGATGTACAAAATCGCTTGTCCAATTGAGGCGGATGACACCAGTGCCAGTCTGTACGACAAACTGGCGCAGCTTGGCCCACAAGGCATGCTGGCCACGCTACAGCAAATGGCTGCGGGTACGGCGAAACGTGAAGTACAAGATGAATCGCTGGTAACCTATGCTGAGAAGCTGAGCAAAGAAGAAGCGCGCCTGGATTGGAACCTATCGGCTGCACAGCTTGAACGTTGCATCCGTGCCTTTAACCCATGGCCAGTCAGCTATTTCACCCTTGAAGATCAACCCGTGAAAGTCTGGCAGGCAACAGTATTGGCACAAACCACTGATGCAGAACCTGGCACCATTATCCATGCCGACAAGCAGGGTATCCAGGTAGCGACCGCTGAGGGTGTTCTTAACCTGACTCAATTGCAACCGGCAGGAAAAAAACCGATGTCAGCACAAGATCTGCTGAACTCACGCCGTGAATGGTTTACACCGGGCAACCGGCTATAAATCGCCCCCACTGCCCGGTCGATAATCGCCGGGCTGTTTCTTTCTTAACGCCGATCGTTATCAGCTTTAGCCTATGAAAAACAATTACAATCTCCGCAGCATCGCTGCCAAAGCCATCGGCCAGGTGCTCGATCAGGGTCAGTCACTCAGCACTGTCCTGCCGTCACTGCAAAAGACCATTTCTGACAAGGACCGCGCACTTCTGCAAGAGCTGTGTTTCGGCACCCTGCGCGTATTGCCGCAACTGGAATGGTGCATCCAGCAATTAATGGCAAAACCCATGACTGGCAAGCAGCGCACGCTGCACTATTTGCTGATGGTGGGCCTCTACCAGCTGCTGTATACGCGCATACCCGCCCACGCAGTATTAGCGGAAACAGTAGAAGGCGCAGTGGCATTGAAACGGCCTCAACTTAAAGGCCTGATCAACGGCGTTCTGCGCCAGTTCCAGCGCCAACAGGAAGAGTTACTGCAACGTGCCGCCAACAATGACAGCCGCTATTTGCACCCGAGCTGGCTGTTAAAGCGTATCCAGCAGGCCTATCCCGCACAGTGGGAACAGATTATTGACGCCAACAATCAGAAGCCACCTATGTGGTTGCGCGTCAATCGTCTTCATCATTCCCGTGAAGATTACTTGCAGTTGATGGAGCAAGCGGGCATTGCCGCCGTCCCGCATACTGAATATCGCGATGCGGTACGTCTACTGGCGCCATGTGCCGTCACCGACCTGCCAGGTTTTGCCGATGGGTGGGTAACGGTGCAAGATGCTTCCGCACAAGGCTGTGTCGATCTTCTCGATCCGCAGGATGGCGAGCAGATCCTCGATCTTTGTGCGGCTCCCGGTGGCAAAACTACCCATATCTTGGAAGCGGCTCCCAAAGCCCATGTGATGGCGGTCGATATCGATGAGCAGCGTCTGAGCCGGGTTAAAGAAAACCTGCAACGCCTGCGTTTACACGCCGACGTAAAACTGGGTGATGGCCGTACCCCGCAGCAATGGTGCGGTGATAAACAATTCGATCGCATTCTCTTGGATGCCCCTTGTTCTGCCACCGGTGTAATCCGCCGGCATCCCGATATCAAGTGGTTGCGCCGCGACAGCGACATCGCGGACCTGGCCGCTTTGCAGGCCGAGATCATTGAAGCCATTTGGCCACATCTCAAAACCGGTGGAGTGATGGTGTATGCCACCTGTTCTATTCTACCGGCAGAGAATGCTGAGCAAGTTGCAGCCTTCCTTCAGCGTCATACAGATGCTCGTCTGGTTGAGACCGGTAACGATCAACAGCCTGGCCGACAGAATCTTCCCCATCCTGAGGATGGGGATGGCTTCTTTTACGCTAAGCTGATTAAAATGTAGCTGTTCCGTACTCAGGGCGCGTCTGTTGCGCCCTTTCAGATAATCTTCAGCGGTTTCAGTGTGAAGCAGAGAAGCAAATGAAAATAATTATTCTTGGCGCAGGTCAGGTGGGTGGAACACTGGCGGAAAACCTGGTGGGCGAAAACAACGATATTACCGTCGTGGATACTGATGCCGGCCGCCTGCGTCAGTTACAGGATAAGTTTGATCTGCGGGTCGTTCAGGGATATGGCTCTCATCCACGCGTACTCCGTGAGGCCGGTGCTGAAGATGCCGATATGTTGGTTGCAGTCACTAATTCTGACGAAACCAATATGGTTGCCTGCCAGATTGCCTACTCGCTGTTTAATACCCCCAACCGAATCGCCCGAATTCGTGCGCCAGAATATATCCGCGAGTCAGAGAAGCTGTTCCAACCCGAAGCCGTACCCATTGATCACCTGATCTCACCGGAACAACTGGTTATCGACTACATCTACAAGCTGATTGAATACCCAGGTGCACTACAGGTGGTTAATTTTGCTGAAGGCAAGGTCAGCATCGCGGCGGTAAAAGCCTATTACGGTGGCCCACTGGTCGGTAATGCGCTGTCTTCGATGCGTGAACACATGCCGCACATTGATACCCGTGTCGCCGCAATCTTCCGCCAGGATCGTCCTATCCGTCCACAGGGTTCCACCATTATCGAAGCCGGTGACGAAGTCTTCTTTGTGGCTGCCTCACAGCATATCCGCGCGGTAATGAGTGAGCTGCAACGGCTGGAAAAACCGTATAAACGCATCATGATTGTCGGCGGCGGCAACGTTGGTGCCGGTTTGGCGCAGCGGTTGGAGAAATCCTACAACGTGAAGCTGATCGAACGAAATCAGCAACGCGCTGCAGAACTGGCCGAACAACTGCACGATACCATTGTGTTTTATGGTGATGCCTCAGACCAGGAGCTGCTGGCGGAAGAGCATGTTGACCAAGTCGACGTCTTTATTGCCATAACCAATGACGATGAAGCTAACATCATGTCAGCCATGCTCGCCAAACGAATGGGTGCCAAAAAAGTAATGGTACTTATTCAACGCCGCGCCTATGTTGACCTGGTTCAAGGCAGCGTAATCGATATAGCGATTTCACCACAGCAAGCAACCATCTCAGCATTGTTAGGCCACGTGCGTAAAGCGGATATCGTCAGCGTTTCATCATTACGTCGCGGTGTGGCGGAGGCGATTGAAGCCATAGCACATGGTGATGAAAGTACGTCAAAAGTGGTTGGCCGCATTGTAGAAGATATTAAACTGCCGCCAGGTACCACCATTGGTGCCATTGTGCGTGGTGATGACGTTATTATTGCTAATGGCAGCAGTAAAATCGAACAGGGCGATCACGTCATTATGTTTATTACCGACAAGAAGTTCGTCCCTGACGTTGAGCGCCTGTTCCAGCCAAGCCCATTCTTCTTGTAGAACAAATGTAGCAATGGATGGTCTATAATTACGAGGTTGTTCTCTGCCGTGGAAAGAGACAAATCTTTTCTCTCCTTTTGTGGCAAAGGGAAATTGCTTTGTTAAACTTGAGTTATTAAATTCTTCAAGGGGTGCGTTCTATGAGTATGATGAAAGAGTTCCGCGAATTTGCCATGCGTGGCAACGTGGTTGACTTGGCAGTGGGTGTGATTATTGGTGCAGCATTCGGTAAGATCGTATCGTCTTTCGTTGCAGATATTATCATGCCACCACTGGGCTTATTGATCGGCGGCGTTGATTTCAAACAATTCCACCTGGTATTACGCGAAGCTCAAGGCGCAGTACCTGCAGTAGTAATGAACTACGGCTCATTCATTCAGACCATTTTCGACTTCGTTATTGTTGCCTTTGCTATTTTCCTGGCAATTAAGCTAATGAACAAAGTGCGTCGTAAACAAGAAGAAGCACCAGCGGCCCCGCCGGCGCCAACTGCTGAAGAAAAACTGTTGACTGAAATCCGTGATTTACTGAGTCAGCAGCAACAGCCAAAACTGTAAACCTGTTTATCCTGCACAAATAAAAAGCCATCTTATTCAGATGGCTTTTTTAATGTCTTAAAACCAGAAGGCCAGTGGTAAAATATCGCCTGATACATTACCACTGGCCTCCCAGCTGCCACCTTTTGCATGTTTGTCTTTGCGCCGGTAGCTCCCTTTCCCTTTAGTATTTTTTTCTACTCTTTGGCGGAATAAAGGGTCATGCAACAGCGCCTCAATGGCATTGTCTTGTATCTTGCCTTTCGTATGACGGTATTGAGTCATAGTAATGTACCTTCTCTATGTATGGTTATATAACGCGATAATATTACTGCTGGTCGTATAAAAATTAAAGTACCGCCGATTGTATTAAGCACCTTTTTTTACTTTTTCATCGCTGGCTCCCTGCTCCAGCGCTTCAAGGATCGAGCAATAACTACTGGTATGTGCACTGCCGCAACAAGCATCGCTAAGACGCTTTAACGACTCACGCATCCGAGTTAGTTCCTTAAGCTTATTTTCTACTTCACCGAGCCGCGCGTCGACGATTGACTTAGACTCCTGGCAGGTATGATGCTCAGGATCAACACGGATCGACAACAGTTCAGCAATGGTTTCTAGCGTAAAACCGAGCTGTTTGGCATAACGTATAAAGCGCAACCGCTGCAGGTCTTGATTGTTGTACAACCGGTAACCGCCCTCGGTTCGAACGTTATGGTCCATCATCCCTTGTTTTTCGTAGTACCGCACCGTGTCCGGCGTAACGTCTGCAAGCTTTGCAAGTTGCCCAATCTTTAACATTGCCCTTCCTCCGAAGAAAACTTATCACCCAATGCGCGTTGGTATTCACCATGCAAAAAGTCAGTGCTCATCCCTGCCTGTCGTAAACGGTGTTCTAACAGTGCCATCCGTTTCCCTAACTCAACATAGTCCGGATGTTCGCTATTAATTTCTTGCAGTAAACGAGCTATGCTCAGCGCTTCTTTACGATCCTCTAATTCTGCAGGCAAATAGCCCGCATTTTTAAGCAGGCGAAACCCAGTACGCAGCTCAACGGGAACCGCACTGTCATCATCCAACTCAAGCGGCAGCCCCTGGCCCGGTAAATTATCCAATTCACCTTTAGCCTGGGCATCGAGAATATGACGTTCCGCCCATTGATCGAGTAACCACATAGCAGGATCCCTCAGTTGATCTGATTAATAACGTCAGCATAGCGGATAGGGGCGAGGATCTTAAGTCTGGCGGGGGAAGAACGCACGTTTAGCCGGGTATAGACGTAAAAAAACCGGGCAAGCCCGGTTTTTTTACGCGTCTACAGATTACTCTGCAGTTGCTACTTCTGCTTGAGACTCAGCACGATCAACCAGCTCGATGTATGCCATCGGCGCGTTGTCGCCTGCGCGGAAGCCACACTTCAGAATGCGAGTGTAACCACCGGCACGGCTCGCGAAACGCGGGCCCAGCTCGTTAAACAGTTTTGCCACGATCTCGTTATCACGAGTACGGGCGAATGCCAGACGACGATTAGCTACGCTGTCGGTCTTGGCAAGAGTAATCAGCGGCTCAACAACGCGACGCAGCTCTTTCGCTTTTGGCAAGGTCGTCTTGATGATCTCATGACGAACCAAAGAGCCGGCCATGTTACGGAACATAGCCTGGCGATGGCTGCTGTTACGGTTCAGTTGACGACCACTCTTACGATGGCGCATGACCTTATCCTTCTCAGTAAAACCTTAACCTGTGATCCGGTTACTCGTCAGCAATGCTTGCCGGTGGCCAGTTTTCTAGGCGCATGCCCAGAGACAGACCACGGGAGGCCAGCACGTCTTTAATCTCAGTAAGAGATTTTTTACCCAGGTTCGGCGTTTTCAGCAACTCAACCTCGGTACGCTGTACCAGATCACCGATGTAGTGGATAGCTTCTGCCTTAAGGCAGTTAGCAGAGCGGACAGTCAATTCCAGATCGTCAACAGGGCGCAGCAGAATCGGATCGAATTCTGGTTTCTCTTCTTTAACTTCTGGTTGACGTACATCACGCAAGTCAACAAAAGCTTCAAGTTGTTCAGCCAGGATGGTTGCCGCACGGCGGATCGCCTCTTCAGGATCGATCGTGCCATTGGTTTCCATTTCGATGACCAGCTTGTCCAGGTCAGTACGCTGTTCTACACGCGCTGCTTCAACATTGTAGGCAATACGCTCTACAGGGCTATAGCATGCGTCAACCAACAGACGACCGATCGGGCGCTCATCTTCTTCCGAATGAATTCGGGCAGAAGCCGGCACATAACCACGACCACGTTGAACTTTGATACGCATGCTGATAGCAGCGTTTTCATCGGTCAGGTGGCAGATCACGTGCTGAGGCTTGACGATTTCGACATCACCATCATGGGTAATGTCGGCAGCGGTCACAGGGCCAATGCCAGATTTATTCAGGGTAAGGATAACTTCATCTTTCCCTTGAACTCTCACCGCCAGCCCTTTCAGGTTGAGCAGGATCTCCAGGATATCTTCCTGTACGCCTTCTTTGGTGCTGTACTCGTGCAGTACACCATCAATCTCAACCTCGGTCACCGCGCAACCCGGCATAGATGAAAGCAGAATACGGCGCAGTGCGTTGCCAAGAGTATGGCCAAAGCCACGCTCTAAAGGCTCAAGGGTCACCTTGGCGTGCGTCGAACTGACTTGCTCGATATCTACCAGGCGCGGTTTTAGAAACTCTGTCACAGAACCCTGCATTGTGTCCTCTCTTTGGTACTAAGCCTTACTTGGAGTAAAGCTCGACGATCAGGTGTTCGTTAATGTCCGCAGACAGATCGGTACGTTCAGGCATACGCTTGAACACGCCTTCCATCTTAGCAGCATCAACTTCAAGCCAGGTCGGCTTTTCACGCTGCTCAGCCAGCTCCAGAGAAGCTTTAACACGAGATTGCTTTTTAGCCTTCTCGCGGATGCTGACTACGTCATTCGGAGATACCTGATAAGAAGCGATGTTAACAACGCGACCATTTACCATAATTGCTTTGTGGCTAACTAACTGACGTGACTCTGCACGAGTAGCGCCGAAGCCCATACGGTAAACAACGTTGTCCAGACGACCTTCCAGCAGTTGCAACAGGTTTGCACCGGTGTTGCCCTTCAGGCGTGCTGCTTCTTTGTAATAGTTACGGAACTGACGTTCCAGAACACCGTACATACGGCGAACTTTTTGCTTTTCACGTAACTGTACACCGTAGTCAGACAGACGCGGTTTACGCGCACCGTGTTGACCAGGCGGTTGCTCAATTTTACACTTGGTATCGATCGCGCGAACGCCAGACTTAAGGAACAAGTCTGTGCCCTCACGGCGGCTAAGCTTGAGCTTAGGACCCAAATATCTTGCCATTTTCTTTCTCCAACAAACCTAAAAGCAGCGTTATACGCGGCGCTTTTTCGGCGGACGACAACCGTTGTGAGGGATAGGAGTCACATCAGTAATATTAGTGATGCGGAAACCTGCGGCGTTCAGTGCACGAATAGTTGATTCGCGACCCGGACCCGGTCCCTTAACCATAACTTCCAGGTTCTTGATACCGTATTCTTTTACTGCGTCAGCACAACGCTCTGCTGCAACCTGAGCTGCAAACGGAGTTGACTTACGAGAACCACGGAAACCAGAACCACCGGCAGTTGCCCAACCCAATGCATTACCCTGACGATCGGTAATAGTTACAATGGTGTTGTTGAAAGAAGCATGGACATGAGCCACGCCGTCAGAGACTTGTTTTCTTACACGCTTACGTGTACGAACAGGTGCCTTTGCCATTATTCAATCACCCTGATTATTTCTTGATTGGTTTACGCGGACCCTTACGGGTACGTGCGTTGGTCTTCGTACGCTGACCGCGAACTGGCAGACCACGACGATGACGCAAACCACGGTAAGTACCAAGATCCATCAGACGCTTGATGCTCAGGGTAACTTCACGACGCAAATCACCTTCTACAGTGAATTTGGCGACTGCTTCACGCAGCTGTTCAATTTGCTCTTCAGACAGCTCACTGATCTTAACATGTTCAGCAATACCCGTAGCAGCACAGATAGACTGTGAGCGGGTTTTACCGATTCCGAAGATCGACGTTAAGGCGATTACGGTATGTTTATGATCAGGAATGTTAATGCCTGCTATACGGGCCACTATGCACTCCTACTATTTTATACGGCAACACCATTCTGAAAAGCCCGTTTTCAGGATACTCAAATAATGTTGCAGCTACATACAAAAGATTGGCTGGCTAATCTAGCCAGCTCAACCCAACTTTGCAAGAAAAATATGCGAGATAATCAGCCTTGACGCTGTTTATGCTTCGGCTCGGCGCTGCAAATCACACGAACGACACCGTTACGCTTAACGATTTTGCAGTTACGACATAATTTCTTGACGGAAGCACGAACTTTCATTTTTACTCTCCGTAACTTCTCAAACGCACCTGAATTAGCGGTTATAGCCTTTCAGGTTTGCTTTCTTCAATGCAGACTCGTACTGACTTGACATCATCAGAGTTTGCACTTGAGCCATAAAGTCCATGATGACGACAACCACGATCAGTAGCGAGGTACCACCAAAGTAGAATGGTACTTTCATTGCATCACGCATGAACTCCGGGATCAGGCAGATGAAAGTAATGTACATCGCGCCCACCAGGGTTAAACGCGTCATTACTTTATCGATGTACTTCGCCGTTTGCTCTCCCGGACGAATTCCTGGTACGAAGGCACCGGACTTCTTCAGGTTATCTGCTGTCTCACGCGGGTTGAAAACCAACGCCGTGTAAAAGAAACAGAAGAAGATGATTGCAGACGCATAGAGTAACACATAAAGCGGTTGCCCTGGCTGCAAATACAGCGAAATCGTTGTCAGCCAGTTCCAACCGGTACCGCCCCCAAACCATGATGCAATCGTGGCAGGGAACAGAATAATGCTGGAAGCGAAGATTGCTGGGATAACCCCTGCCATATTCACTTTCAACGGTAAGTGTGTGCTCTGTGCTGCATAAACACGACGACCTTGTTGACGCTTCGCATAGTTAACGACGATACGCCGTTGACCACGTTCGATGAAAACAACGAAGAAGGTTACTGCAAACACCAATACTGCAACCAACAGCAACAGGAGGAAGTGCAGGTCGCCTTGCCGGGCTTGCTCAATAGTATGGGCCACTGCCGGCGGGAGTCCCGCTACAATACCTGCGAAGATAATGATCGAGATACCGTTACCGATACCGCGTTCAGTAATCTGTTCGCCCAGCCACATCAGGAACATTGTCCCGGTAACCAAGCTCACGACTGCAGTAAAGTAGAATGCAAAGCCTGGGTTTAACACCAGACCCTGCATACCAGGCATATTCGGCAGACCAGTAGCAATACCGATCGACTGGAATATGGCCAACACCAGCGTACCGTAACGGGTGTACTGGCTAATCTTACGACGGCCAGCCTCCCCTTCTTTCTTAATTTCAGCTAACGCTGGATGAACCACCGTTAACAGCTGGATAATGATCGACGCCGAAATATACGGCATGATCCCCAGAGCAAAGATAGAAGCACGGCTGAGGGCACCACCAGAGAACATGTTAAACATTTCAATGATAGTGCCTCTCTGCTGCTCGAGCAATTTGGCAAGCACAGTGGCATCGATACCAGGAATCGGAATAAAAGAGCCGATACGGAAGACAATCAGCGCGCCGATTACAAACAAAAGTCTGCGCTTCAGCTCGCCGAGCCCGCCTTTAGCACTTTGAAAATCTAATCCTGGTTGCTTAGCCATCTGCTACTTATTCCTCAATTTTACCGCCAGCAGCTTCGATAGCAGCACGAGCGCCTTTGGTGACACGCAGACCACGCAGGGTAACCGGACGAGCGATTTCGCCTGAAAGCATAACTTTCGCGAATTCGATCTGGACACCAACAACGTTAGCGGCTTTCAGCGTGTTCAGGTCGATTACGTCGCCTTCAACAAGAGCCAGCTCAGACAGACGAACTTCTGCCGTGATCATAGCTTTGCGAGAGGTGAAGCCGAATTTCGGCAAACGACGATATAAAGGCATCTGACCACCTTCAAAACCACGACGTACGCCACCGCCAGAACGTGAGTTCTGACCTTTGTGACCACGACCAGCGGTTTTACCCAGGCCAGAACCAATACCACGACCTACACGCTTAGGCGCATGCTTGGCACCTTCAGCCGGAGACAGAGTATTTAAACGCATCTGTTACTCCTCAACCTTAACCATGTAGGAAACCAAGTTGACCATACCACGTACAGCAGGAGTATCCTCACGCTCTACAGTATGACCAATACGACGCAGACCTAAACCGATCAGGGTTGCCTTATGCTTTGGCAAACGGCCGATGCTGCTTTTTGTTTGAGTTACTTTAATAGTCTTTGCCATGGTTATTTCCCTAGAATTTCTTCGACGGACTTACCACGCTTAGCAGCGACCATTTCTGGGGATTTCATATCTTCCAAAGCAGCAATAGTTGCACGAACCACGTTGATCGGGTTAGTAGAACCATAAGCTTTAGCTAATACGTTATGAACCCCTGCAACTTCCAGGACGGCGCGCATTGCACCACCGGCGATGATACCGGTACCTTCGGAAGCTGGTTGCATGAATACGCGGGAACCTGTGTGAGCACCTTTTACAGGGTGCTGCAGAGTACCGCTATTCAAAGCAACATTAATCATAGCGCGACGGGCTTTTTCCATCGCTTTCTGGATCGCTGCCGGAACTTCGCGTGCTTTGCCGTAGCCAAAACCAACGCGACCGTTACCATCACCAACAACTGTCAGTGCGGTAAAGCTGAAAATACGGCCACCTTTTACGGTTTTAGATACGCGGTTTACCGCGATCAGCTTTTCCTGCAGTTCGCCAGCTTGTTTTTCGATGTGAGCCATCTTAAACCTCTTCCTTAGAACTGAAGGCCAGCTTCACGGGCAGCATCTGCCAGTGCCTGGACTCGACCATGATATTGGAAACCGGAACGGTCAAAGGAAACTTTAGAGATCCCTTTTTCCAACGCACGTTCAGCCAGTGCTTTACCTACTGCTGCTGCTGCGTCTTTGTTACCGGAATACTTCAATTGCTCTGTGATAGCTTTTTCTACAGTAGAAGCGGCTACCAGTACTTCAGAACCATTTGGCGCAATTACCTGTGCGTAAATGTGACGCGGGGTACGATGTACCACCAGGCGGGTTGCACCCAGTTCTTTGATCTTACGGCGTGCGCGGGTCGCACGACGGATACGAGCAGATTTCTTATCCATAGTGTTACCTTACTTCTTCTTAGCCTCTTTGGTACGCACGACTTCGTCGGCGTAACGGACACCCTTGCCTTTGTAAGGCTCAGGACGGCGGTAGGCACGCAGATCTGCAGCAACCTGGCCAATAACTTGTTTATCAGCGCCTTTCAGCACGATTTCAGTTTGGCTTGGGCATTCAGCAGTAATACCTGCTGGCAGCTGGTGATCGACCGGGTGAGAGAAGCCTAAGGCTAAATTCACCACGTTGCCTTTAATGGCAGCACGATAACCAACACCTACCAGTTGAAGCTTCTTGGTGAAGCCTTCGGTAACACCAATTACCATTGCGTTCAGCAGAGCGCGCGTAGTACCCGCTTGGGCCCAGGCGTTTGCAAAACCTTCGCGCGGGGCGAAAGTCAGTGCGTTAGCTTCTTGCTTCACTTCAACGGCGTCATGGACAGTACGAGTCAGCTCGCCGTTTTTACCCTTAATCGAAATAACCTGACCGTTGAGTTTTACCTCTACGCCGGCAGGAATGACGACGGGTGCTTTTGCAACACGAGACATTCTTTCCTCCCGAATTAAGCTACGTAGCAGATAATCTCGCCACCAAGACCTGCTTGGCGAGCTGCACGATCGGTCATAACACCTTTAGAGGTAGAAACAACAGCGATACCCAAACCGGCCATAACTTTTGGCAGCTCATCTTTTTTCTTGTAGATGCGCAGACCTGGACGGCTGATTCGCTGAATGCTTTCTACCACTGCCTTGCCCTGGAAGTACTTCAGTACCAGTTCCAGAACAGGCTTGGCGTCGCCTTCGATTTTGAAATCTTCAATAAAACCTTCATCCTTCAGCAGTTTGGCAATTGCCACTTTCAGCTTGGAGGAAGGCATGGTGACCGCAACTTTGTTCGCGGCTTGACCGTTACGGATACGGGTCAGCATATCCGCGATCGGATCTTGCATGCTCATCTGTCTTTACTCCCGTGATTCAATTGGTAATTACCAGCTAGCCTTTTTCAAGCCAGGTACTTCACCGCGCATAGCGGCTTCACGTAACTTGATACGGCTCAACCCGAATTTGCCCACATAACCATGTGGACGGCCAGTTTGGCGGCAGCGCTTGCGCTGACGAGACGGGCTGGAATCACGCGGCAGAGTTTGCAGCTTGAGAACAGCATCCCAACGATCTTCGTCGGATGAGTTCACACCAGAAATGATAGCTTTCAGTTCCTCGCGTTTAGCGCGGTACTTTTCAGCCAGTTTCACGCGAACGACTTCGCGTGCTTTCATTGATTGCTTAGCCATCAGTAACCCTGCCTTACTTACGGAACGGGAAGTTAAAAGCAGCCAACAGCGCGCGGCCTTCATCATCAGATTTCGCAGTAGTGGTAATGGTAATATCCAAACCACGAACGCGATCGACTTTGTCGTAGTCGATTTCTGGGAAGATGATTTGCTCACGCACACCCATGCTGTAGTTACCACGGCCATCGAATGACTTAGCGGACAAGCCACGGAAGTCACGGATACGTGGAACAGCAATGGAAATCAGACGCTCAAAGAACTCCCACATGCGTTCGCCACGCAGAGTTACTTTACAGCCGATCGGATAGCCCTGGCGGATTTTGAAGCCTGCAACAGATTTGCGTGCTTTGGTGATGAACGGCTTTTGACCGGAGATAGCTGCCAGATCAGCTGCTGCGTTATCCAGCAGTTTCTTGTCAGCGATCGCTTCACCAACACCCATATTCAGGGTGATCTTCTCGACCCGAGGGACTTGCATGACAGAGTTGTAATCAAACTGAGACATCAGTTGTTTGACTACCTCGTCTTTGTAGTAATCATGCAGTTTCGCCATCGTATTACTCCAAATTACTTGATAGTTTCGCTGTTAGACTTGAAGAAACGGACTTTTTTTCCGTCTTCGAATCTAAAGCCTACACGGTCAGCCTTACCGGTAGCCGTGTTGAAGAGAGCAATGTTAGAAACCTGAATTGCAGCTTCTTTTTCAACAATGCCACCTGGTTGGTTCAGGGCCGGAACCGGCTTCTGATGTTTCTTAACCAGGTTGATACCTTCAACAATGACCTTGCCAGCAGACAGGACATTTTTTACTTTACCGCGCTTACCTTTGTCTTTCCCGGTAAGAACGATAACTTCGTCATCACGACGGATTTTCGCTGCCATGGTTCGCTCCTTAGAGTACTTCTGGTGCCAGAGAGATAATTTTCATGAACTTCTCATTACGCAGTTCACGAGTTACCGGCCCAAAAATACGCGTACCGATAGGCTGCTCGCTGTTATTGTTCAAAATAACGCATGCATTACCATCGAAGCGAATGACAGAACCGTCCGGGCGACGTACACCCTTCTTGGTGCGCACCACTACCGCCTTCAGCACATCGCCTTTCTTCACCTTACCGCGAGGAATTGCTTCCTTGATGGTAATTTTGATGACGTCGCCGATGCCTGCGTAGCGACGGTGCGAGCCACCTAGAACCTTGATACACATTACGCGACGTGCACCGGAGTTGTCGGCGACGTTCAGCATAGTCTGTTCTTGGATCATTTTAGTGCTCCGCTAATGTCAACTACTACTTTAAGACCTAAGAAAACTTTAGGCCGTTGAAAAGCCCCATTACCGAGGGCGCAGCATTATAACACCGCTTCCAGAGTATGGGTAGAAAAAATAAACGGCTCATTTTCTGAGCCGTTTATTAAGTAAGAGCCAGCTACTCTATTACAGAATCGCTTTCTCTACAACGCGAACCAACGTCCAGGACTTAGTCTTGGACAATGGACGGCATTCGCGGATTTCTACCACGTCGCCGATACCACATTCGTTGTTCTCGTCATGTACGTGCAGCTTGGTCGTACGCTTGATGAATTTCCCGTAGATCGGGTGCTTCACCGTGCGCTCGATAGCAACAACCATGGATTTCTCCATTTTGTCACTAACAACACGACCCTGCAGGGTACGGTTAATATCAGTCATTTACACACCCGCCTTTTCAGTCAGTAAAGTCTTAACGCGTGCGACATTACGACGCACTTGTTTCAACAGGTGAGTTTGTTGCAGCTGGCCACTTGCCGCCTGCATGCGCAAGTTAAATTGCTCACGCAGCAGGTTGAGCAGCTCAGTGTTCAGCTCTTCAACGCTTTTTTCACGCAGCTCTTGTGCTTTCATTACATCACCGTCTTAGTTACAAAGGTGGTTTTGATCGGCAATTTAGCTGCAGCCAGCTTGAATGCCTCACGGGCGACCTCTTCTGGTACACCGTCCATTTCGTACAGGACTTTCCCAGGTTGGATCAGGGCAACCCAATATTCCACGTTACCCTTACCTTTACCCATACGCACTTCGAGCGGCTTCTCGGTAATTGGTTTGTCCGGGAATACACGGATCCAAATTTTACCTTGACGCTTAACTGCACGAGTCATTGCACGACGAGCTGCTTCGATTTGACGAGCAGTCAGACGGCCACGGCCAACAGCTTTCAGACCGAAAGTGCCGAAGCTAACATCCGTACCCTGCGCCAGACCACGGTTGCGGCCTTTGTGCATCTTACGGAATTTTGTACGCTTTGGTTGTAACATCAGCGACTCTCCTTACTTGCGGCCTTTACGCTGCTGCTTTTTAGGTTGAGCAGCCGGTTCCGGTTGTTCAACTGCAGCCATACCACCCAGGATCTCACCTTTGAAGATCCATACCTTAACGCCGATTACACCATAAGTGGTGTGCGCTTCAGATGTGTTGTAATCGATATCCGCACGCAGTGTATGCAACGGAACACGACCTTCACGGTACCATTCGGTACGCGCGATTTCAGCACCGCCAAGACGGCCGCTTACTTCAACTTTGATACCTTTAGCGCCAAGACGCATTGCGTTCTGTACAGCACGCTTCATAGCACGACGGAACATAACGCGACGTTCCAGCTGTGAAGTGATGCTGTCAGCAACCAATTTAGCGTCAAGTTCCGGTTTACGGACTTCGGCGATGTTAATTTGCGCAGGAACGCCAGCGATATCCGCTACGACCTTACGCAGTTTTTCGACATCTTCACCTTTCTTGCCGATAACGATGCCTGGACGAGCAGTGTGAATAGTCACACGGATGCTCTTCGCAGGACGCTCGATAACGATGCGAGAAACGGAAGCTTTCGCCAGTTCCTTAATCAGGAATTGACGAACTTTAAAGTCGCTGTCCAGGTTGTCAGCGAATTCTTTGGTATTCGCATACCAAGTAGAGTTCCAAGGTTTGACAATACCCAGGCGAATACCATTAGGATGTACTTTCTGACCCATTGCTAGTCTCCAGAGTCTCAGCGATCGGACACAACCACAGTAATGTGGCTGGTGCGCTTCAGGATGCGATCTGCACGACCTTTTGCACGCGGCATAATGCGCTTCATGCTTGGGCCTTCGTCTACGAAGATTTTCGTGACTTTCAGATCATCGATGTCAGCGCCATCGTTGTGTTCTGCGTTAGCAATGGCAGACTCCAGCACTTTCTTAACCAGACCAGCAGCTTTCTTGTTGGTGTAGGCCAGAGTTTCCAGAGCTTGCGACACTTTCTTACCGCGGATCAGGTCTGCAACAAGGCGGACCTTCTGTGCAGAAGAACGAGCGTGGCGATGTTTAGCGATAGTTTCCATCTCTTCCTCCTACCTTAGCGCTTTTTAGCTTTTTTATCAGCCGCATGGCCGCGATAAGTGCGAGTCGGCGCGAATTCACCCAGTTTGTGACCGACCATTTCATCGGAAACGAACACTGGTACGTGCTGACGACCATTATGGACAGCGATGGTCAAACCGATCATGTTAGGAAAGATCGTTGAACGACGGGACCAAGTGCGCAAAGGCTTCTTGTCACCGCTTTCCACCGCTTTCTCTACCTTCTTCAGCAAGTGCAGGTCAATAAAAGGACCTTTCTTGAGAGAACGTGGCATGGCTTATCCTCTAATTATTTTTTGCTACGGCGACGTACGATGAACTTATCGGTACGCTTGTTGCTGCGGGTTTTCTTACCTTTGGTCTGAACGCCCCATGGTGTTACTGGGTGTTTACCAAAGTTTTTACCCTCACCACCACCGTGCGGGTGATCTACCGGGTTCATCGCCGTACCGCGAACGGTAGGACGAACACCACGCCAACGTGCAGCACCTGCTTTACCCAGAACGCGAAGCATATGTTCAGCGTTACCGACTTCACCCAGGGTGGCGCGGCAATCAACTGGAACTTTACGCATTTCGCCTGAGCGCAGACGCAGAGTTACGTAGGAACCATCACGTGCAACGATCTGAACGTAGGCACCAGCAGAACGAGCCATCTGGCCGCCTTTACCTGGTTTCATTTCTACGTTATGAACCGTTGAACCCACTGGGATGTTGCGCATTGGCAGGGCGTTACCTGCTTTGATTGCAGCATCAACACCAGATTGGATCTGGTCACCAGCTTTCAGGCCTTTCGGCGCCAGGATGTAACGGCGTTCGCCGTCTTTGTACAGAACCAGCGCGATGTTCGCGGAACGGTTCGGATCGTACTCCAGACGCTCAACCACAGCAGGGATACCATCTTTGTTGCGTTTGAAGTCAACCAGACGATAATGTTGCTTGTGGCCACCACCGATATGACGGGTGGTGATACGGCCATTGTTGTTACGACCACCGCTTTTGCTCAGTTTCTCAAGCAGCGGGGCATAAGGTTTACCCTTGTGCAGCTCAGGGTTAACCACTTTAACAACGTGGCGACGACCCGGAGATGTAGGTTTACATTTAACAATTGCCATTGTTCTTACTCCTCCGACTTACTCTGCGCCGCCGATGAAGTCCAGATTCTGGCCTTCTTTCAGGGTGACGTAAGCTTTTTTCCAGTCGCTACGACGACCAACACGCTGACCGTGACGCTTCACTTTCCCTTTAACTACCAGGGTGTTAACGTCTTCGACTTCGACTTCAAACAGTTTCTGCACTGCAGCTTTAATTTCTGCTTTGGTCGCGTCTTTGGCAACTTTGAGTACGATGGTGTTGCTTTTTTCCATCGCAGCGGATGCTTTTTCAGATACGTGCGGTGCACGCAGCACTTTCAGCAAACGTTCTTCACGGATCATGCCAGCATCTCCTCAACTTGCTTCACAGCATCAGCAGTCATAACCACTTTGTCGAAGGCGATCAGGCTAACCGGGTCGATACCTGCTACATCGCGCACGTCAACCTTGTACAGGTTGCGAGCAGCCAGGAACAGATTCTCATCCAGTTCACCGGTCACGATCAGCACATCTTCCAGAGCCATATCTTTCAGTTTCTGTGCCAGCAGCTTAGTTTTAGGCGCTTCTACAGAGAACTTCTCGACAACGATCAGACGATCTTGACGTACCAGTTCGGACAGGATGCTTTTCAGCGCGCCGCGGTACATCTTTTTGTTAACTTTCTGACTGTGGTCCTGAGGCTTAGCAGCAAAGGTCACGCCACCTGAACGCCAGATCGGGCTCTTTACAGAACCTGAACGCGCACGGCCGGTACCTTTCTGGCGCCACGGTTTTTTACCGGAACCAGTTACTTCAGCACGGGTCTTCTGAGCACGAGTACCTTGACGGGCACCTGCTGCATAAGCAACAACAACCTGGTGTACCAGCGCTTCGTTGAAGTCACGACCGAAGGTAGTTTCGGAAACAGTCAGCGCGCTTTGCGCGTCTTTCAATACTAATTCCATTGCTATCCCCTTACGCCTTCACAGCTGGTTTAACGATCAGGTTGCCACCGGTTGCGCCCGGTACAGCACCCTTAACCAGCAGCAGGTTGCGCTCAGCGTCAACACGTACTACGTCCAGGCTTTGAACGGTTACACGCTCGTCACCCAGGTGGCCAGCCATTTTCTTGCCTTTGAACACTTTGCCCGGAGTCTGGTTCTGACCGATAGAACCCGGAACGCGGTGAGACAAGGAGTTACCGTGGGTAGCATCTTGGGTACGGAAGTTCCAGCGCTTTACAGTGCCAGCAAAACCTTTACCTTTAGAAGTACCGGTAACATCGACTTTTTTAACTTCAGCGAAGATTTCTACGCTGATGTTCTGACCTGTAGTGAACTCTTCACCTTCTGCAAGGCGGAATTCCCACAGACCACGGCCAGCTTCGACGCCAGCTTTAGCGAAATGGCCCGCTTCCGGTTTGGTTACGCGGTTAGCTTTTTTGCTACCGGTAGTAACCTGAACGGCACGGTACCCGTCGTTAGCCAGGTCTTTAACCTGAGTCACGCGGTTCGCTTCAATTTCAATCACGGTTACTGGGATAGAAACGCCATCTTCAGTGAAGATACGAGTCATACCCAATTTCTTACCGACTAAACCAATCATTGTTTCAACCTCTCAATCGCTCAATGACCTGATTAACCCAGGCTGATCTGCACGTCTACACCAGCAGCCAGATCCAGACGCATCAGAGCATCAACGGTTTTCTCGGTTGGCTCAACGATGTCAACCAGACGCTTGTGAGTGCGAATCTCGTACTGATCACGCGCGTCTTTGTTAACGTGCGGAGAGATCAGAACGGTAAAGCGCTCTTTGCGAGTTGGCAGCGGGATCGGACCACGGACTTGCGCACCAGTGCGCTTTGCAGTCTCGACGATTTCCGCGGTTGATTGATCGATAAGACGATGATCAAACGCTTTCAGGCGGATACGGATTCTTTGGTTCTGCATGAGACCAGAGCTCCAATTATTTATAAACGTAAATAATTACTCCTCACACCCATTTCGATTGATGGGGGAGTGTAATCGTCAACATATAACCCCCATATCGGGAGTATTGTTCGAAGGGCAAAACGTACCTGCCAATCGACTGATTCGCTAAAATCAGGCTTACCAAGATTAGGTAAGCCCGCGCATTATACGCAAAACAGAGCGAGAAGCAAGACACAGATGGAAATATGCTCAGGATATCGGCATCTTTTACAGGCGGGCATTTTACGTGACGAAGTGCGGAACAGAGATCGATGTATGCGGGGGACTACAATACTGCGTTGCCGGCGCTCCCCCGCCCTGCCGGAGAAAACACATGCCGGCCGGGGAGCATCGTCGTTGAGTGGGGGAAACGGTATTTATATTCCTAAAGCTGAGCTTGCGCGTAGTTCTGGATCCCCAGACGAGCAATCAAATCCAGTTCGGTCTCCAGCCAGTCGATATGCTCTTCTTCATCGGCCAAGATCTCTATCATCAGATCGCGGCTGACATAATCATGGATAGAATCGGCGTAGGCGATGCCTTCGCGCAGGTTCTTGGCACCCGCCAGCTCCAGCGCCAGATCGGAACGCAGCATCTCTTCAATGTCTTCGCCAATGTTCAGCTTGCCGAGATCCTGCAAATTCGGGATACCTTCCAGAAACAGAATGCGTTCGATATAGCGATCGGCATGCTTCATTTCGTCAATCGACTCGTGGTATTCCTTATCATTGAGGCGTGTTAATCCCCAATTCTTGAACATTCGGGCGTGCAGGAAATATTGATTGATAGCAACCAGCTCGTTACCGAGCAGTTTGTTGAGGTGAGCAATGATCTTTTTATCGCCTTTCATAGGTAACTCCTCCTGGCCAGTTCTAAAAGTGTAGAAGCTGTAAGCCAAGAGTCAAAAAATAACCTTACCTTTAGTTAGTTAGGCAACTTCGTGCATAGGAATAATGGTTCCGCTTTCCTCCACCATAATCTGTCTTGCCTGACGAATGCACTTTCCGCAATCGGTACCAATTGGCACAAGTTCACGCAATTGTTTCATGGTATGCGGGTTGTGCTGACGCACGGCCTTACGAATCGCTTTGTCAGTCACGGCATTACACAAGCATACATACATAGAGAGACTCACTTCTTAACCAATGCCGTAAGTCTAAATAGGAATGCTTTTTATTTCAATTAACATTTGACCAGATTGCATAAAAAAAGGGCACCGAAGTGCCCTCTTTTTTGTGTCGAAAAATTATACGCGATTAAGCGATAACTTTAGCAACAACACCAGCGCCTACAGTACGGCCGCCTTCACGGATTGCGAAACGCAGACCG
>NZ_JBXWLA010000033.1:0-21025 GCF_058191755.1 Serratia sp. CoH_122_TC_1
GGGAAGGATTCGAACCTTCGAAGTCTGTGACGGCAGATTTACAGTCTGCTCCCTTTGGCCGCTCGGGAACCCCACCATGGTATTCATGGTTGTACTTGTTTGTTTAACAGAAAATCGGCTAGATTCCTGTGGCGCTTCGTCTGAAGGATTACCTCGCTGAAACGCGTTATCTTTCTGCGCTCGGCTCGAACCTTGTCGAAGCTTCTCATCCTCTCCCTCCATGTTTTATGCAGCTTCAGCTTGCGCTGTGCTCTCATCAACAGAGAGAAGATGGTGGTGGGGGAAGGATTCGAACCTTCGAAGTCTGTGACGGCAGATTTACAGTCTGCTCCCTTTGGCCGCTCGGGAACCCCACCACTGGCCTTGCTTGCGAAACATCTGTCTCGGTAAGCGGGGCGCATCATATCAAATGAAGCGGGCGTGTAAAGTATTGAAATGCAGAAAATGTATCGTTTGCCGATTTTTTGCCCGTGGCGGTGCATCCCTGAACGAAAGGCACCGCTTTATTGAGCAATTACAGAATGACCGTTCGGTTCCCGTAGACAAATACGCGCTGCGCCAGCACGTGATACAGCGCGCGGCTGAGCGCATTTTTCTCTACATCACGTCCCGCGCGCATCATGTCGTCAGCAGAATAGGTATGATCGACATGAATTACGTCCTGCATGATGATTGGGCCTTCGTCCAGGTTATCGTTAACGTAGTGCGCGGTGGCACCGATAATTTTCACGCCACGCTCGTAAGCCTGATGATAAGGCCTTGCCCCAATAAAGGCTGGCAGGAACGAATGGTGGATATTGATCACCTGGTTCGGGTAGTGCTGCACAAATGCTGGCGTCAGCACGCGCATATACTTGGCCAGTACCACGTAGTCTGGCTGGTATTGGTCAATCTGGGCCATCATTTTCTGATCGTGTTGATCGCGCGTCAGGCCTTCATGGCTGACCAGGTGGAACGGAATATCGAAGCGTTCAACCAGCGTTTGCAACGTATCATGGTTGCCGATAACCGCGGCAATCTCTACATCCAGGCCGCCGTAAGCGCTCTTCATCAGCAGATCGCCCAGGCAATGCGCTTCTTTGGTCACGAGAACCACGATGCGACGACGGCCGGAGTTATGCAGTTCACGAACGGAACCCGTCGGCAGTGCACCGTCCAGATCCGCCAGAAGCGTCGTATCGTTGAAAATACCTTCCAACTCGGTACGCATAAAGAAACGACCGGTACGGTGATCAACAAACTCATTGTTCTGAATAATGTTGAGTTCATGCTTGTAACAGATGTTGGTGATCTTGGCGATCAGGCCTTTGGCATCCGGACAAATGGTACGCAAAACTTTTCTTTGGACATTTTGATGTGGCATGGCGATGAGGATCCTGTCTGATACTGAACGTCCTGTCTGCGCAGGCGAGCATTTTTATAATCTTCATTTTCACACTGTTGCCAAATGGCAGCGGTCTGAAATCTATGGGTCTCAGTAACTGCCAGCTAACGGCCGCAGCACTTTTTATATTTTTTACCTGAACCACAGGGGCAAATCGCATTTCTGCCAGGCTGGGGTTTGGTACCATCAATATAGTACCAGCGTTGTTCAAGCTGAAGAAAGCGCGAACGTTCGTGCATTGCCTTGTGTTCGCCGGTGTTGCTATCAATGAAGCGGGCAATAAACTCGACAAAACCTTCATCGCTCTCATGGCCCTGTTTTTCTTCTACCACCGTCAGGCCAAGCCATTGGGTGTTCTTGAAGCTATCAACGATTGCATTACGCCATTCAGCGGCATGGCAGTCGGGATGCCAGGTCGCAATTAAGTAATCGACGTTTTGCTTCACATAAGCGCTAAAGCGTGAACGCATCAACTTACCGGGGGTCAGTGGCGTTTGTGTGCCATTGATGTAGGGTTCGCAGCATGCGCTATACTCCAGTCCGCCGCCGCAGGGGCATAATTCTGGCAAGTTGACTCCTAAAATGGCCGGAACGATAAGAACGGGCCGATGCTGAAAGGTATTTAGCGTCTATGTTACCTAACAATATTCGATCGTGACAATCTACGCTGGCAGCAGAGTTGATACAATTCACCGGGCAAGAGGCGGGAAGATGCGGAAAATTAAGATTGGACTGGCATTGGGTGCAGGTTCCGCTAAAGGGTGGGCGCATATCGGCGTGATCAACGCGCTAAAGAAATTGGGGGTTGAAGTCGATATAGTAGCCGGCTGCTCAGTCGGTGCACTGGTCGGTGCCGCTTTTGCCAGCCACCGTTTACCGGCCATGGAGGCCTGGGTTCGTTCTTTCAGCTATTGGGATGTGATCCGCTTGATGGATCTTTCCTGGCGGCGGGGTGGTCTATTACGCGGCGAGCGGGTGTTCAATGCGGTGGGGCAATTATTAGAAATCAACGATATTGCCGAGTGTTCGCTAAAGTTCGGTGCAGTAACGACGAACCTCAGTACGGGACGGGAGTTGTGGTTGACCGAAGGGGATATTCATCAGGCAGTGCGTGCCTCGTGCAGCATGCCCGGCTTGTTGGCACCGGTGTGGTTTGATGGTTATTGGCTGGTGGATGGTGCGGTAGTGAATCCTGTGCCTATCTCATTAACACGAGCCCTGGGAGCCGATCTCGTTATTGCCGTTGACTTGCAACATGATGCGCATCTGATGCAGCAGGATTTATTCTCTGTACGCCATCATGACGCGGAAACGTCAGGCGATATCCCCACGGAAAATTGGCGGGGGCGTTTAAGAGACCGTATCAGCAAAATGACGACCAGAAAGCCCAATTTTACGCCGACGGCGATGGAAATCATGGGGACGTCGATCCAGGTCTTGGAAAATCGACTGAAACGTAATCGTATGGCGGGTGACCCGCCAGATGTATTGATCCAACCTTATTGTCCGCAAATCTCGACGTTGGATTTCCACCGTGCCGAAGAAGCGATTGCAGCGGGTAAATTAGCCGTTGAAAAACAGATTGATGCACTTTTACCGTTAATAAAAAACAAATAATTATCAGATATTGCGGAGGTGGTCTGCGATAGAGACCATTTCCGACAAGCAGAAATGGCCTTTTTGAGCCACTATTACACTATGGAAAGGGAAGAGGCTCGGCTGATGGCATTACCATTGACTCACAAGCGCATTTTGGTCGTTGAGGACGAACTGGTTTTTCGTTCTGTGCTTGTTGGCTACTTGACGTCGTTGGGCGCAGAAACCAGTGAGGCGACCAATGGTTTGCAAGCGCTGAGTGCTGTGGATGACGTTAAGCCCGACTTGATTTTGTGCGATCTGGCGATGCCGGAAATGGGCGGGATAGAGTTTGTTGAGCATCTCCGTCTACAAGGCGTGCAAATTCCGGTGCTGGTGATATCGGCCACCGATAAAATGGCGGATATCGCCAAGGTATTGCGTTTGGGGGTACAGGACGTACTGTTAAAACCCGTGACCGATCTCAACCGCCTGCGCGAGTCGGTGTTGGGTTGCCTGTACCCCAATATGTTTACCTCCCAGGCTATCGAAGAGGTGGAACTGCTTCAGGACTGGGATGCATTGAGTAAAAATCCGTCTGAAGCCGTAAAGTTGCTCAAACAGCTGCAGCCTCCGGTGCAACAGACCATTGCTCATTGCCGGATTAATTACCGGCAATTAACGACCGGTGAGAACCCGGGATTGGTGTTGGATATTGCAGCACTGTCGGATAAAGATCTGGCGTTCTATTGTTTGGATGTCACTCGTGCAGGAGATAACGGCGTATTAGCGGCATTGCTATTACGTGCTTTATTTAATGGTTTGTTACAGGACCATTTAGCTAATCAGCGTCATCGGCTGCCGCAAATGACTGCATTGTTAAAGCAAGTTAATCAATTATTACGTCAAGGCAAGCTGGAGGGGCAATTCCCATTGTTGGTCGGCTATTATCACACCGAATATAAAAACCTGATTTTAGTCTCAGCAGGTCTTCATGCCAGTGTTAATACCGGTGATAATCAAATTCAACTGAACAATGGTGTCCCGCTTGGCACGCTGGGTGCGACCTACATGAACCAAATCAGCCAGCACTGTGCAGCTTGGCAGTGTCAGGTTTGGGGCGCTGGCGGCAGGCTGCGATTGATGCTCAGTACCGAATAGCGTGATCCTTTAAAATTATTATTTGAAATACAAATATTCGATGTGCCTATTTCTTCCTCAGGCCATAAGTTGGGTAATTGTCTTAAATTTTTTCTATTTGTGCTGCGGTTAATGCTAGACACTCATAAGCTGGTATACTCCGAAGGTTTTTCATATAGCGAAAAAGCTCATAAAATGAGCAACATTAAGAGAGGAAATAATGCCTGCTGTAAATCGTAAAGTCAGAAAGGCTGTGATCCCGGTTGCAGGCTTGGGAACACGGATGTTGCCAGCGACAAAAGCCATTCCAAAAGAAATGCTGCCGCTGGTTGACAAACCCTTGATCCAATACGTTGTCAATGAATGTATTGCGGCTGGGATAAACGAGATTGTGTTGGTTACCCATTCCTCCAAGAATTCGATCGAAAACCATTTTGACACGAGTTTCGAACTCGAAGCGATGCTGGAAAAACGTGTTAAACGTCAGTTGCTGGACGAAGTGCAATCTATTTGCCCGAAGGGCGTTACTGTGATGCAGGTGCGTCAAGGGGTAGCGAAAGGCTTGGGGCACGCGATTATGTGTGCTTATCCACTGGTGGGCGACGAGCCGGTCGCCGTGATTTTGCCGGATGTGATCCTCGATGAGTACAGTGCTGACCTGAAAAAAGATAATTTGCACGAAATGTTAGAGCGGTTTGAACAAACCGGCGTCAGCCAAATTATGGTCGAGCCCGTGCCCCATAAAGACGTGGGTAATTACGGCGTGGCTGATTGTAAAGGGTATGAACTGCAACCAGGCGAAAGTGCGCCGATGGTCAGCGTTGTCGAAAAACCTTCGCCGGAAGAAGCCCCTTCTAACTTGGCCATCGTTGGCCGCTATGTGCTTTCCGCCGATATCTGGCCGCTACTGTCAAAAACACCGCCGGGCGCCGGTGGTGAAATCCAGCTTACCGACAGTATCGAAATGCTGATGCAGCAAGAAACTGTAGAGGCTTATCACCTAAAAGGGATTAGCCATGATTGCGGTAACAAACTGGGCTATATGAAGGCCTTTGTTGAGTATGGCATGCGTCATGCTGGGCTGGGACAAGAGTTTTCTCAGTGGTTGAGTCAATTGCTGGCCGCTGATAAGAAATAATTTATTTATCTTTCATCTTAATTTGAAAAACTAGGATTTTCCCATGAAAGTAACAGTTTTTGGTATTGGCTATGTTGGTCTGGTACAGGCAGCGGTGCTGGCTGAAGTTGGCCATGACGTTATGTGTATTGATATTGACGAACGTAAAGTCGAAAACCTGAAGAAAGGGAATATCCCTATTTTTGAACCTGGCTTGACGCCGTTGGTGCAACAAAACTATGAAGCCGGTCGTTTGCAGTTCACCACTGATGCGAAAGCCGGTGTTGCACATGGCAGCATTCAGTTCATTGCTGTAGGTACACCGCCGGACGAAGACGGTTCTGCTGATTTGAAATATGTGACGGCTGTAGCGCGTACCATTGCGGAACACATGACCGAGCACAAAGTGGTGATCGATAAATCTACCGTGCCGGTAGGTACCGCCGATAAAGTCCGCCAGGTTATGCAAGAAACGTTGCAGAAGCGCGGTAGCTCCGTAGCTTTCGACGTGGTTTCCAATCCAGAGTTTTTGAAAGAAGGTGCGGCAGTTGCGGATTGCATGCGTCCTGAACGTATCGTGATTGGTACCGATAACATGGATGTGATCGAACCTATTCGCGAGCTGTATGAGCCGTTTAACCGTAATCACGATCGCATGATTATGATGGATATTCGCAGTGCTGAACTGACCAAATACGCGGCCAACTGCATGCTGGCTACCAAAATCAGCTTTATGAATGAAATGTCTAACCTGGCTGAAATGTTGGGTGCGGATATTGAAAAAGTACGCCAGGGTATCGGTTCTGATTCCCGTATCGGCTACCACTTTATCTATCCAGGGTGCGGCTACGGCGGTTCATGTTTCCCGAAAGACGTCCAGGCACTGATTCGCACGGCCGAGCATATCGGTTACCAGCCAAAACTGTTGCAGGCTGTAGAGCAGGTTAACTACCAACAGAAATATAAGCTGACCAAGTTTATCAAGCATCACTTTGGTGAAGACTTGAAAGGCAAAACTTTTGCACTGTGGGGTTTGGCATTCAAGCCAAATACTGACGATATGCGTGAAGCCTCCAGCCGCGTTCTGATGGAGCAACTGTGGGAGGCCGGTGCTACCGTCCAGGCCTACGATCCTGAAGCGATGAACGAAGTACAGCGCATTTACGGTCAGCGCGATGACCTGAAGCTGGTAGGCACCAAAGAAGCGGCGTTGCACGGTGCTGACGCGCTGGTTATCTGCACCGAATGGCAGAATTTCCGTGCGCCAGACTTCGACATAATTAAAAACACGCTGAAGCAACCGGTGATCTTTGATGGTCGCAATCTGTTTGATCCGGAACGTTTGGAAAACCGTGGCTTTACCTATTATGCGATCGGTCGCGGTGCATCCATTCAGCCGGTTATTTAAGGGACATATATGAAATTCCTGGTTACAGGTGCGGCAGGATTTATTGGTTATCACGCTGCTGAGCGCTTGTTGGCCGCTGGGCATCAGGTTGTCGGTATCGACAACCTGAATGATTATTACGATGTGGGTCTGAAAATGGCCCGTCTAGATCTGCTTGCGGACAAGCCTGCCTTCCAGTTTATCAAGCTGGATTTAGCCGATCGAGAAGGCATGGCAAAGCTGTTTGCAGAGCATAAATTTCAGCGAGTGATTCACCTGGGGGCACAAGCCGGGGTGCGTTATTCGCTGGAAAATCCGTTAGCGTATGCGGATACGAATCTCATCGGTCATTTAAACGTATTGGAAGGGTGTCGCCACAATAAAGTCGAGCATTTGTTATATGCTTCTTCCAGTTCGGTATATGGCCTGAATCGCAAGTTGCCATTTGCTACGGAAGACTCTGTCGATCATCCAATCTCATTGTACGCGGCGACTAAAAAAGCCAATGAGCTGATGTCACACAGCTACTCCCACTTATATGGTCTGCCTACCACTGGGCTGCGTTTCTTTACCGTATATGGCCCGTGGGGGCGCCCGGATATGGCGCTGTTTAAATTCACTAAAGCTATATTGGCTGGCGAAAGTATCGATGTATATAACCACGGTGAGATGCACCGTGACTTTACCTACATTGACGATATCTCCGAGGCTATTGTCCGGTTGCAGGCGGTTATTCCTCAATCAAATCCAGCTTGGACAGTTGAACAGGGCTCGCCGGCGACCAGTTCTGCTCCGTATCAGGTCTATAATATCGGCAATAGCACGCCCGTGAAGCTGATGGAATATATCAAGGCACTGGAGCAGGCATTAGGGATGGAAGCACGCAAAAATATGTTGCCAATGCAACCTGGCGATGTACTCGATACCAGTGCTGATACTGCGGAGCTCTATCGTGTGATAGGGTTTAAGCCGGAAACGGGTGTTGAAGAAGGCGTGAAACGCTTTGTTGAATGGTATAAGTCATTTTATAAAGTTCAGTAATTGAACAGCGCGTAAAATGCTATAAGGGGCTTAGGCCCCTTTTTTTATGCTTCAGGAAAGGCAGGGTGGCAATTTGGGAGGTGAATGATTGAGATGGCCTGCTTCAGATTATTGTGTAAAGCCGGGTTTGTATAAGCTGCCTTTCCAGGCGTTTTAAGCATAACAAAAAGGCTCCCTGGGGAGCCTTTTTAACATGCAGCGGAACGCTATTACAGCAGGAAATCGTCCAGGGATTTACCTTGCTCTTCGATAGCTTTCTTAATCACTGCTGGGGTACGGCCCTGGCCGGTCCAGGTTTTCAGTTCGCCGTTTTCGTCTTTATATTGATATTTAGCCGGACGTGCTGCGCGTTTAGCTTTACCTGCTGCTTTAGTTGCAGCCATAGTTTGCAGCAGTTCATTTGGGTCAATACCGTCAGCAATCAGCATTTCACGATATTGCTGCAGTTTACGGGTGCGTTCTTCAACTTCTGCTTGAGCCTGGCTGTCTTCTTCGCGACGTTCGTTCACAACAACTTCCAGTTTTTCAAGCATCTCTTCCAGCGTTTCCAGGCTGCATTCTCTTGCCTGTGCGCGTAGAGTACGGATGTTGTTCAAAATCTTTAATGCTTCGCTCATTGTCCTAGTCTCAAATTATATTGGTGGGGGCGTCTGGATAATAATAGAGTGCTCTTTTCTTTTCTGCAATAGACAAATTGAAAGGAACGCTCAAATTCATCTTTTAAAAAGGCGTAATCAGAACTCTCTGGCAAATATAGGGAGAAGACATAAGTATTACAAGCTCAATTTTTAAGTCAAATTTTCAACAGTGGCGGTATGATTACCGCACCAGAAAGGCATTCAGGACTAAGTTATAATTGTGTTTTATATCAATATTACGATGAGTTTTGTGGGTTAAATCACGTGCTTTAGTATGCAAACACTGTAAACAATGGGGGTATAAGAGTAAAGATAACGTCAAGAACTGTGCTGCTGGCTTTTTTATGCCATTAAATACGCCGAAGCGCTGTCTGCGGGCGTTAATAGATTTAATCCTTTACCAACCCGGCGTCATGCTGGGGGGGTCTCTTCACTGACAGACGATTAATGCCTGATGCTAATCATTAGCAGTAATTAAATGTGATGACAGACAGGGATCGTCCTGTAAATAGATGTAAAAGCGCAGTGGTGCAGAATGGAATGTTTCATTTGAAAGTTTGGTATTCGTTTGCCTGGTTATTGATTAAGTCGGAGGCGTGAGCAGGCCAGCAGGTTATGGTACACTTGGCTTCTGAATCAACGTCTGAATATTTCTTATACCATTGGAGTTACGGGCCCATGGCTCAACTTTATTTTTATTACTCTGCTATGAACGCAGGGAAATCTACCGCGTTGTTGCAATCTTCATATAATTATCAAGAACGTGGTATGCGTACACTGGTGTTTACTGCCGAAATAGACCACCGCTTCGGTGTTGGCAAGGTGAGCTCGCGGATCGGGCTGTCATCCCAGGCACAGCTCTATAATAATGAGTCGATGCTTTATGCGATGATCGCGCAGGAGCATCAGCAGCAACCCGTACACTGCGTCTTGTTGGATGAAAGCCAGTTCTTGACGAAGGAACAGGTCGAGCAGCTGTGTGATGTTGTTGACCAACTGGATATTCCGGTTCTGTGTTACGGCTTGCGTACCGACTTTCTGGGTGAGTTGTTCATCGGCAGTCAATATTTGCTGGCCTGGGCGGATAAGCTGGTGGAATTGAAAACCATCTGCCACTGTGGGCGCAAGGCGAACATGGTACTGCGGCTGGATGAAAGTGGGCAGGCGATGCATGCTGGCGAGCAGGTAGTGATAGGCGGTAACGAGAGCTACGTCTCCGTTTGCCGTAAGCATTACAAGGAAGCACTACAGGCACTAGAGTAAAATGTGGGTGCTGTAGGGTGCCTCTGGCAGCGTTTTAGCGTGGGGGGTAGTTACCTGGCAGTTTGAGGTGCAACGCAAGATAAAAAAAACCGCCTTTCGGCGGTTTTTTGTTGGTTTAATTAACCGTTATTTCTTGGTCTTTTTTTCTGCTTTAGCCGCAACCGGTGCTGCCAAAACTTCTTCATCAACCGCTTCACTGAACTTACGGCCGTAGAAGGTATCCAGCATGATTTGCTTCAACTCGGCAATCAGCGGGTAGCGCGGGTTGGCACCGGTACATTGGTCGTCAAAGGCATCTTCAGACAGTTTGTCGACCTTAGCCAAGAAATCAGCTTCTGTGACACCGGCTTCACGAATTGACGCCGGGATACCCAGTTCAGCTTTGATCTCGTCCAGCCAGGTCAGCAGCTTCTCGATTTTCTGTGCGGTACGGTCGCCCGGTGCACTCAAGCCGAGGTGGTCGGCGATTTCAGCGTAACGACGACGCGCTTGAGGGCGGTCGTACTGGCTGAATGCCGTTTGCTTGGTTGGATTGTCATTCGCGTTGTAGCGAATAACGTTGGAGATCAGCATGGCGTTAGCCAGGCCATGTGGGATATGGAACTCAGAGCCCAGTTTGTGGGCCATTGAGTGGCACACCCCCAGGAAGGCGTTAGCGAAGGCGATACCGGCGATCGTTGCGGCATTATGCACACGCTCACGGGCAATCGGATTCTTGGCACCTTCTTTATAGCTGGCTGGCAGATATTCTTTCAGCAATTTCAACGCTTGCAGCGCTTGGCCGTCTGAGTATTCGTTCGCCAGTACTGAAACATACGCTTCCAGTGCGTGGGTCACCGCATCCAGGCCGCCAAAGGCGCACAGGGATTTTGGCATGTTCATCACCAGATTAGCATCAACGATGGCCATGTCTGGCGTCAGTGCGTAGTCAGCCAGTGGGTATTTCTGGCCAGTTACGTCGTCGGTCACTACCGCAAACGGCGTGACTTCTGAACCGGTACCTGAAGTTGTCGTCACGGCAATCATTTTTGCTTTGACGCCCATTTTCGGGAACTTGTAGATACGCTTACGGATATCCATAAAGCGCAGCGCCAGGTCTTCGAAATGGGTTTCAGGATGTTCGTACAATACCCACATGATCTTCGCCGCATCCATCGGTGAACCGCCACCCAGCGCGATAATCACGTCTGGTTTGAAGGAGTTCATCTGTTCAGCGCCTTTACGCACGATGGACAGCGTTGGGTCTGCTTCAACTTCAAAGAACACTTCTGTTTCAATACCGTGTGACTTCAGAACCGAGGTGATCTGGTCAGCATAGCCGTTATTGAACAGGTAGCGGTCGGTCACAATGAAGGCGCGTTTTGCCCCGTCGGTCGCTACTTCTTCCAGCGCGATAGGCAATGAGCCACGGCGGAAGTAGATTGATTTCGGAAGTTTATGCCACAACATGTTTTCTGCTCGCTTCGCTACAGTTTTCTTGTTGATCAGGTGTTTTGGACCGACGTTTTCAGAGATGGAGTTACCGCCCCAGGAACCGCAGCCCAACGTCAGAGACGGAGCGAGTTTAAAGTTGTACAGGTCACCGATACCCCCCTGAGAGGCAGGGGTGTTGATCAGGATACGCGCGGTTTTCATCTTGTCGCCGAAGAAGGCAACGCGTTCCGGCTGGTTATCCTGGTCGGTGTACAGACAAGATGTGTGGCCAATGCCGCCCATCGCGACCAGTTTCTCCGCTTTGCTGACAGCGTCCGCGAAGTCTTTGGCACGATACATAGCCAGCGTAGGGGACAGTTTTTCGTGAGCGAAAGGCTCGGTTTCATCAACCAGTTTCACTTCACCGATCAGCACCTTGGTGCTTGCTGGCACTTTAATTCCGGCCATTTCAGCAATTTTCGGTGCGGATTGACCAACGATAGCTGCGTTTAAGCCACCGTTTTTCAGGATGATGTCCTGTACGGCTTTCAGTTCTTTACCCTGCAGCATGTAGCCGCCGTGGGTAGCGAAACGTTCGCGCACGGCATCATAGATGGAGTCAACCACGATGACAGATTGTTCAGAGGCGCAAATCACACCGCTGTCGAAGGTTTTAGACATCAGAATTGAGGCAACGACGCGCTTAATGTCTGCGGTTTCGTCAACCACTACCGGGGTGTTACCTGCGCCAACGCCGATTGCCGGTTTGCCGGAGCTGTAGGCGGCTTTCACCATGCCTGGACCACCGGTTGCGAGGATCAGATTGATGTCAGGGTGGTGCATCAATTGATTGGACAGTTCAACGGTAGGTTGGTCGATCCAGCCTACGATGTCTTTTGGTGCCCCGGCGGCAATCGCTGCCTGCAGCACGATATCGGCGGCCTTATTGGTCGCGTTTTTCGCACGTGGGTGTGGGGAAAAGATAATGCCGTTACGGGTTTTCAGGCTGATTAATGCTTTGAAAATGGCCGTAGAAGTCGGGTTGGTGGTTGGCACGATACCGCAAATCAGGCCAATAGGCTCGGCGATAGTGATGGTACCGAAAGTATCGTCTTCTGACAGGATGCCGCAGGTTTTTTCATCTTTATAGGCGTTGTAGATAAACTCTGATGCAAAGTGGTTCTTGATCACTTTATCTTCAACGATACCCATACCGGATTCTTCGACGGCCAATTTAGCCAGAGGAATACGGGCATCGGCAGCGGCGAGGGCAGCAGCGCGGAAAATTTTATCAACTTGCTCTTGAGTGAAGTTGGCATATTCGCGCTGGGCTTTTTTGACTCGTGCAACTAGCTCGTTCAGTTCAGCGACATTTGTTACAGCCATAATGCTCTCCTGATAATGTTAAACTCTTTCAGTAAATCAGCCGTGCGAGCCACTAGTATAGACAGAATGATGGAAAATGCTGTTTAAAAAACAAAGGCTTTCCACCTTTTTGTGCTGCATGCTGCTGATTTGCTTAAAGAGCTTTACCCGATGCTTCAGCAGGAGAAGACAGCGGGCCGAACAGAGGTGCCACTTTTTCCTTAACCTGTTCTACTCCCTGACTACGACTAAGAGCTTAACTACTCTTGGTTAGTGATTTTGTGATTTAAATCATAAAAAGCGCAAGCTGACACCATTCAGCTGTAAGTTTTTGAGAATCATTCTTGATAACTGTGATGTCAGGCACTTTTCTCAACATAAAAAATCATAAACCGTACATTGCTTTAACAATAGTGAATTGTTTTATCATTATGGATATGAATAGATAAAAATCCCGCTCAAGACCCATGGATTACCCGTGGCAATTCCATTACATTAGCGCGCGTAGGCAGTGTCACTTTTAAAGCTATTAAAGCGGAGTCATTTGTGGGCCAATCTCTGTTAGATTTTTCCGGCTTCATTAAATTTTTTGTCGGCCTGTTTGCACTGGTGAACCCGGTGGGCATTTTGCCGGTATTTATCAGCATGACCAGCTACCAGGCAGCGGCAGGGCGCAATAAAACAAATCTGACCGCTAACCTGTCGGTCGCCATTATCCTGTGGACCTCGCTCTTTTTGGGGGAAGGGATTTTGCGCATGTTCGGCATCTCTATTGATTCGTTCCGAATTGCCGGCGGTATCTTGGTGGTGACCATTGCGATGTCGATGATCAGCGGGAAGCTGGGTGAGGACAAACAGAATAAACAGGAGAAGTCAGAGAGCGCGATCCGCGAAAGTATTGGTGTCGTGCCGCTGGCATTGCCACTGATGGCGGGGCCGGGTGCTATCAGTTCTACGATTGTCTGGAGCTCTCGTTACCACAGCTGGCAAAACCTGTTGGGGTTTACTCTGGCCATTGCGTTGTTCGCTTTCTGCTGTTGGTTGTTGTTCCGTGCTGCTCCACTATTGGTGCGTTTATTGGGACAAACCGGCATTAACGTAATCACCCGAATCATGGGGTTGTTGCTGATGGCATTGGGGATTGAGTTTATCGTTACCGGTATTAAGGCCATTTTCCCTGGGCTGCTCTAATCTGACCGGTGAGCCGCGAATAGGATTATTCGTGGCTCAAATTATTTTTAAAAATTAAAATCAATTATTGGTTCGCATTAATATAGTGCGCAATATGAATGAATTCTATTCAGTTGCACCACAATGTGGCATAAATGCCAATTTGTTGTTCAATAAAACTCCTAAGCGTTGTTTTTAGCCTTTATCTCCCGCCATTATTCCCCTTTTTAACCTACTGAACATCAAATTTGCTGTTAATTTAATCACATCATTCTGTAGGGCTTGTCTCGCTTTCATCCAGGTGTTATTAGTGATTAACCGCACATAAGCAGGTGTTTGTTCTTTGAAGTGCAACTTTGTTAACTGAATGTTTCTTTGCTTGGTGTTTGGGTTTGCTGTGCACGGCTTTCATTGTCTATTTTTAATTTATTGTGATAAAAATCATGGTGTTATTGTGGTGGCTTGTCTCTCGCTAGTCAGGGGGGAAGATCGTGCTTGATGCAATAAAAGAGAATTGCTTAACATTTCTGTAAAAATTATTGGCTATGGAATTTGCCTTCTGCTAATTTCCGAGCAACTTTCTACGCGTCATTAACCGCATCGCGTCGTCAAAGTGGGAATGATTTTTGCTGGTGCCTGTTATTTAGAATTCTTATAAATACTTCACGAATATCGATAAGCAATGCTTGTTGGTGAAAAGGAGCCTCGATCATGCAGCAAACCCGAAAGCGCACTCCATTGGCGATGTTCATTGCCGGCTTGCTGAGCATCAGCGCCGTTTATTCTGCTCAAGCGGCCGATGTTCCGGCCGGCGTACAATTGGCGCAACAGCAGAACATTGTCATTAATAACGGCACTGAAGTGGCTTCATTGGATCCGCATAAGGTCGAGGGAATTCCGGAAAGTAATATTATTCTGAACCTGTTGGAAGGGTTGGTCAGCACCGATGCCAATGGGCATGTGGTACCGGCAGCGGCAAGCCAGTGGGAAAACCAGGATTTTAAAACCTGGACTTTCCACCTGCGACCCGACGCGGTGTGGAGTGACGGCTCTCCGGTCACCGCTCAAGACTTTGTCTATAGCTGGCAGCGCCTGGCAGATCCGAAAACCGGTTCCCCCTATGCCAGCTATCTGCAGTACGCCAAGATTGAAAATATCGACGATATCCTGACCGGGAAGAAAAGCCCGCAAACGCTCGGGGTTAAGGCTATCGACGACAAAACGCTGCAGGTAGCCCTGAGTGAGCCGGTGCCGTATTTTATCAACATGCTGAGCCATACCTCGCTTAAACCGGTAAAGCGTTCGGTTGTTGAAAAGTTTGGCGATAAATGGACGCTGCCGGCGAACTATGTTGGCAATGGCGCTTACCGTTTGAACGAGTGGGTGGTGAATGAGCGCATTGTGCTTGAACGCAGCCCGAGCTACTGGAACAACAAGAAGACGATTATCGACAAGGCAACGTTCTTGCCGATTGCTTCAGAAGTCAGTGACGTCAACCGCTTCCGTAGCGGGGAGATCGACATCACCAACAGTGCTATCCCGCCGAACCTGTTCGTGAAGATGAAGAAAGAGATCCCTGAGCAATTGCACGTTAACCCATACCTGTGCACCTTCTATTACGAGATTAACAACCAGCGCGCGCCCTTTACCGATCCGCGGGTGCGTGCTGCAGTGAAATTGACGCTAGACCGCGACATTATCGCTAACAAAATCATGGGCCAGGGTCAGATCCCTGCTTACAGCTTTACGCCAACCTTTACCGAAGGCGCCAAATTCACTGCGCCAGAATGGGCAGGGTGGAGCCAGGAACAGCGCAATGCCGAGGCGAAGAAGCTGTTGGAGCAAGCGGGTTTCAGCGCAGCCAAGCCGCTTAAGTTTACGCTGTTGTACAACACCTCAGATCAAAATAAGCAGCAGGCCATCGCCGCCGCTTCGATGTGGAAGAAAAACCTTGGTGCTGAGGTTACGCTGCGCAATCAGGAGTGGAAGACCTCGCTGGAAAGCCGCCATCAAGGCCAGTACGACGTGGCACGTGCTACCTGGTGCGGCGATTACAACGAACCCAGCGCTTTCCTGAATCTGGTGCTCTCCAACAGCAGCATCAACACAATTTTTTATAAGAGCCCAGCGTTTGACGCCATCATGGCCAGCACGCTAAAAGCGCCGGACGAGGCTGCACGAGCAGCCCTGTATCAGCAGGCGGAGGCTCAGTTGGATAAAGACTCGGCGCTGATCCCGGTGTATTACCGCGTTAGCGCACGCCTAATCAGACCGTCGGTGGGGGGCTTTACGGGTAAAGACCCACTGGATTACACCGATGTGAAAAATCTGTACATCATCAAGCAGTAACGAGGGGTATTACGTCACGCAAACAACGGTGAGTAATACAGGGAAGGCCAACTGCCGTATTCGTTCCTCGGCAGTCGGTTTAACAAGGTCCGCTCACGGGCAACGCAGGCTCCACGATGAGCCTGTGATAATAAAAACTGGAGTATACACATGACCAACATCACGAAAAAAACCATCCTTGCTGCCGGCATCATTGCCGCGCTGGGCATCACAGCAACCGGAAGTGCTTTTGCGGCCGATGTGCCGGCGGGCGTGCAACTGGCGGACAAACAAGAGATCGTTAAAAATAACGGTTCGGAAGTACAATCCCTTGACCCACATAAAATCGAAGGCGTACCGGAAAACAACGTAACGCGTGACCTGATGGAAGGTTTGGCCAACAACAGCCCAGATGGTTCTATCGTGCCGGGCGTTGCGGAAAGCTGGGATAACAAAGATTTTAAAGTGTGGACCTTCCATCTGCGTAAAGATGCAAAATGGTCGAATGGCAAGCCGGTAACGGCACAAGATTTCGTGTATAGCTGGCAGCGTGTTGTTGATCCGAAAACGGCTTCGCCTTATGCCAGCTATCTGCAATATGCTCACGTAGAAAACGTGGATGACATCATCGCCGGCAAGAAAGATAAATCAACGCTGGGCGTAAAAGCCATCGACGATCATACCTTCCAGGTTACCCTGACCGAGCCAGTGCCTTACCTGGTCGAAATGACGCCACACTATGCGATGAAGCCAGTATTCAAAGAGGCGGTCGAGAAGTTTGGTGAGAAGTGGACCCTGCCACAAAATTACGTCAGCAATGGTGCTTACAAGTTAAAAGATTGGATTGTTAACGAACGTATTGTCCTGGAACGTAACCCGGAATATTGGGATAACGCGAAAACCATCATTAATAAAGTCACGTTCCTGCCTATTTCATCGGAAGTTACCGATGTGAACCGCTACCGCACCGGCGAAATCGACATGACCTATAACAACATGCCGATCGAACTGTTCCAGAAGTTGAAAAAAGAGATCCCGAAAGAAGTTCACGTCGATCCATACCTGTGTACTTACTACTACGAAATCAATAACCAGAAAGCGCCGTTTACCGACGAACGCGTTCGCGAAGCGCTGAAACTGGGTCTGGATCGCGACATCATCACCAACAAAGTGAAAAACCAGGGCGATCTGCCGGCTTACAGCTTCACGCCTCCTTATACCGATGGCGCTAAACTGACTCCGCCTGAGTGGTTCAGCTGGACACAAGAAAAACGTAATGAAGTGGCGAAAAAGTTGCTGGCTGATGCAGGTTACGGCCCAGGCAAACCACTGACTTTCTCTTTGTTGTACAACACCTCAGATCTGCATAAGAAGCTGGCGATTGCCGCAGCCTCAATCTGGAAGAAAAATCTGGGTGTGGATGTGAAATTGGTGAACCAAGAGTGGAAAACCTTCCTGGATACCCGCCATCAGGGTACCTATGACGTAGCGCGTGCCGGCTGGTGTGCGGACTACAACGAGCCTAGCTCGTTCCTTAACATGATGCTGTCTGACAGCAGCAGTAACACCCCGCACTACAAGAGCGCCGAATTCGATAAGTTGATGGCCAATGTGCTGACAGCGAAAACCAAAGAAGAACGTGCTGAGCTTTATCAGAAAGCTGAAGTTCAGTTGGATAAAGATTCTGCCATCGTTCCGGTTTATTACTATGTGAATGCCCGCCTGGTGAAACCTTATGTTGGGGGTTATACCGGTAAAGACCCGCTTGATAACGTGTACGACAAAAACCTGTACATCATCAAGCATTGATACGGTAAGCGCCGGCGGTGTGAACCGCCGGCCTATGTTGTAAATAATAAGCCGTTATCAGGCTGCAGCACAGGGTTAGGGCAATGCTTAAATTTATATTTCGTCGCTTATTAGAAGCGATCCCGACACTATTTATTCTTATTACCATCTCATTCTTTATGATGCGCTTGGCGCCCGGTAGCCCATTTACCGGCGAACGCGCGTTGCCGCCGGAAGTGATGGCCAATATTGAGGCCAAATATCATTTGAACGATCCGATCTGGAAGCAGTACGGCCATTATTTGGTTCAGCTGTCGAAGGGCGATTTCGGGCCATCATTCAAATACAAGGATTATTCGGTCAATGACCTCGTGGCTGCCTCTTTCCCGGTATCTGCCAAATTGGGTCTTGCCGCGTTTTTGTTGGCCGTGATCCTGGGCGTAAGTGCCGGTGTCATTGCCGCGTTGAATCAAAATACTAAATGGGACTATACGGTGATGGGCTTTGCCATGACCGGGGTGGTTATACCCAGTTTCGTGGTGGCACCGTTACTGGTTCTGATTTTTGCCATCACGCTGAAATGGCTGCCGGGTGGCGGTTGGAACGGTGGCGCGCCGAAGTTTATTATCTTGCCCATGGTGGCGTTGTCACTGGCCTATATTGCCAGCATCGCTCGTATCACGCGGGGGTCGATGATTGAAGTGCTGCATTCAAACTTCATCCGTACTGCTCGTGCCAAAGGGTTACCGATGCGCCGCATTATATTGCGCCATGCGTTGAAACCTGCGTTATTACCGGTGCTTTCTTATATGGGCCCGGCATTTGTCGGCATTATCACTGGCTCGATGGTGATCGAAACCATCTACGGTCTGCCTGGCATCGGCCAGTTGTTTGTTAACGGCGCGTTGAACCGTGACTACTCTCTGGTATTGAGCCTGACCATTTTGGTGGGTGGCCTGACTATTCTGTTTAACGCGATCGTTGATGTGCTGTACGCCGTTATCGATCCAAAAATTCGTTATTAAGCTGGAGCACGCAAATGATGTTGACGAAAAAGAACAGCGAGGCTCTGGAGAACTTCAGCGAAAAGCTTGAAGTAGAAGGGCGCAGCCTGTGGCAGGATGCCCGTCGCCGCTTTGTGCACAACCGGGCAGCTGTGAGCAGCCTGTTTGTCTTAGCGCTGATTACCCTGTTTGTCATGGTGGCGCCGTGGTTGTCACAGTTTGCCTATGACGATACCGACTGGGCAATGATGTCGGCCGCGCCAAGTTTTGAATCGGGGCATTACTTTGGCACTGACTCATCCGGCCGTGATTTGTTGGTGCGCGTGGCGATTGGTGGGCGTATCTCATTAATGGTTGGCGTATCGGCTGCGCTGGTGGCGGTGATTGTTGGGACACTGTACGGTGCGATGTCCGGTTATCTGGGCGGTAAAATTGACTCGGTCATGATGCGTTTGCTGGAGATCCTCAACTCCTTCCCATTCATGTTCTTCGTGATCCTGTTAGTGACCTTCTTCGGTCAAAACATCCTGCTGATCTTTGTGGCGATCGGCATGGTGTCGTGGCTGGATATGGCGCGTATTGTCCGTGGGCAAACGCTGAGCCTGAAGCGTAAAGAATTTATCGAAGCGGCGTTGGTGTGCGGAGTTTCTAGCCGCAATATCGTGCTGCGCCATATCGTGCCGAACGTGCTCGGTGTCGTGGTGGTCTACGCATCCTTGTTGGTGCCTAGCATGATCCTGTTTGAATCATTCCTTAGCTTCCTGGGATTGGGTACTCAGGAACCCTTAAGCAGTTGGGGGGCATTGCTCAGCGATGGTGCTAACTCGATGGAAGTTTCACCGTGGTTGCTGCTGTTCCCGGCGGGTTTCCTGGTTGTCACTCTGTTCTGTTTCAACTTTATCGGCGATGGCTTGCGTGATGCCCTCGACCCGAAAGATCGTTAAGGAGTGCAATCATGAGCACCATTGAAAATCCACAGTTGCAAACCAGCACCGCCGTTAAATCGTCGCTGTTGCTGGATGTAAAAGATCTGCGTGTGACCTTCGGCACACCGGACGGTGATGTAACCGCAGTAAACGATCTGAACTTTGACCTGCGTGCCGGTGAAACGTTGGGTATCGTGGGGGAGTCTGGCTCAGGTAAATCCCAGACGGCCTTTGCGCTGATGGGGCTTCTGGCCAGCAACGGTCGCATCGGCGGTTCGGCGAAATTTAATGGCCGGGAAATCCTCAACCTTGAGGAAAAACAGCTCAACAAGCTGCGTGCGGAAGAGATTTCGATGATCTTCCAGGATCCAATGACGTCTCTCAACCCTTATATGCGCGTGGGTGAGCAGTTGATGGAAGTGCTGATGCAGCACAAAAAGATGGGTAAAAGCGAAGCCTTCGAAGAGTCCGTTCGCATGCTGGACGCGGTTAAAATGCCGGAAGCACGTAAACGCATGCGTATGTATCCGCATGAGTTTTCCGGTGGCATGCGCCAGCGCGTCATGATCGCCATGGCGTTGCTGTGCCGGCCGAAATTGCTCATTGCCGATGAACCTACTACCGCGCTGGACGTGACCGTGCAAGCGCAGATCATGACGCTGCTGAACGAGCTTAAACGCGAGTTCAACACCGCCATCATCATGATTACCCACGACCTGGGCGTCGTGGCAGGTATCTGCAATAAGGTGCTGGTGATGTACGCCGGTCGGACCATGGAATACGGCAGCGCACGTGATGTGTTCTATCACCCGAGCCATCCGTACTCTATCGGCTTGCTGAATGCAGTACCGCGTCTGGATGCTGAGGGCGAGTCACTGATGACCATTCCTGGCAACCCACCGAACCTGTTACGCCTGCCGAAAGGCTGTCCGTTCCAACCGCGTTGTGCATACGCGATGGCGCAATGTTCGAGCGCTCCACCTCTGGAGCAGTTTGGTGAAGGGCGCCTGCGCGCCTGCTTTAAACCGGTGGAGGCGTTGGTATGAGTACGGTAACCGACAAGAAAGTGTTGCTCGAAGTCGCTGACTTGAAAGTGCACTTCGACATTCATGATGACAAACAGTGGTTCTGGCAGCCGCCGAAAACGTTAAAGGCGGTTGATGGCGTAACGCTGCGCCTGTTCGAAGGGGAAACTCTGGGCGTGGTGGGTGAATCTGGTTGCGGCAAGTCAACCTTTGCCCGCGCCATTATCGGTTTGGTCAAAGCCACGAGCGGGCGTGTCGCTTGGTTAGGTAAAGATCTGCTCGGCATGAGCGATATGGACTGGCGGAAAACCCGTAGCGATATTCAGATGATCTTCCAGGATCCGCTGGCTTCGCTGAACCCGCGCATGACGATCGGTGAAATTATCGCAGAGCCTCTGCGTACTTATTATCCGAAAATGCCTCGCCAGGAAGTGAAGGACAAGGCTAAAGCGATGATGTTG
>NZ_JBXWLA010000034.1:0-19923 GCF_058191755.1 Serratia sp. CoH_122_TC_1
ATGGTATTCGCTGAGTACCATCGATAATGCACAATAACCAAAGCCATCACCCTGCACCTACCGCGCACCCAGCGCATTGGCAGGCTGGTGGATTTCGTTTCTATTTCATTAAATGATAATCATTATCAAAAGGTACTCCCGAGGGGGGACCCCTGCCACGGGGCGGCGGACTCGCGGAAAACGGCTAGTTTTTGAATTTTCATGCTGTCAGCAACAGGTGAAATAACTAATTGATATATAGAGATTAAAACGTACTTCAGGTGATGAAATCAAAATAACACTGTCATCTGACCAGCTTGCAACCCTTTGAGTTAACGAAATAAATCGTGACTTCACCTGACAACGTGAGGTGTCAATGTCCAATATCAGCAATCTGGGGGACGCCTACAACTGGAGCGTAGCGAAGATTGCTGAGGCTTTTGGGCTGAACCGCGGCACGGTAAGAAAGCGGCTGCTTGAAGCCAATGCGCCGATCGCCGATACGGTGAGAGGCAACCCTGTTTATGCCTTGAAAGATGTGGGGCCGGTGTTGTTCGGTGTGATTGAGCCTGGCGATATCGATGATATTCAAAACCCCGACAAGATGGGTCCGAAAGACCGTAAGGACTGGTACCAGTCGGAAAATGAGCGCATCAAGCTGGAAGAATCACTTAAACAGTTGCTCCCGGCGTCAGAAGCCCATCGTGAAATGGCGTTACTGGTTAAAGGCATTTCTCAGGTACTTGATACCTGGCCAGATAAGTTAGAGCGTGATCGAGGCTGGCGGCCTGACCAAATAGCCGAGGCGCAAGTCGCAATAGATGAAATGCGGGAAATGTTGGCTGCGGAAGTCATGACGATTGAGGATGGCGACGATGACAGTTAATTGTTATGCATCGGCCAGCGCCTTGCGCCGTGAAGTGGCCACATTGTTGAAACCGCCCCGGCGTATGCCTGTGGCGGAGGCAGTGACAAAATTTATGCGGGTACCGATGGGGGCGGGGAGTTCACTTCCGTGGGACCCAACGCTAACCCCCTATATCATCGAGCCGATGAACTGCCTGGCATCACGTGAATATGATGCAGTGGTGTTTGTTGGTCCTGCGCGTACGGGTAAAACGGTGGGGCTAATTGACGGCTGGATCGTCTATACCATTGTTTGTGACCCTGCCGATTTCCTGTTGATCCAGATGACAGAAGAGAAAGCACGCGAACATTCAAAAAAGCGCCTCGACAGGACGTTTCGTGTCAGCAAAAAGGTGGCTGAACGTCTTAGCCCACGAACTAATGACAATAACGTTCATGACAAAACCTTCCGGGCCGGCAATTACCTGAAGATAGGCTGGCCGTCGGTCAACATCATGTCTTCTTCGGATTATCGTTTTGTTGCCCTGACGGATTATGACCGCTGGCCAGACGATATTGATGGGGAGGGCGACGGGTTTACGTTGGCATCCAAACGTACCACCACTTTTATGTCTTCAGGCATGACGTTGGTTGAAAGTTCCCCTGGGCGGGAGATCAGTGGGAAATGGCGGCAAACCTCTCCGCACGAAGCGCCGCCAACGACCGGGATCTTGGCATTGTATAACCGTGGTGATCGCCGTAGTTGGTACTGGCCGTGTCCACATTGCGGCGAATATTTTCAGCCATCGAAATCTAACATGACGGGATTCCGCGAACATACGGATCCGGTGATAGCCAGCGAAGCAGCTTATCTTCAATGTCCCCACTGCGCGGGCCGGGTTGACGCCAACCAAAAACGAGAGCTTAACGGGCGGGGAGTATGGCTAAAGGACGGTGAAAAAATAAGGGCCAATGGGGAAAGGTACGGCGACGTTCGGCGGTCACGTATCGCGTCATTTTGGATGGAAGGGCCCGCTGCCGCATATCAGACCTGGGCGCAGCTGGTTTATAAATTGCTGACAGCTGAGCAAACATTTGAAGCCACTGACAGTGAAGAAACGTTGAAAGCGGTTATCAACACTGACTGGGGCTTGCCATATTTGCCGAGGTCAGCCTCTGAGCAGCGAAAGTCAGATGCACTGATGGCCAGGGCGGAGGAGATCACCAAACGTGCTGTACCAGAGGGCGTTCGTTTCCTTGTTGCAACGGTAGACGTTCAGGGGGGGAAAAATCGCCGGTTCGTTGTTCAAATCATGGGTTACGGTGCTCACGGGGAGCGCTGGCTAGTGGACCGTTACAACATCAGGCAGTCGATGCGATTTGATAAGAACGGTGAAAGCCTGCCAATTGACCCTGCCGCTTATCTTGAAGACTGGGATTTGTTGCGTACCGATGTGCTGGACAAAGCCTGGCCGCAGGACAAGAACCCCGACATTAAAATGCCGGTGCTGGCGATGGCTGTGGATTCCGGCGGTGAGGACGGTGTAACGGGTAATGCGTACGAGTTCTGGCGTAAGTGCCGCCGTGATGGGGTGCATAAGCGGGTTTATCTCTTCAAGGGTGACAGCCAGGGCCGCAGCAAGTTGATCAGTAAAACATACCCCGATAACACTGGCCGTTCCAACCGGCGTGCGGAAGCTCGCGGGGATGTGCCGTTATATCTACTGCAGACCAATGCCCTAAAAGACCGAATCAATAACGCGCTATTACGTAATACGGCGGGGCCGAATTATGTGCATTTTCCTGATTGGATCGGTGAATGGTTCTATGACGAGCTGACGTATGAAGAGCGTGGTCCAGACGGAAAGTGGAAGAAACCGGGCCGTGGTGCTAACGAGGCATTTGACCTGATGGTCTATGCCCATGCGTTGGTGATATTGCGTGGCTACGAGAAAATCAAATGGGAAAAGCCCCCTCCTTGGGCACAACCCTTTGAAATGACTGAAACCCCAATTCCCTCACCCAAATCTGTTCCTCTTGCCACATCGGAAAGAATTGCCGAACAAAAAGACACCGCTGCCCCTGAAAGTAAACCTTCAGCGTGGGCACCTATAAATTCATCCGGAGGGTGGGTATGAATCAGGCCGATATTGAAAATATGATCCAGCGCTATCTGGATGCAGAAACATCAGTTTTGGAGGGGAAGTCGATCACGTTTAACGGCCAATCCATGACGATGGAAAATCTGTCAGAAATACGAAAGGGCAGAGAGTCTTGGGAGCGGCGACTGACGAGTCTGACAGCGACACGCCGCGGACGGCCGATGTACAAAGTGGCGAGGTTCCCATGAGTTTTATCGATGACGTGATCGGCATCATTTCCCCTGGCTGGAAAGCGGGAAGGCTGCAAGCTCGCTATAAGATTGCTGCTTATGAGGCGGTGATGCCGACACGAACCCATAAGGCCCGTCGGGAGAACCGCAACGCCAATCAACTGACACAGTTTGGTGGGCGCTCTTTACGCGAGCAGGCTCGTTGGCTGGACAACAACCATGATTTGGTGATCGGTTTGCTGGACAAGATGGAGGAGAGAATTGTCGGCGCCCGAGGGATTATTGTTGAGCCTCAGCCCTTATTGCAAACAGGGGCGGTGGCGGACGATCTGGCTAAAGAAATCCGTGCAGCCTGGGCGGAATGGTCTGTGGCGCCCGAGGTCACTGGCCAATATACCCGCCCGGTGATGGAACGTTTACTGGCTCGAACCTGGCTGCGTGACGGAGAAGTGTTCTGCCAGATGGTTCAGGGGAAAGTCGCCGGGCTTACTCCCCAGGCAGGGGTGCCATTCTGGCTGGAGGCGCTGGAGCCCGATTTCGTGCCTCTGGAAAGCAATGACAGCGGTAAAGGTCTGTGCCAAGGGATTTTCCTCAATGCCTGGGGACGACCTATCAAGTACCAGGTTCATAAATCACTTACGACATCGGGTATTGCGTTGGGTGACACCAAGGAAATCAACGCCGACAACATGTTGCACCTGAAGTTTGTGCGCCGACTTCACCAGATAAGGGGCAACAGTTTGCTGTCTGGCATCCTTATCCGTCTCAGTGCGCTGAAAGATTACGAAGATGCAGAACTGACGGCAGCACGTATTGCAGCTGCACTTGGCATGTACGTTAAAAAAGGCGATGGCCAGTCGTATCCAGAAAGCGAAGACAAAGAGGAACGGGAAATGGATATCGTGCCGGGCATGCTCTTTGATGGGCTACTGCCAGGTGAAGATATCGGCATGATCAAATCCGATCGGCCTAATCCTAATCTTGAAAACTTTCGTAATGGGCAGTTGCGTGCGGTATCTGCAGGCAGTCGTGGCAGTTACTCCAGCATCGCACGGGACTATAACGGCACCTACTCATCCCAGCGGCAAGAGCTGGTGGAGTCATTCGAAGGCTACAACATCCTGCAAGACTCATTTGTGGCGGCCATATCCCGTCCGAATTACCGCAACTGGCTGCAGATGGCGATCACGTCTGGCGTGATCAAAACACCCCCTGACCTCGATATTAAATCACTGTTCAATGCTGTTTACAGCGGCCCTGTGATGCCTTGGATTGACCCGCTGAAAGAAGCTAACGGCTGGAAAGTGCAGGTACGTGGTGGTGCAGCTACAGAAAGCGATTGGATCCGTTCTCGCGGTGCTAACCCGTCTGAAGTTAAGCGCCGGCGCAAAGCTGAAATTGACGAAAACAACGAGTTGGGGCTGGTGTTTGATACCGATCCCGCCAACGACAAAGGAGGCACCAGTGCCGAAGCAACGAAACAGGGCGAGTCGTCGTCCGAAAGCGAACGCCGGAAGAAATAACTCCTGGTTTCGCATGCAGGCCAAAGCCAACAGCTCCGCCGATATCTACATTTATGACGAGATCGGCTACTGGGGGATCACGGCCAAGCAGTTTGTAAAAGATCTGCAGGCGTTGGGCGACATTACCCAAATTAACCTGCATATCAACTCCCCGGGTGGTGATGTTTTTGACGGCATCGCCATTTTTAATGCCCTGAAAAACCATGGCGCCGCGATCACTGTACATATTGACGGCCTGGCGGCTTCGATGGCATCGGTGATCGCGATGGTCGGTAACCCCGTCATCATGCCAGAAAACACCATGATGATGATTCACAAACCCTGGGGCTTCGCCGGCGGCGATGCCAATGACATGCGGGATTACGCAGACTTACTGGATAAGGTCGAGAACGTATTGATCCCGGCTTATGTCGCCAAAACAGGAAAGTCGGCAGAAGAAGTCGCCGCAATGCTTGATGATGAAACCTGGATGGATGGCAAAGAATGCCTTGCTTTAGGTTTCGCTGATCAGGTCACTCCCTCTCTGCAGGCCATGGCCTGTATTCATTCCAAACGCATTGAGGATTTCGAAAAAATGCCAAATTCTATCCGTAACCTGATTACCCCGCCGCGGAACAGTACTACTCCGGCGCCGCAGCCTGCACCACAACCTGCACCGACCGCACCAGAAAATAGTGTGGATGCTGCCACGATCCGTGCGCAGGTAGTAGCAGAACAAAAGGCCCGGGTGACCGATATCAATAACCTGTTCGCCATGTTTGGTGGCAAGCATCAGGAGCTGCAGGCGAGCTGCATCGCTGATATTGATTGCACCGTCTCCGCGGCAAAAGACAAATTGCTGGAAATGCTGGGTAAAGGGACTACGCCTTCAGACAAAGCTGCGATCGGCACACAAGCGCATATCAGTAACGGGAATATTGTTGGCGATGGTGTACGCCAGATGTTGATGGCCCGCGCTGGCTATGAAGAGCGTGACAACAGCAACGCTTATAACGGTATGACGCTGCGCGAGTTGGCGCGTATGTCGCTGACCGAGCGAGGGATCAGTGTTTCGACGTTAAACCCGGTTCAAATGGTCGGTCTGGCACTGACGCATAGCACCTCTGATTTTGGCAATATCCTGCTCGATGTGGCGAATAAGTCGATTCTGCAGGGGTGGGAAGAAGCTGCCGAAACGTTTGAGCAGTGGACCAAAAAAGGCCAACTGTCAGACTTTAAAACCGCGACCCGCGTCGGTTTGGGTGGGTTCCCGTCGCTGCGGCAGGTACGTGAGGGGGCCGAGTACAAGTACGTTACCACTGGCGATCGCGGTGAGAAAATTGCACTGGCCACTTATGGGGAAATTTTCTCTATCACCCGCCAGGCCATTATCAACGACGATCTCAACCAACTGACTGATGTGCCGATGAAGATGGGCCGCGCGGCAAAAGCGACGATCGGCGATCTGGTTTACGCCGTATTGGTGGATAACAAAGTCATGTCGGATGGTAAAAAGCTGTTTAGCGCTGACCACAAAAACATGACCACCGGTGCCATTGACGTCGCTAACCTGGATAAAGCCCGTCAACTGATGCGTACGCAGAAAGAACCGACCACCGACCGCTCGTTGAACATCCGCCCGGCTTTCCTGCTGGTGCCAACCGCTCTGGAAACGATTGCCAGCCAGACAATCAAGTCGGCCAGCGTGAAAGGGGCTGATATCAATGCCGGCATTATCAACCCGATCCAAAACTTTGCTTCGGTGATTGGTGAAGCGCGTCTTGACGACGCTGATCCGGCCGCCTGGTATCTGGCATCGGCCAAGGGCAGCGACACTATCGAGGTCGCATATCTCAACGGCGTTGACGTGCCATATATCGATCAGCAAGAGGGGTTCAATACTGACGGTATCGCGACCAAGGTTCGCATTGATGCGGGTGTTGCCCCGATCGATCACCGCGGCCTGACTTACTCGTCCGGTAAATAAGCCAGTAGCGCAAACATTACGGCCCTGACGGGCTTTTTTTATACCTGAAATTCGGCCCCTTCGGGGGCCGTATGGAGAGTTTCAAATGGCTAAGAACTTCGTGCAAAACGGTAACACCATCGCTATCACGGCCACGGCGGATATCACCAGTGGCGCCCCGGTCATTGTGGGGGACCTGGTCGCTGTGGCGATCACGGATATCGCCAGCGGCCGCACCGGTGATGGTTTTACATCCGGCGTGTTTCAACTACCTAAACTGCCGGCCGACGTCATCCCTGCCGGTAAGAAGGTATTTATTAAAGGCGGCGTGGTGCAACTGGCTGATGTTGATGCAGTCGCGGCAGGTTATGCCTGGGAGGCTGCGGCTAAAGACGCCACCGTAGTATCGGTAAAACTCAATGGCTAATCCGTTTGACAGGATGGCTGCCAGGATGGATAGCGTCACACTGTCTCGGCTTGGTAAACCTGTCACTCTGGCTGGCGCGCCACATGTTGCGGTGGAAGCCCATTTCATCCCTGAGCTGCAGGCAATGAGTGGGGACGGTATTTCACTGGTAGTGTTCACCGAGGGATACCGGCCCCGCCGCAATGATCCGGTGGTGTTCGACGGGAAAACTTACATCGTGACGCGTTACCAGCTTTTCAACGGTAAGCCGCATATCTGGATTGAATAAGGGGTGTCGCGATGAAAGGCATTGAACAGGCCATTCGTAATCTGAACATCCTCAATAAATCAATGGTACCGAAAGCCACGGCACAATCGCTCAACCGCGTTGCGGGGCGGGCGATTAGTCGCAGTACCAAGCTGGTGGCTGAGGATGTGCGAGTTCAGCAGAAACTGATCCGGCAGCGAGCTCGGCTTCGCAAGGCCAGTGCTGAGCAAAACCCACCACGGGCTGTGCTTTCAATCAACCGTGGGAATCTACCCGCGATCAAATTGGGCGCGGCGCGTATGCAACTATCCCGCCGGGTTGGTTTTGTGGGCAAGCAGGGCAGCGTGCTGAAGATTGGGCGCTATACCTTCCGCAATGCCTTTATTCAGCAACTGGGAAACGGCCGTTGGCATGTCATGAGGCGTGTCGGCCGGTCACGTTATCCGATCGAAGTAGTAAAAATCCCGTTGGTGACACCATTGACCAAAGCCTACCAGGAGGAAACGCGGCGTTTGCTGGAAACCGATATGGGCAAGGAAATGGGGTATGCCCTGAAAAACCAGCTGCGGCTTTATCTTGTGAGGAAAATTGGATGATTAAGCATGCTGAAATCCGCAGCGCGATATTGGCTCGTTGCCGGGCAACAATAACGGGTGATGTGACCTATTTCGACGGCCGTCCGGCGTTCGTCGATGAGAACGATTTACCGGCTATGGCCGTATTCCTTGATGACGCACGTTATACGGGCGCATCGCTGGATGAGGACAGTTGGCGCGCCATATTGCATGTCGTGGTGTACCTCAAAGCCAGCCAGCCTGATGCGGCGCTTGATCAGTGGGTAGAAGAAAAAATCTATCCTGTCCTGAATGATCTTCCTGAAATGGCACGCCTGGCAGAAACCATGGTTCCAGTGGGTTACGACTACCAACGGGATGATGACATGGCCACCTGGGGCGCCGCCGATCTTTCCTACCAACTGACCTATACCATGTAAGGAGCCTGATAATGGCAACTCCAAACCCTTTGGCGCCGGTAAAAGGCGCCGGGACAACTTTTTGGCTTTATACGGGCAATGGCGACCCGTACAGCAACCCGCTCAGTGATGATGGATGGACGCGTCTGGCGAAGATCAAGGAACTGCAGCCGGGTGAAATCACTGCTGACTCCTATGACGACAGCTATCTCGATGATGAAGACGCTGACTGGAATGCCACCGCACAGGGGGCGAAGTCCGCCGGTGAGGCTAACCTGACGTTAGCCTGGAAGCCCGGTGAAACCGGCCAGCAAGGTCTGGTAGCGTGGTTCCATTCCGGGGAGGTACGTGGTTACAAGATCAAGTACCCGAATGGAGCCGTTGATGTGTTCAAGGGCTGGGTAAGCAGTCTGGGGAAAACCGTGACCGCCAAAGAGGTGATCACCCGCTCTATCAAGGTGACCAATACCGGGCGGCCGTACATTGCCGAAGACGGCGATTCGCCAGTCGTGCCTGTCACTGGTGTGACTGTCGCGCCGACCACCGCAAACGTTGCAGTCGGGGCGACGGTGGACTTGACCTTTAACGTTCTTCCGGCCAATGCGACTGATGCCGGCTTGCGTGTGAGTACCTCAGCGCCGGCGACGGCCACGGTAACTCAAAATGGCAATGTGGCCAAGGTGAAAGGGGTAAAAGCCGGCACTGTGGACATCATCGGGATGACAAACGATGGCCTGCTGGTGGCCATTGCCAAGATCACCGTAGCCTAATTTTAATGCAGCGCCCCGCGAGGGGCATTTTTTATTGGTGGATTTATGTTGAAAAAAGACACGTTTGACTATGCCGATCAGAAGGTCGAGGTTAGCGAGATTTCAGGATTACAACGTATTGATTATCTTTCGTTTATAAAAAAATCGGCAGATGAGTTCGACGCACTTCCTGAAGAAACCAGTGATTCTGATCGAAATATTGCTTTTACAACGATGCAGCTGCGCATTAACGCCTGGTTGGTGGCCGCATCACTTTATCATAGCGATAAAAAACAAGATGTTGAAACACTGCGACAGGCTGTGTTGGAAGATTGGTCTGGCGCGGCGATTGCTGGCTGTAGCCAGAAGGTCTTGGTGCTGAGCGATATGATGCCGGCCGAGGTTGAGCCTTCGGATACCGATGAACATGTCCTCCCTGAGCCGGAGAAAGACCTAACCCCGGAAAAGCCCTAGCCTCCGAAATCCACTTTGCCATGTGCCTGGCGCGTGAGTTTAAGCGCCCGGACTGGCGGCAAATGCTTTCAGAGATCAGTTCGACAGAGCTGGGCGAGTGGGCAGGATATTACCGGGAAAACCGCTTTTCTGACGCCTTGCTTGATGCTGAATTTTCATCACTCAAAGCAACCATGGTGGCTCTGTTTACTTCCGGTGATGAAGAGATTTATCCCGGTGATTTCAGCATATTAACCCCGCCCGATCCGGAAACAGAGCAAACAGACGATGAACTTATGTTGATCGGGGAGGGGATTTTCGGAGGGGTACGTTATGGCGGAGCAGATTGCTGATCTCGTCGTCAATCTGGATGCAAACACAGTCTCTTTTCAGGAGCAGATGGGCCGCGTTGAGCGCCAGTTGCTTGAATCGAGCCGTAAAGCGGATGTATCTACCGATCGTATGCGGCGCCTGGCAGAACGCCAGGCGGCAACAATTAGCGGGATAGCGGAAAACAGCGCCGGCGCTACCACGAAGATGCAGGCCAGCCAGGCTATCGCCGTGGATGGCATGAAGGGGAAATGGTCTGAAGCATCGAGGGCCGTCGATGAAACCCATCAACGCATCGCAGAGCTCAGTACTCGACTTCGTGAAGAGCAGCAGCAATCGCAGGTTACCGGGGATGCGCAGGACCGCCTGACAGCTTCATTTTTCCGCCAGATCGATGCGGTAAAAGGTGCGGAAAACAGCCTGCAGGAACTTCGGGTCATTCAGGAACAGATCCGAGCAGCCAGGGCATCCGGAAATATTACGCAGGGAGATTACCTCTCGCTGGTGACGGAAACGGCGACGAAAGAGCGTGCACTGGCGCAGGCAGAGCGCGCAGCCGCTCAGGCCAAAGACGATTACCTGCAAAAGTTACGCGAACAGGTTGCACTGCAGGGCAAGACCGCTGCTCAGATTCAGGAATATAAAGCCGCGCAGCTGGGTGTTTCTCAACAGGCTGCGCCGCTGATCGCCAAGATTCGCGAACAGGAGGATGCCTGGAAGCGTGGTGCGATTTCGGCTGGCCAATATCGCATGGCGATGCGCCAATTGCCGATGCAGATCACCGACATCACTACCTCTCTGGCGTCTGGTGCGCCAATATGGCTGGTGGCCATACAGCAAGGTGGCCAGATTAAAGATAGCTTTGGTGGCGCCGGTAATGCGCTAAAAGCGATGCTCAGTCTGTTAACGCCGGCACGGTTACTTATTGGTGGCACTGCCGCGGTAATGGGGTTGCTCGCTTATGACGCCTATGACAGCAGTAAAAGGATCGCCGACCTTAATCGTGAGTTGGCGCGAACCAATGGCGTGTCCGGATTAACCAAACAGGGCCTGCAAGACTTGGTTTATCAAGGAACTGCAGCCGGGCAATCATTTACAGCAGTGACTGACTCTCTCAAGGCGCTGATAGCTGCCGGCGCCACGTCGGGAACTAATTTTTCACAGGTAAGCCAGGCGATTGCTGCCTATTCGAAAGAGAGTGGCGAAGGGCTCGACGTACTGGCCGGAAAATTTACTGCGATTGCCAAGGATCCCAGCCAGGGTATTTTGGCGCTGAATGAAAGTCTGCATTTCCTGACGGCTGAGCAGTACGCCAACATTCGGTCTCTGGAAGAGCAAGGCCGGCAGATGGATGCCGTAAAACTGGCTTCTGATCTTGCGGCCGAAGCGATGCGCGGCGCTGCGGTGAAGATGAAAACCGAACTTTCATCGGTTGAATCCTATATGCGAACGCTGAAGGATATGGCTGGCGGCATGTGGGATGCCATCACGGGTGTTTTCCGTGATAAGACGGCCGGTGAAGCTACTGCCGAACTGCAATCCCGTGCCGCAAGTATTGAGGCGCAGATCGCAAACTCTGAACGGACTGGCTACAACCAGAAGAACGGCAAGTTGCAAGCCTGGCGCGACGAGCTGGATTTGCTGAACTTTCAACTCGATGCCTTAAGCCTGCGCCGCGGTGCGGAGAAGGGCATACAAACCATTGGTCAGCAGCAAAAGGAAAACGAGCAGGAGCGCTTACGCCTTGCGCAGCAACAGGACGCACTGGCTACCACGCTTCAGACCAAAGAAGAAAAACGCGCGAAGCTAATCAGGCAGACGAATGAAGCCTTCAATAATGGCATCATCAAGACTGCGGCAGAACGTGACAAGCAGATAAAACGGATTAACGAACAGTTCAAGGACCCAAAGACTGCCAAAGTGCCACAATACCGCACACCGGCTGGTGAACGGGCGACAGACAGCACGCAGTCAGATCTGCTGGCGCTTCAGGCTCAGTTGCAGGTATTGCGCCAGCATAGCGGGCTGAATGACACGATTAGCCAGCAACGTAAGGATCTATGGAAAGCACAGGCCCAGTTTACCGTGCTGGAGGAAGCTTCCGGAAAGCGTCAACTTTCTGCACAGGAAAAATCCTTGTTATCCAGCAAGGACAAGGTACTGGCGCTGGCGGAACAGAAGGCTGCACTCGGTGATCAGATCGCTCAGCAGGAACGACTCAACAAGTTGCAGGACGCCTCGACCAAATATGTTACCCAAATGGCAGAGAAACAACAGGCGCTGCAACGCAGTGCCGGTCTGGGTGATCGTGCCGCGCAACGTGAAAGTACCTTTGCGCAGCTTCGACAGGGATGGCAGAACCAGGGCGGCGGGTTGAATGACGAGGGCTACCAGCGGCAGTTGCAGGCGGCACAGGATTATTATGCGGCGGAGGATAAGTTGCGGGGAGACTGGATGGCGGGTGCCTCCAGTGCCTGGAGCAACTATCAGGATCAGGCATCCGATACCGCTGGCATGACGAAATCCCTTTTCACCGGAGCTTTTTCGGGTATGGAGGATGCTCTGACGTCCTTTGTGACGACGGGGAAAGCAGGATTTAAAGCATTCACTGTTTCAATTCTGGCGGACCTAGCAAAAATCGCGCTGCGAATGGCATTGTCGCAAGGTCTGCAAAGTCTCTTTGGTGCTTTTTCCGGAGGGGGTGGCAACAATCCCGGAGCTGTTCCTATGTTCGCTAACGCCAAGGGGGGTGCATATTCGTCCCCGTCGCTGAGCGCTTACAGCGGGCAGGTTGTGAATCAGCCGACGTTCTTCGCGTTTGCAAAAGGTGCCGGCGTGATGGGGGAGGCTGGGGCGGAAGGAATATTGCCTCTGAAGCGCGGTCCAGATGGTCGTTTGGGTGTCAGTGCGTATAACACTGCCGCGGCAGGCGCGTCCGGTGCTCCACCACAGGTGAATATCTACTTAGACAATAACGGGCAGGCATCACAGCAGCAAACTGCGTCTGGTCTGGAGTCGTTTGGTACTGATATAGGTAACTATGTGGCGAAAAAATACCGTGAGTTGCGGGACAAGGATCTTAGACAAAACGGCGTATTAAATCAGGCTATTCGCGGCGGGAGAGGGTAATGGCACAACTTAAAACATTCCATTTCCCTCCGCGATATGGTGCGGCAGGAGAATTTGAACCGGTTGTCCGGGAGGTGCAGTTTGGTGATGGCTACAGGCAGGTGACCGGCGATGGAATTAACAGCGAGAAGGAGAGCTGGCCATTAACGTTTACTGGCCCTTGGTCATTTGTCGAGCCGATCGTGGCGTTTTTACGTGAGCACAACGGGTACCGTTCATTTCAGTGGCGTAATCCGCTGTACCAGCTGGGGCTCTATAATGCGGGGGCCTTTACCATAACACCCACTTTCGCCAACGCTCAGGGCCGTAATTACACCCTAACGGTCACATTCACCCGCGCTAATCATCCGTAGGAATAATCATGTCAATTAATGCAGATCTCCAGTTGCTGCGGCCTGGTAGTCGGGTATTTCTATTCCACGTGGATGGAAGTATGTTCGACGGGCCTGAGCTGTTCTTTCATAACTACCCGATCCCATACACAGAAGCTGAATTGGTTGCCGCCGGCAGTGATCCGAACTTGTTGCCGGCTAAATCCATCTGGTGGCAGGGGCAGGAGTACAAGCCGTGGCCAGTGGAGGCGACCGGGTTTGAAATCACCAGCGATGGCAGCGCACCCACACCCACGTTGAGCGTGGCAAACCTTGACGGAACAATATCCGCCATGTGCCTGGCATTTCAAAATATGGCGCAGGCCAGAGTTACCCGGCACTTTACCTTTGCGCAATATCTGGATGCACGAAATTACCCGGATGGAAACCCAGAAGCTGATCCCACCAAAGAAAAGCTGGATGTTTACTACATCGAAAACAAAACCAGTGAGGACAATGAAGTTATTCAATTTCAGTTGTCATCACCGGCAGACCTGCAGGGTATCCAAATCCCCACGCGCCAAATCCACAGCCTGTGCACCTGGTGCATTCGTGGGCAGTACAGAGGCCCGTCTTGCGGCTATACCGGAACGAATTATTTTGATCAGGATGGCAACCCGGTAGACGACCCGTCAAAGGATGACTGCGGCGGTCTGCTGAGTGATTGCAAAAAACGCCACGGCGCTACAGAGCAACTGCCCTTCGGTGGCTTCCCCGGTTCGGCATTGCTGAAGAGGTAATGATGCGTAAACAGATAATCAGTGCCGTTCTGGCGCATGCTGCAGCGGAGTATCCGCGAGAGTGCTGCGGGCTGGTGGTGCAAAACGGACGCCGCCAGCGCTACGTTCCCTGCCGCAATTTGGCACCTGAACCTACCGAGCAATTTAGTCTGGCGCCAGAGGATTACGCCACCGCTGAGGATTCTGGCGTAATCGTTGCGATTGCCCACAGCCACCCAGATGCGACCACCCAACCTAGCCAACTCGATATAGCACAGTGTGACCTGTCACAATTACCGTGGATCATCGCCAGTTGGCCGGAGGGTGATATTCGTGAAATCATGCCTATGCAGGGGATCAAACCATTGCTGGGCCGTCCGTTCGTGCATGGATTCTGGGACTGTTACGCCATCATCCGGGACTGGTATCAGATCGAGCGCGCCATCACATTGCCGAACTTTAAACGGACAGATGGCTGGTGGGATAGAGGGGAAAACCTCTATATGAAACTTTACGCCGAGGCGGGCTTCGTACCGGCCTCGGGCGAGGTGCAGATCGGCGACGTAATCGTTATGCAGGTTCAGGCACCGGAGCCGAATCACGCAGGCGTTTACTTGGGCGATGGGGTAATGGTGCATCACATGTACGGACAGCTCAGTAACCGGGTGCCATATGGTGGTTACTGGGCTGAGCGAACTATTACCATTTTGCGTTACAGCGGCTGATCTGCTGCTATGATGTTGTGATATTCAGCCAAGGGATAGCACAATGAAAAAAATAGTAATAATAGCAATAGCTTCTTTTCTTCTATCTGGGTGTATGACGGACCAACTTGCTAAGCAAGAACCTATATTTTCTGGGCAAAGCAATAAAACACCTCAAAAATATACCCAATGCCTTGCTCCAAAATGGCAGAACCTTAATCCAACCACAAAGATGATTGAAACTGAGGTAGGGTATCAACTGTCAGCGGAAAATTCATTAGTTGGTGCTGTTTCTCTTGCTAAAGTAAACGAAAGTAGCAACGGTGGGAGCCAGATACGCATCTATGCGCAGTCACGCGGTATTGGTGACCCTTGGGGCGTGTCGGCAAAATCATGTCTTTAAATCCTACCCGCTACGGCGGGTTTTTTATGGGTGAATCATGCCAATTTTAATTCCAGAAGTTAAGACAATTCGTTTGTATGGAGTATTAGGCGCGACATTTGGCCGTGTACATCGCTTGGCTGTGGATAGCCCTCAAGAAGCTATTAAGGCTTTATGTACAGTAATCCCCGGATTGCAAAATTTCCTTTTGGAAAGTAAAGAACGTGGGTTTACGTATGCTGTATTTGAAGGTCAGCGAAATTTAAATAAGGATGATCTAACACTTTTAGCGAATGGTAATGATATTCGTATCGCGCCAGTTATTATTGGTAGCAAAAAGGCTGGTGCTTTTCAAACTATTCTCGGGGCCGTTTTAGTCGTGGTGGGTGTGGTAGTTGGTATCATGACCGGATGGACGGGGATTGGTGGCACAATTGGTTATGGGATGGCAATGTCAGGGGCATCAATGATGATCGGTGGTGTTGTACAAATGCTTTCCCCTATGCAGGGTGGATTGGCATCGCGACAGGACCCTGATAATAAGCCATCCTACGCCTTTGGTGGTCCGGTTAACACTATTGCACAGGGTAACCCGGTGCCGATCCTCTATGGGAAGCGCCGTATTGGTGGTGCCATTATCTCCGCTGGTATCTACGCAGAAGACCAGCAGTAAAAAAACAAAAAACATGTTAGGCGTCTAAGTTAGCAATGTTTTCGTTGCCTTGCACTCCGACTTTGATACCATGTCAATGTTTATTTATTATTTGGGTGCGGGTATGAAACGAATATTTTTAGTTATTTTATTAATGATAATCTCAAGTGCTTCTTATGCCGAAACTATGGAAGGGTATGGTAAATCTAAATGGGGAATGACGCCGCAACAGGTTGTGATGGCAGAAAGTGGAAAAGCACATTTGCTTGAAAATCCAATAAAGTATAAGGGGAAGCTTGGGCTGGTCGCTATAGACAGGGTTGAGATTGGTTCAAGTTCTTACGAAGTGAATTATCTATTTGATGGTTCGGATAAATTGGTTCAGGTTAATGTTTCTGCAAAAGAAGAAAAGAACCATCTTATCAATGAGGATAATTTTAAAAGTGCGGAGTCTCTTTTAACACAGAAGTATGGAACTCCAAAGTATAGGGAGGAAGGTGTTAAATCAATTTGGAATACAAAAGGGACAACTATTGAATTATCACATTTTTATATAGAAAAGGTAGTTACCAAAGTTACAATAAGGTACTTGCCTGAGGAAACTACAAAAATAGAAACTAATAATATTTAAAAAGTTAAAATTAAAAAAACACCTCGCTTAGGCGGGGTTTTTTTATGCCTGGAGAAAATAATGCACGTTATTGAAGGCCGGAAAGGCGGTAGCAGCAGCCCCAGCACACCGACAGAATCACCTGATTCCTTGCAGTCCACATCTTACGCAAAAATACTTCTGGCGCTGGGCGAGGGAGAGTTTGCCGGCGAACTTGATGGTACCCGAATTTTTCTCGATGGCACTCCGCTGACGTCAGCAGATGGCACTGAAAACTTCCCTGGCGTGAAATGGGAATTCCGTTCTGGTACTCCGCATCAGGAATACATACCGGGCATGCCTGATGTTGAAAACGAAATTACGGTCAGCACTGAACTAACAAGCGAACGTGATTGGGTTCGAGCAGTGACCAATACTCAGCTTTCTGCGGTGCGACTGCGTTTTTCTTGGGCCCAGTTGCAGCAGCAGCAAGATAACGGAGATGTGGTCGGGTACCGCATTGAATATGCGATCGACGTTGCCACCGATGGCGGCACTTATCAAGAAGCCCTGCGCACTGCCATTGATGGCAAGACAACGACCAAGTATGAGCGCAGTCACCGTATCGATTTGCCTGCGGCCACAACTGGGTGGCAGGTGCGTGTCCGTCGCCTGACACCGAACAGCACCAGCAACCGGGTTGCCGATAAAATGGTTGTTGAAGCCATCACGGAGACGATCGACGCCAAACTTCGCTATCCCGAAACAGCAGTCCTGTTCATTCAATTTGATGCAAAGCAATTCCCCAACATCCCCCAGGTATCCTGTGAGCCAAAAGGGCGGATCGTCAGGGTGCCATCGAATTACAACCCTGAGACACGGGAATATACCGGGGTGTGGGACGGGACATTTAAAACAGCATGGACGAATAACCCCGCCTGGATAACCTACGACCTGATGATAAATGACCGGTTCTCCATCGGCACTCGGGTTAAGGCGGAAAACCTCGCGCTGACAAAATGGGACTTGTATCAGATCGGGCAGTACTGTGATCAGTTAGTGCCTGATGGCCGGGGTGGTGACGGGAAAGAACCACGTTTTCTTTGTGACGTTTATATCCAGTCACAAGAGGATGCTTGGAATGTATTACGTGACATAGCGTCCATTTATCGCGGCTCTACCTTCTGGGCAAATAACGGGATGAATGCCCTGGCGGACATGCCCGCAGATGTTAAATACATCTTCACCCGTGCCAGTGTTAAAGATGGCAAGTTTACATATTCAAGCGCCAGCGAGAAAACGCATTACAGCACCTGCATGGTGAGCTGGAGCGACCCGGCAAACGGTTATCAGGACGCGATAGAGCCAGTTGCAGAGCAGTCGCTGATTCGTCGCTATGGCATCAAGCAAGCTGACCTGACGGCGATCGGATGCATACGGAAGTCAGAAGGGATTCGCCGGGGAAAATGGCTGCTCCACACCAACGACAAGGATCGCATGGTGTCATTTACTGTGGGACTTGATGGCAAGGTTCCGCTGCCAGGCTGGATTATTGCCGTAGCCGATGAAATGTTGGCTGGTCGCCCGCTTGGTGGCCGCATCAGTTCTGTTGATGGTCGCAATATCAACCTTGATCGGGTTTCCTCCGCAGCTGTTGGCGAACGTTTGATTTTGAACCTGCCAAGCGGTAAGGCCGAGGGGCGTACTATTGCGGCGGTATCGGGTAAAACCGTTACTGTCACAACCGCGTACTCTGAGATGCCGGTTGCCGAGGCAGTATGGGCAGTTGACGCGTCAGACCTCGCGCTACAGCAATTCCGCGTAACAGGCATTAAAGAAGGTGACGACGGGGTATCGTTCGATATTACCGCCGTCGAGCATGACCCGAATAAATTTGCAAAAATCGACACTGGTGCGCGAATTGAAGACCCGCCGATCAGCGTCATCCCGCCCGGTGTACAGCCGCCGCCGACCAATGTACAGATCGGTGAGTCGTCAGCCATCATTCAAGGGCTGGCCGTAGCCACACTGCGTGTTACATGGGATCGGGCTGAAAGCGCTATAGCCTACGAGGCCGAGTGGCGCAGGGACAACGGTAATTGGATACCAGCACCGCGTACGTCAACACTCGGCCTTGAGGTTTCGGGGATTTACGCTGGCCGCTATCAGGCCCGAGTGCGTGCCATTAACCCCTCTGAAATTTCCAGCGTATGGGCGAATGCGCCCGAAATGGTGTTAACAGGTAAGTTGGGCGAGCCGCCGGCGCTGGCCAGCTTTACGACGAGCGGACAGGTGTTTGGTATCGTCTTGAACTGGGAATTTCCTCTCGGTGCCGAGGATACGCAGCGGACTGAAATCTGGTACAGCCAGAACTCGGACGGCAGCAATAAAATGCACCTGGGGGATTATGCCTACCCGCAGCGCAGCCACACCATGACCGGATTAGCTGCTGGCGTGAATTTCTGGTTCCAGGCGCGTCTGGTGGATAAGCTGGGAAATACAGGGCCGTGGACGGGTTGGACGCAGGGAACGTCCAGCGATGACGCCAGTGAGGTGCTGGACTATCTGAAAGGGAAAATCACTGAGACGGAGCTGGGGCAGGAGCTGCTTGGGCCGGTTGAGGATGCCGGAAAGCTGAAGGACATGTGGTCGGTTAAAGTTGGCAAGACAGTTGATGGCAAACTGTATACTGCTGGGATCGGCGTGGGCGTTGAAAACACCCCCGAAGGGATGCAGTCACAGGTTCTGATTCTTGCAGATCGATTCGCTGTATTGAATACCGCAGACGGACAGGGTTCCGAAGTATCGGTGCCGTTCGCCGTTGAGGGTGGGCAGGTGTTTATGAATATCGCGTTTATTAAAGACGCGACAATCGACAGCGCAAAAATAGCTCAGCAAATACAATCCTCAAACTATATTGACGGTCAGCGTGGATGGGCTATCAATAAAAATGGGTATGCCCAGTTTCATCAGGTAACAGTTCGTGGTTCTATCTATTCCGATGCTGGCTATTTTAATAATGGCACGATAGGCAATTGCCACATTCTTGATAATTGTGTTATCGACGGTAAATTGTCAGCAGCAAATATTGAAGGTAACCTTGTACAGGGCAACACCTTCAGTTTCACACTTGCAAACACCAATAGTCAGAGAATAATTCGTTACGAAAGCAATCCATTAATGCCTATGCGTATTTATGGTTATGTGATGGCTGTAATGAACCGTCAGCAGAAAACGAAAATCTATTTCAATGGGGATGAGGGGACTGAGGTTGATGGTTTATTCATTGCCAGGAATGGAGATACTTCAAGTAGTTACTCCTATACAACAATGTTCAGTTTTTCTCGTGATATCGGAAAAGGTGAAGGCCTTGATATTAATGTTCATGCTGGAGCTTTAGATCAAGGCGCTGGGCAATCTACTAAATATACAGTGATGATTTGGGCCACACCTCAAAATAGTGGCTTCTCGGCGATATACCCATAATTGAAAAAAACAACCCGCTTCGGCGGGTTTTTTACTGGAGAAAATATGGCTGTTTTAATCAGCGGTAAACTCATTGGGCCAAATGGC
>NZ_JBXWLA010000035.1:0-13335 GCF_058191755.1 Serratia sp. CoH_122_TC_1
TTTTTTTTGTATCAGAAATACAGATAAATACGCATTTAATACAGCAAATAGACATCTAAGTGTTTGTTTTTATTGTTTATATACAAATATACAAATAATAAAATAAATGGAAAGCGGAGAATGGTGCAGGTGATACCGCTGGGAGCGCTGGGGAAAAAGGAGAAGTGTATTTTTTGTCTTATTCGTATTTATTCATATAAATCAATTATATTGATGACTATATCGTGTGTATTTCCGTGTATTCATCCGTATTCCGTGTATTCATCCGTATCAGCCTCCTCTGCCGCATAGCGTCGCAAAGTGCATCCCCGCAGGGGTGCAGCTGCGTGACGCGGTTCTGCTGTAATGGGTGGAATTGATTGGGATCGTGCAAATTTGGCAGGCACTGCCGCCGAGTTGCCGGAGTTGCCCGAAATAAAAAAAGATTAATATTTGAGCAGGTGATTGCCCTTATGGGGAGGGGCCGGGCTGATCGCCCGGCATGGTGCCTAATCGTCTTTCAGCGCCTGCCGCATGACCTCTGCGGGGTCAATAATCTGGTACACCATAGCCTCATGAGCAAAGGCCCGCGTAAGGGCGGAGATCAGGCTTGCCGCTGCGCGAACGGTGGGCAGGTCTTTGCTGCGGAGCGCTGTCATGGCCTCGCCCTGCACGCTCTCCAGTAGCTTGATCTGGCGCTTGATGATGACCTGTTGTTGCTCCCGGAGAGAGTCGCGCAAGTCCCGAAGCCGTTCGGCCTCGCTGGGTGGCAGGTTGTCATATTTGGCCTGCGCGTCGCTGATCAGCCTGTCGAGCTCGTTGCTTTGGGCTTTGATGGTGTCCTTTGCCAGCCATTTGGAGACGGTGCCGCGATTGCATCCCATCTTTTCGGCAATCTGCTGCATGGTGAGCCCTTCGGCGCGTAGGGCGCGGGCTTGAATGGCGCGGGGGGATGGTGGTCGCATGGTGCTGCCTCGAATGTTGCCACGGGTTGCTCATAGTGGCATCACGACTGCTTTTTGGCGGGCCCAGCCCGCCGCCTCCCCATACCCTGCCACTGGCTCAGCCTGTCAGCCACGACGCTGTTAAACGAGGCGGGGCAATGCGTTACCACGGCAAAAAGAAAGCGCCCCGCAGAGAGGCGCTGAGGCGGTCAGAATTGCAGGCGGTTGCTGCCTAAGTCGTGGGAGCATTCCACTGATACTGTGTCAGCTTGCGGGGAGGTGATGAAGGTCGCAAAGAATTTCCGGTTTCCGCCATCCAGCCAGAAAATATCCATCATGGCGGTAGTCTGCTGTGGCACGCCTGCGGTGATATGGACGCCGTAGCTTTCAGAGGTTAGTTCTCTGACCGGGAACCGGTTGCCCTTCCACGCCACAACCATGCGCGGCCCAGTGTTGGTTTCCAGCCTGATAATGCTGCCGTCAGTGCAGAGAAAGCGGGTGGCAATCTCTCCGGCGTGCAGCTGCGTGCTGGCGAGGAGTAGCGCGAGCGCTGCGGGTATATTGATTTTCATAGTATGTAATTCATTACACCATATTGATTATCATATAGGGCCCCCGCAGGGGCCCCGGTTTTATAGCTGGTCAGTCACTCTGACGAGTATCGCAGCCGGATGGCACGCCATCAGGATTTTGACGTGGTGATCGTGCTGGTCTCTGCCTGCGGCAATAACTACGCCGTTAAGCATGACCGCAACGCACTGGCCCTGATTGAGTAGCTTGTGCCACTGCTGCGCCGCTTTCCTGCGCGGGTCTATGCGGTACATTTACGCCTCCCACGAAAACAAGCGGCAGACTGGCAGGGTGAGCACGCGGCCCTCCGCCGTTCTGAGGCTGACTTGATGGATGCCGCGCCCGTTCATCGCTATAGTGCGCTGGATGCCGTGCTGGCGGATTTCTCCGTGCTCGATGGTTAAGCCGGGGAATGTTTGCGCCGTGTGACGCTGTGATGCAATAATCATAATGTTGGTTCCATTGGGTTGGTTCTGACAATGGCGCGGCTTTGGTTGCCACCTTCACCGCGCCGCTTTTGGTTCCCCTGTTAGCGCAGGGGCTCCAATCTCTTAGACGGGCCATGCCTTCCCAGTCTGGCCCGTCGCTCTTAACTCTCCTCTTTGAACACGCGGAACACACTGGCCCGGCTAATGTTCAAATCTCTGGCGATACGTGCAGCAGGTATGCCGATCTCCCGCTTCTCCAGAATCTTTTTGCGTACCTCAGGCGTGACCTTTATCGGCCTGCCAAGGTGCTTGCCTGCTTTCTTCGCTGAATCAATCCCGGCTCGCTGACGTTCCAGCATCGAGGTGCGTTCCATTTCCGCGATCCCCGCCAGCATGGTGAGCATGAGCTTGCCCGCTGGGGTTGTTGCGTCGAATCCTTCCCGGAGGCTGATCAGGGTGATGCCCTTCGCTTTCAGGTCTTCCACCACTTCCAGCGTGCTGGCGGCATTGCGTCCTATCCGGTCGATAGCCGCCACCACGATCACGTCACCGCTCCCGGCGACCTTCATCAGGGCGGAGAATCCGGGGCGCTCCATTACGGGCGTGATGCCGCTTACTCCCTCGTCACTCAGGATCCGCGCATCGGGATAGCGTTGCAGGATGGCGTCTGTTTGCCCGCCAAGGTTCTGCTCTGCGGTTGATACGCGTACATAGCCAAAAATCATTATCGTTACCGTCTCAAAAGGTTGCTTGAGAAAATAATAGACGCTTTCGACGCATAAAACAATCTCAAATCCTCGTAAGGCCCCTCTAATTGGGGCGTCGCGTAAGGGATGCCTTTTTGACGGTATGCGAGGGCAACGCCCGCGCCCCTCCCCCTCAGTCGTGACGGCACACTTTACGGGCGGCACCTCGCCGCTGACTTTGACGAGACAACATATGACTAATTCAAATACCGCTCAGGTGGATAACCAGCTGAGCCAAATTTATGACGCGCTGGGCGAGTACGCCGCGCCGCTGCCTCAGATTGATAACCTTGCCATTACCCGCGAGCAGGCGATCAGCCTTCTCGATCAGGCCACCGCACTGGATGCCGATGCCGCGCAGCTGCGTGAGCAACGCGAAGGCCAGCACGATGCCGCCACCCTGCTGGAGCGTCAGCTGGCGACCGTTGTCGCGCTGGTTGAGGAGGGCAAAGCCTGTCTGCGTTCCGGGGAACCGGTTCGCCCTGAGTGCGCGATGGCCCCAAGCCTGATCCCTGAGGTAGAAAACGAGCTTTCAGCCGCCCGGCAGCAGCTTGCCGCCACTGGCTCGCAGATCTCCGCCATCGTGCAGCGGTCTGCCCTACTGCGCCGCCAGTGTGAGGATCTGCTGACCAAGGCGCTGCGCGACGCCCGTGTGGCGCATGTGCAGGCCCTGCTTGATGCTGCTATTCAGCAGGCTGCTGAGCTGGGGCTGGAGCTGGCAAACAGTAACCAGTACACCACGGCGATCCGTGTGGACAGCCGTCTGGCGGTTCTGGGCCGCAATAACGGCGTATTAATCAGCCTGAAAGGCTATCAAGGGAGCGCCAGATAATGACCATTAAAGCCGTACTTGCGCAGCTGGCTGCGTTAAACAGCACCATGACCAAGAGCCTCGCCGGAGACGATGCGGGGCGTGAGGCAAGGCTGAATTTTGAAGACCATAAGCTGATTGCTGACTGCTGGCAGGCCAAAGCCCCCCGCGCTCAGGTTGAGGAGCTGAAAAAGTCCCTCAAAACTACCCATGACCTCCCCGACGCGGAGCGCAAAGCGGCTTTCTCAGCTGTTCGCCAGCACCTGCTCAAATCAACCGCAGGCGATGCGCTAGAGCAGGCCATGAGCGGCTCCCCTGTGCAGTTTGCGCCGGATATGACCGTGAGCCGCAACATGAGCACCGAGCAAATCCATCTGGCACGGCAGCAGCAGATCAGCGATCAGCAGCTTATCCGTGATTGTGAAGTTGCTGGGGTGGCCACCTCGCAGGTTGTCGAATTGGCAAGCCGTCTCGAAGACACTCGCGGCCTGCCGAATAACATCAGACAGCCCGGCATTGATGCCGTGCGCCAGCAGCTGACGCAATCCCAACCGAGCCCGGCAGCGCAGGGCATCGACTGGAGCGGGCAGGGTTGGTAATGGAAAGGCCCGTGCTGCTTATTCCTGAGCGCATGATGGCGGATCCAGATGCTGAGCACGTAAGCCAGTTGCGTGCCAGTATCAGGCGAGCCCAGCGGAAACGGGACGGCGAGCGGCAGGAATACGGGCTAAACGCCCCGGATTATCACTGGAGCGCACCACGTCGCAGATAGCAAAAGGGCCCGAATATGGGCCCTTGTCTTTTGGCGTGCCAGCACGTCCGCTACCGCTATCGACTGGCAAAGCTGCGCGGTTGCGTGAAAGAGCTTTTTACCGGGACGCTTTGGGTTTGTGTGCGCCCATCTGGGTATTGCAGGTTTACATTGATATTGGCGTCTGAAATATCAATTTTCCCGCCACTGGAGCCCGCTGGCATGGTCTCCGGCGCGATCTTGTAGTTGTTCTGGTTATTCAGGGCCATGCTAACGCCAGAATTAACCACGGATTGCGGGATGCTGCTATTTTTCACGTTCTCTTTGCGGAGGATGGCCCGCGTTACGTTCAGCAGAGTGTTCTGATCGGTTAAGTCCAGCTGCTGATCTGGGTCGTAGCCTGTCCATTCGCTCGCCTGCCGGATGTAGCGCGGCACCTCAGGATCACCGCTCGCATAGGTGCTGATAATCTCCCGTAGCGTGCGCTTGCGTCCGCCCTGATATTTCCCGGTGCTATAACGCAGCAGCTGCCCGGCAGACGCTGCAATGCCTGCCTGCTGGGTTGGGAAGCGCCGCCAGTTGCCGTTAGCGTCCTTCACGTTACCAACGTTATTGCCTGCCCAGTTCCCGGCAGCACCGCTTCCCGCAGCCGCTGCGGATGGTGAGGAAATATTGCCGCCTAACGCCGCCTCTCCGGCTGTTTGCGGGCCGTATGCAGCGGCGTGCGCATTCGCATTGCCCTGCTCTACAAAGTTGAGCTGCTGCTGGCGCATGAGCTGCTGCTGGCGTTTCAGTGCCCTGTATCGGTCGCCCTCTGGCCCTGCGGTCTGCATACCGACGCCCTTGTCCTGCAAGGTGTTCATTTCCTGCTGATAGGCATCGAGACGCCAGCCGTATTTGCGGCGGGCCTGCTGCTGCGTATCGAGGCGCATCCCCTTCTCATAATCGCGGCGCAGACTGTCCTCGCTGCCCCCGGTCATTTTGACCAGTGCCATGCGCATGACATCGAGAGCAGGCAGGGCGCGGCGGGCGTAGTCCTCAAACTGGTTGTTGAGCTTCGCCACGTTATCGCGGATCTCGCTCCCTTCGGTCTTCGCAGGGCCATGCACGGTGGCAACCTGAGTGAGCACGTCTTTCAGCTTCTCCGGGTCAGTACCTTTAAGGGCATCGGTAAGGCGCTGGCGTTCGCCAGCATCAAGGCCCCCGCGCTTGAGGTATTCATTGCCCATAGCCTCCAGCCCTTTGCCGCTCTGAATCTGGCCCAGCGCGGCGTAACTAGTGGCGTTTACGCCGTCAGGGTTAATTTTCAGGCGGCTGAGGCGACTTGAGACGCCGCTCATATCTGCGCTGCTCATCTGGTCGATTGCCAGCGCGTCATTGATGCCGACGCCAAGGTGGCGCGAGAGAGCCACGATTGAATCAGGGCCGTAACCATAGGCCCGGTGGATGCCCTGCCGGGTCATATCGAGCAGGGTCTGATCGCCGTGATGATTGCTGCCAAAGCGCTGCCCGTAAAGAGAATCAGGGCCCAGCGTGCTGCTAATGGTGCCAAAAGCGCCGCCAGACTGGAGGACTTCGAGCGCCATCGGGTTGTTGATGCCGTTGCGCAGGGCCATGCGGGCCATGAATGCCCGTGAAGGGTCGCCCATTGCGCCACCGCGCTGGAGGTTCGCATTAATGCGGCTCAGCAGGTTGGTGGAGCCCTGCAAATCCATGCCGGGGATCCCTGAGCTCATCAGGCCAGCCATTGCACCCGCATAGCCCGGTACATTTGGCGCGGTCAGGCTTGCGCGTGCCTGCTGGGTGGCAAAGTCGCTGATTGCCTGCATAGCTTCGCCAGCCTGCGCAAATGCGCCTGATTTTCCGATAGCCTCCCCCATGAGCAGGCCCATGCGGCGCAGCTGCTGATCGTTGTTTACGACACGGGAAGCGGAGAGCTGGCCCATCGTGCCCGCGACGCTGTTTGGGTCGAGGCCGTAGGAGCGGGCCAGACCGCCAGAAACAAGCATCCCGGTGCCAAGGTTCTGGCCCGGCTGGATGTTGGCGGCGCGGGAATAGGTGGAGGCCAGCGCGATGGCGTCACCGTTGGTCATGCCCAGATTGTTGGCTGTGCTCATGACGCCGCGCTGGAGGCTGGAAAAGCTGACAATGCCGCCCATCTGGCGGTATAGCTTATCAAGCCCGATCACGTTGTCCTGTGCCTGCCCGATCTTGTCTGCGACCGCGCCGATAATCTTTCCTACTCCGAGCGCAGCAAGTCCGCCGACCAAGCCCATGAGCCCGGCACCTGCTCCGCCAGACAGCCCGGCGTTCATTGCCCCGCTAATGGTGCCGCCGACCGGGCCAGCGTTGCGCAGCATCGTGCTGAGGTGATTCTTCCATACCGAAGACTGGTTATTATTCTGCGGCCCGCCCTGAGGCGCTGGAGAAGGATTTGAGGGGGTAGGCGCTGGCGGTTTCGGCTTCGGTTTCGGGGCGTCGTCAAACTCCACGCCCAGAAAGTTGAGCATCCCCTGCATTTTCTTGATGCGTTCGGCCTGATCGCTATACATCGCTTTCCAGTCAGCCATAAGGGGATTGGTAGCGCCCTGCCCCGTCTTGCCCATGGTTGTCTTGAGTTCGGTCTGGACTTTGAGCAGCTTCTGCATCTGTTTGATGAAGGCGTCCAAGTCCTCTTTTGAGCGCAGGTTAATGGGCTCAAATTTCTGCTTGTTGGCCTGCCCTACCTGAGAGGCAAGGATGCGGATCTGGTCGTTGACCATTTGAATCTGTTGCTTGAGGTCTGCCGCGTCAAATTGCGCGGAGACCGGGATTTTAATCGCCATGTTATAGCCCTGTTTTGTCATCGTCAGGGCCAGTCTGGCGTCACGACATTTGCGCCGCTTCAATTACGGCAGTGACGCCGCAAGCCGCGCCAGCTGTGGATAACTTTGATAAAATGGTCTTGCTATTATGACCAAAATGGTCAAAATACAAATCAAGCAGCCTGACAGCTGCTGTTAATTTCCGTGTCCAGCAAGGGCGGAAAGTACACCCCAGCCGTGGGGGGTTAGCGGGTGACGCTCTCTCACCCATCACCATGGCGCGAGAGCGAGGGGCAGCAGATCAGTGCGGACTCTCCGGGGCAGAAACGCCCGCATCACCGCATAAGTCCTTATGGTCTGCATTTAGTGCTTTTGGCATGAATCACTCAAAAAGTCCCGCCAGACCATCGGCGGGCAATAACCAACCCTGAGGAAACCCCATTGAAGATTTACCGCGAGGCGCTGGCTGAGAAACTGAGGATCAGCCCACGCCATATGCGCAGGTTAGAGGAGCTACACCCCCCTGACGGGCGCGATAAAAAGGGCCATTACTGGCTAACCGGGCCGGAGCTGACGAGATTCATAAAGCAGCAGCGCCGACCAGAAAGAAGACGTTAAGAGAGAGCCGAAATGACTGGGAAGAATGACTGGCTGTTAATACCGAATTTGCTGGATGAAGCGCTGGCCCGCACGCCTGCACCGTCCTGCGGTGGCGGCTTTGAGGACTGGAAACGGGACATCACCGGGATCATGTGTTGGTTGCGCTACCTGAGCCGCGACGCTGAGGCCGTGAACGTCTGCACCCGCTGGAGTGAAGAGCCCGGCATTACACCTGCTCAGCGGGCCAGCAATGCCTCCCTGCTGTCATCCACCGCCCGCTATGTGCTCAGCCTGCCACCGGATACGGCGAAAGCCTACGCCATCGGCCTGCTGTACCGTGCGCCCGGTCTGGTTGATGACATTCAAACGGGCCGCTTTGGGGCCGAATATCAGCCCACCGCCGAGCAGCTGCGCCAGCAGGAAGCCCAGCGCGAAGCCAGACAGCAGGAATTTGAAGCCCGTCAGCAGGAGCAGGAGCTGGCAACGCAGAAGCAACGCCAGAAAGCCTATGCAGATGCGATGCGCATTTATGGCAAGGGTAACGCCAATCCCGAAGCCGTCAGTGCAACCCCGTACTGGCGCGAGAAAGAGAAAGCCGCAGGCTTTCCCCTCCCCGTTCCTGAGGGCATCCGCTGCGGTTCTCCTCGCATGTTCCTGCCAGTCGTCGGCCCGGTTTACTGGAATAACAGCGTGATCGTGCCGTTGCATGTCATCAGTGAGTATTTGCAGCTGGGCCATGTGTCCATCGAGGTCATTTGCGGTACGGCTAACCCGCCAGCCTCCCGCACTGGCGATAAGCGCGGCCTCAAAGGCGGCTTGCGTCAGGGCGCTTTCTTCCCGATTAACCTCGACAAAGCCCGCCATGATTTGCCGCTTATCATCGTTGAGGGGCTCATGACCGGGATCGCAGTCAGCATGATGACAGGCGGAAAACTCCCGGTTATTTGCGCCATGTCCTGCGAGTTTTTCAGCAGCGTGATCGACGAGCTCCAGATTGTTTATAAAGACCAGCCGCTTTATATCATCGGTGACGTGGGCGCAGGGCATCGCAAGGCCGCAGACCTCGCCACCGAGAGAGGACGCGCTGAGATTTACGCGGTAGACCTTGAGCCATGCCTGCCGGAGCAGGAAGGGGCCGACGCGTTCGATATGCTGGCCCGTCATGGGGTCGATAATGGCATGGTGCTGTTGCGCTCCATGTTCCGCACTGCCCGGCTGGCGCGTGGTGATGCTACTGTCTCCCCGTCATCGTCAGTCAATCCTTAGTACCAAAGCCGCTCTGTGACAGGGGCGGCTTTTTCATGCCTTGAGGAGCCGAAAATGAGTGAGCAAACGCAGCAGTTATTTACCGCCGAGCTGTGCAGCATGATCCCCAAAGCGCTGGCGCAGTGGTTCCGTGAGGGTGGCAAATCGGCGGGGCCTGAGGGCCCTGTGATTGCGTTCGGCAAGCGCATCAAGCGCGGCGGAGTGATGACCATTGTCGGGCGCTCCATCCGAGGGCACCTGTGGGCCACCCCGGCCTATTACGCCGACGCGGCTCGCATCATGCGCAAGGATAAGCGGGGCAAAGCCTACCCCAGCCACTGCGAGATTGAGCGCGAGACGTTCACCTGCCAGCTGCTGCGCCAGATCATGAGCCTGACGCCTGCTGCTTATCCGGGGCTCCCTGAGGCTGTCCCGGAGTGGCAGACCATTAGCGAGGCGGAGCAGCGCCAGATCGTCGAGACCATTAACGCCTGTTTACGTTGAGAGGTGCCCATGCAGCTGGATTTATTCAGACAGAAAGGCGGCATGGGTCTCTCTGAGCGGGAAGCCGTCGAGGTGGCCCGCCTGCGCTGGCACGCTTTCCGCCGTGCGTTCGTGGGCCCTCCCTGCCCTGAGTTCATCCGATGCGCCCGCCCTGCTTGCCGCGTCATATCTGCCGCCCCGCCCGTTATCTTTACCCCTGAGCCTGAGATTGAGCCGGAGCTGGAAACATTGCCGGAGCCATCACTGGAGCCGGAGGGCGAGGAATACGACGATTTTGATATGCCGGACGCCACTCCGCTGGATACGTCGCAAATTCTGGCCTCTGCACGTTACCAGATGGAGGCGGAGCGCCTGCAACGTCTGGGCTGCTATCGTCGCGCCAGCACTCGCTACCAAAAAGCCCTCATGTTTGCATCGCCCGGCAAACGGGCAGACAGGCTGCGGGTCATGGTCAATAAGTGCGCCCGCATGGCGGGTAAGTGTGTTCGGGAATACTGACGATTTAGCCAAGCAGCTGCGCTATGAGTTCCGCTTTGAGGATGCGCTCTGCGTGGCCTTCCGGCATGAGCAGCGCGGGGATTGGCGCAGGGCGGCTTCGGCATACGTCAGGGCCTCCCGATCTGCCCCATACCCGGAGAGCGTCGAATATTGCAGGCAGTGCGCTGAGTGGTGCAGTTTTGCTGCTGAATTGTCAGTAATGTGACTATTTTGGCACAAACTGCGGCACCGCCGCCCCTACCGCTAAGCCCCGCAGGGAGAGGGCTCACGCGAATTACGCGAACAATAGTATTGTAATGTCAGACACTATGATGTAGATTGAAGTTGAGCGCGAAACCAGCTGCATTAGGGTGCAATAGCTGGCGTAGGAACCCCATAGAAGCCCTTAATTCTGTGCTTGGGTGAGACCTCCCACCAATGTCTGAGGTGGTAAATATAAAAAGACAACATCATTTGCCGCGATGTAATCCATTGCGGCTTTTTGTTATCTGCTGTACAGCAAATTGCCCCTGCGGTGTTTGTTGAGACCTTTCGCCTCAGTGTGCATGAAATTCCATAGCACCTTTCCATCCCACGGCGCGACCACTACCAGCATTTGCTGCTTCTGCTTATACATCCCGATAAAGATATAGCGCACCATGCCGTCATCATACATGGTCTCCCATATCTCATACGGCTGCTCCAGCGTATCAAGTGCAAGTTTGACGTAACGCTCACGCGCATCAACACGCTTTTCGACAATATGAGCAAGCTTATCGCGCACAATGCTCATATCCCCGATATGGGTGGTCTTAACCAACACGGTCATTTCAGGTGAGCTAAACCCCATATGCTGCTCAAGGAGCGCCAGCGCCTCCTCTGCGGTACTGCCCGCCGCTATCTCATCGAGCTGATCCCGCCGCTCCTCTGCGTCCAAGTTCCTCAGGTCTTTTAGGCCAAGTTCCTTAAACGTCTGCAACCCATCGAGTGCTTTAGCCATTCATCAATCCAATATCCCGCAGCTTATGCCGATAGTCCCGCAGGCGGCTGCGTGTCCACTCCTGCCCGGTCGCACTGGTGAAGCCCAGCGCATTGAGCGCGTTCGTAATGTCAGCCAACCCGGCCCCCTCAGCACTCATGCGCACTATCATAGCATCAGCCTCAGGGTCTACAGCATGAAAACGAGGATCGGCGGCTCGCGCCGTATTACGCTGTATTTCATTGCCTGACTCCGTGTTACGCGGTATTGCTTCAATGTGTTGCACTGTCTGACGCTGTGGTGCTGCTGTCTTACGCTGTGGGGCATTCCCGGCGATAACTTCCAGCAATTCGATCACCTTGTCGAGCTTGTCAGACGCAGCCGGAGCAGTAGCGACGCCGAGGTACTCCCGGAGCGCAGCCAGCGCTATATCTGTACGGGTGAGGTGTTCGGCACTGGCTCGCTCATCAAGCAGCTGCATGAGATCTGCCGGAAGCCTGAGGCTCAGGGCGGCTGTTTTGTTCTCTTTCATGGCGTCCCCCGTTTGTGTTTCAGTGCATTATTGCGTCATACACGACGTAATGCAACGTGACACATTAGCGGTAAGGGCCGAGCCGTTGGCTCGACACAAAGACAGTCCACAACGAAGCCGCAAAGTGTGGATAAAATCACATTATCATCAATAGGTTATCCACAACGGCATGAGCGCCGTAATGGCAGGGGGGCTGCATAAAAAAGATGAGACTGCCGGAGGATCAATTACGTTGATCGTTTGGCCCTTCGACGCTATTCTGTGGGGGCATTTGATTTGGGTGGTTTTGGAACGGCAACCCAGATTACAGGCGAAAAAAAACCAGCCGGGCAGCTGGTTTTTAATCGCCTCAGACGGTGAATCTGTCTGGTGCTATTCGGTCGAGGTCGTGGGGACTTTCAACCGAGGGAAAAGCTAAATTTTCAAGACTGATTCTAGCGGTCATTGCACCCGGTTTCAAGTCTATTGTGCCGTCATTTATGACGCAATTCCCTCGAAGCGATACCCGCCAAATCGACCTTAACGCAAAAATTCGCGGTTAAGGACATAAGATGAATCAGCAAGAAACAGCAGTAACGCCAATCAAAAGCGCGAAGGATAAGAAAGAGCTCAATGATGCTATCGCCAAAATCGTGGCGGATCTGGAGCACTGCGAGGGCCAGCAGGACAAAGGGCGCTTGCGCAGCACAACGCGTAACCTTGCCCGCATCATTGAGAATGCCCCTTTATGTCTGGGCTTTAGCGTTCATTACGATGAATTTACCGCTGATTATGTTATCGGCACGCCTGACGGGCGGCTCCCACTCAAGAAAGAGACCGTAACGGCAGTTATCAGGATGCTGACCGATCATGAATACCGCCCGTTTGCCGCTGGCAAGCTGTCGATGTTCATGGAAATGCAGGAGCCTGATTATACGAGGCTGCGTGATGTGCTGCGCATGGTGGGGATGAATCAGCCCGTTGACTCGCTGAAAGAGTGCTTTCTGGCTCTGCCTGAATGGGATGGCGTGCCACGCGTTGAGAAGTTTTTCACGCATTATGTCCCTTGCGATAATCCGCCAGAATATCTGCGCCTTTGCGCCCTGTATTTGTTTACCGGGGCCTGTGCTCGCGCCTTTGAGCCGGGCGTCAAGATGGACTCCGTTGTAACTCTTATCGGCCCGCAGGGCACCCGAAAATCTACGGTGAAAGAGGCTCTGGCATTTGATGAAAAATGGCAGGCGTCAATCATGCTTTCAAAGGGTGTCGATAAAGAAACTAACCGTATGCGCGTGGGGCTCCAGTGGCTTGAATGGGCCGAGCTGGATCGCATTTCCGATAGCAAGATTGAAGAAATCCGCGATGACCTGTCAAAGACTCACGACCAAAACCGCCGCATGGGGGTCGATTATCACGATAAACTCCCGCGCCGCTTCTCCTCGCTGGGAACGGCTAACGCTGAGCGGTTCCTCAATGATCCGGCAGGCAACCGCCGTTTTTTCCCGGTAAGTGTGATAGCCCAGTGCCTAATTGAGGAGATCAAAGCTGACCGCGATCAGCTGTATGCCGAGGCTATGGTGTATTACCGCCGCGATGGGATGCTTCCTTACTGGCTGGCTGCTGAAAAGCTGGCTCTGGTTGAGCATCAGCGGTATCTCAATACCGATCCATGGGAAGACAAACTCCGGGAGGTTGTCGAGTCCAATAAGTATTACCGGGGCGTCACTAACTCAGATCTCAATAATGAACTGGGCATTGAGGGGCGTTATCGAGACAGAAAAACGCAGCACCGTATTAATACGATTATGCGGAGTTTGGGATGGCGGGAATCTACCAATGTCCCGAAAACATGCGGTGGGAAGGGGCGCGGCTTCCTTCCTCCGGTCTAAGGTGAGCCCCTTCGGGGGCTTTTTTTTTGTATCAGAAATACAGATAAATACGCATTTAATACAGCAAATAGACATCTAAGTGTTTGTTTTTATTGTT
>NZ_JBXWLA010000036.1:0-10471 GCF_058191755.1 Serratia sp. CoH_122_TC_1
TGCCTGGCGGCATCAGCGAACGACCGCACAAGCGGTCGGGCAGTGAAAGCGGCGCAGGCGACAGCCTGCTGCAAGCGTTGGGTGCATTGGTTCCTGCCGGCTCAACGCCGGTTGGAACCAACAGGGCAGTGAAAAAAGAAAACGCACAGCAGGACGACGGATAAAAGAAACGGCGCCACAGGCGCCGTCTCACGATGTCAGTCGTTAGGGGGTTGGTCAGACAGGTCACCAGAAACCCGTCCTTCCCATCAGATAAACAAATCAGCAGGGACATCAAAACGCGTCGCCAGCGCCTTAATGTGCTGCACAGTCAACGCACGGCGACCACTGAGAATGTTACTGACATTACTTTTAGACCCCAATTCATCTTCCAGATCAGCCGCTTTCAAACCATGCTGATCCATCAGGGTACGCAACGCGGCGACCCCGGTAGGGATCTCCGCCAAGCGGCGGTTAAACGCCTCAAATTCCGGGGCGCTGTTTTCATACTCTGTAATTTTGGCCGCAAGCGGTTCAAAAAGCGGGTTGCTCAGCTCGTCGCGATCGACAAGATACTCAATCAGCTCAAGCGCTTTTTTGTATTCAGCCTCGCTTTTATCACCCGTCATCAGAGGAATGCATTTCACCGCGTTGGCAAATGTCGCGATCATGCCTTCGGCACTGGCGGCGTCGATATGAGTGGCAACAGTCATTCTTTATGCTCCCTATAATACTTGGTTAACTTGTCGTATTCGGCATGAGTCGCAATGTGCTTAACAAAAACCTTTTGTTTTTCAAAGTCAATGAAGGCCATAAGCCGCAGCGTATTGCCGGACACATCGATAACCCACCACTTTTTACGGTACTTGAAGTTATCCAGTGACGGGATCGCTCTTTTCATTTCATCCGGGCTGTTGAAGGTCTTTTTTTCCAGAACCCGCATCAAATCCAGAAGCGCCAATGCGCTATTAGGGTATTTACCGGCAGCCTCGTTAAACGGCTGTCTGCTAATTACATGCACTGCAGATCCCTCTACCCTGTTTTCATCTTGAAAACATTGTACTCTTCAATCGCATTGTTTTCAAGTTGAAAACTATTATTTTCTTCATTGAGCGCGTATTTCAAGCCGCTCCCCTCATACCTTACGTGGCAGTTTATTCGGAATAAGCAACGCGTTGAATGCCCGTTCGTCATCAGTCAAATCAGCTTCAACCTGCTGCAATCTTTCCATCACCGCCCACAGCGCATCAGATTTGTAATGCTGCAGGTTACAGCCAGCCATGCGCGGAAACCGCTCGAACCACGCGAAAAATCCCTCGGTCAGGTCGTCCTCGTAAATGTCGCGCTTGCTCCAGTACGCATACCATGCGCCGACCGTACTTGGCGTTACAAACGCCAGTTCAACTTCGGCCTGCGCCAGCTGATTCTGATAGCGACGGCGCTGTTGCTGTTTTTCCCTCGACTGCCAACGGTCTTTCCGTTCGGCCTGCATATCCCACTTTCGTTCCCGCCGTTCCCGGCAAAGTTCGCCATAGGCGGGGAACAGGGTTGCAGCAACATCGCCGGACAGCGGAAGTGGACTATATTGGCCACCGCTCTCAATAAGCCTGTCCAGCGCCTCAATGTATTGCTGGATGGATGATCCACCCCGCTCATCCGGGAAATAGTTTGACGATATTTGGCGAATATCGCTCGCTAAAATCTGCCCTCGACCGTTGTTCAGAACCTTGAAAAAGGCTTTGGCATACGGAAACGCGGCGAGCCGCTTGCCCTGCTCTTTCTTACGCTCGACCAACACCACGGCATGGACGGCGGCTTGCTGATATTCGTTGACTGGCACCAGTGCGCGATTATTCGGGATCATACGCAAAATCCCCCCATTCTCAGCGCAACCGCCAGTTTCTCCGGGCGGGTGAATCCATGACGGTAGTACTTACCGACCACGTTCAATACCCGATTAATCGTCTCCGGCTCAAAATTGTCAGCGGTATGCACCCAGGCAATGCAGTCGCCCTGGTTAGCGGTTAACGATGTTCCCTGGTACGGAAGAACAGCAGACCAGCCCGGCACATCCGCCCCCGCGCTACACAGATAAATCGCGGTAACATCATCCCCCTTCGGGCTAATCCGACACACCACGGGTACCTGCCCACAAAATTCGCACACCTCTTCTGCGTTCGCTACCCACCCCTTCGGCAGCGCCAGCGCACCCAGCACCGCATTGTTCAGCATTCTCCGCCACGCCCTGCACCGATCGCGATACTCTTCCAGTTCGGTAGCACTCATCCCGGTTAACTGCTCAAGGCTCAATCTTTGATTTTTCATGGTTTTGCTCTGCCGCCTTCCGGCGGCAGCTCCCTGTCAGTTAGGCGGCAGCGCGGACGTCAGCAGCAGAATCAGTGTTGAGGGGAGTCCCCGTATCAGTGGAACTCTCCAGCACGGGCTGCGGCGGCGCTGCGGGTGACATGCAGACGGGCAACCAAGAGGTCTCTTTCAGCACGGCCTCGGCGAACTCCGCCGCTTCTTTGCGTTTCATGCCCTCGGCGTCGCTGGCATTACCGGCGCGACCAGCACTGTTGAGTGCGTCAACAATCTGGTCTTTGGCGATGCGTGAAAAATAGTTGGCAGAGGTCGGTCTCCACCAATCGCCGATCTGGAAGTTCAGCGCCTTCTCAACACGCGCCAGCTTGGTACCCACGCGGTTGTCATGCAATTGGCACTCTCTGCCATCGAGACCGTGGGAAACACAGTAGGCCAGCAGCGCCAGCACGTCTTCCTGTGGCCATTCCAGTAACCAGTCGAACCCGTCGACCCACTCCTGCGGAAAACGACTCAGCCAGCTCTCATGCAGCGCGTTCAGCGTCTGGTTAGCGAGGCCGTTTTCACTGCCTGCGTCCGCGGATTGGTTCAGGCAGTTGCTGCGTTGGCTGTCCACGGAGGTATGCAGTTCGCTGAAATACCTCTTTCCAAAGATCCGGCGTGTCAATGTGAAGGTGTGCAGGACAAGAGCAACCATCGAATTTTGTGCCAGCGAGGCGGCAACGGCCAGAGTGCGTTCGGCAGACAGACTGTTGACCAACACCTGCGATAACCCTTTCTCTGAGGGTGGGGTTTCTTTATTGGCTTTTTCACGCTCGGTTTTCTCAACCAGCTCGATGTCTTCCATCTTCATCAAACCGCGTTGGATATTAATTTTTCCGTCTTGCAGATAGGCAACCACACCCGCCGTGTCGCGTACATCCAGCGACCATTTGTTGATTTCAGCGTGTTCGTTGATCTCGGCAAGACGTGCGTTAATTTGCCCGATACGCGGGGTATGCTCCCACTCGTCGTCGGCATCAGCGCCCTCGAGCTGGCTTTCGAGCAATTTTTTCTCAGACTCCAGTTGATCAACTTCTGCATTCTGCTCGTCGCTCAACGTGGCATGGGCATAGAGCACGTCGAAAACCTTTGCATCCTCACCCCAGCTCCTCACTTCCTTGCACCGGCCTTGTGCCCAAGCCCAACCTTCTTCTTTAGCGACAACGTCCGCCGCGTCCTGCAGCTTGGCAAGCGCCATCGTTTCCAACTGCAACCGATTTGTCAGGATGATGCTGTCAGCAAACAAATCTTCACGGGTTTCACCGCCTGCCGCTTGGTAGGCTTCCAGCCCAACGAAATCGACCAAATCACTCTCTACCGCTGACACTTCATCGTTCAGCACGCTTTCACGCAACGCCTTGGGTGTACGGTATTGCTCGTAATAATGACCCTTTTCCCATGCCTGAATCTGACGCGGGTGATCATCGGTAGCGCCCAGTGCGGCTAACTGGTCAAAATTGATGTCGTTGGTTTTCAGCAGTTCCAGCAGGGCTGGCGCGACGGTCGTCAACTTGAGGCATTTTTTGACATGAGCCGTGCTGTAACCAAGGATGGCACCGATCCGCTCTACAGACGTTCCCTTTTCCGCCATGACGCGGAAGCTTTCCAGTTGGTCAGCTGGCTCCAGATTAGAGCGCTGTACGTTTTCCGCGATGGAGATGGCATGAGCGTCGTCTTCACTCACTACCAAGACGGCTACCCTGAATTCTGGCGTCACCGGAACGCCTGCCGCAGACCGGCCCTGTTCCATCAGCATGTTGAGGCCCAAACGGCGGGTTTCACCGGCAGCAACCCCGTACAACCCATCAGCCATGAGATACACGACGAGATTCTGCAGCAGCCCAGCGCCTTCAATACTGGCCGCTCGCCCTTCAATATCTGCCTTCGTGCGGGGCGTTATGCGCGCATTGAGATCCGTCGCAGCCAGCTCTTTGAGCATGACATATTTCAACTCGGCCTGAGCCAGAGTCGCTTCAACAAACTGAGCAGCATCCGTCTTCACGGTTTTTTTTGCACTAGGCTTGGTCGTGGTCTTGGACATGGGTAATTCCTCCATCAGTGATAAAACGTGCCCAGAATCCGCCCTATCCGGCTTCTTTCTGGTGTATTCCCCTTTTGGCTTTTTGCCGGCGCGGGGAGTCTGGCGCCGTGACACAAAGACCGGGACGGGGTATCAGCTGACGGAACAAGGGCGGTGCCGCAGGCCGCAGCGCAAGCGAGTGAACGACCGGAGGGAAGGAAAGAGTGCGAACGGGTGAGGACACCGGCGAAGCGACCCCTTGTGCTGTCGGCGCCCCGGCCCAGCGTCTGTCACGGAGACAGTCTCCATGCGCTGCAGCCGCAGACTGGGGGAGACAGCGGAAAGAGCCAGGCCTTTAGCCTGGCAGCCTTAGCGACCGGCCGCATAGGCGGTCGGGCAGTGAAAGCGGCGCCGGCAATAAGCCGGCTGCAAGCGCCTTGCCTTGACCTTTAGCCATCAGACCCTAGCGATAGCCCGAAACCCGCAGGGGTTCGGCGGAGTCTGAGACGCCGGTAAACCGGCGGAACTGACGGAGTGGGGCTGACGACCCGGCACCGCCGGGGAGCCGAACGGGGGCCATAGCCCTTGATCTTCGAACATAAAGAGGATGTGAGCTAAAACAAAATCGACGCCAAACGCATCGCCCATGGCTCAGAAAATAAACGTCAGGGAGAAGATCCGGGCAGAACGCCCGGACAATAATTCAATCAATTGCGCGAAAAATCAGCGCTCTCTCAGGGTGACTTATGATGCTGACATAATCTTTTAGCGCATCCTGACGGTCGATAAGTCCCTGACAGGTCAACGCATATTCGCTTCCCATCTCGGAAACCTTCCAGGCAAGCTGATTCAATACAAACAGGGTCGCTATAATTCCAGCGGCATCGGCCGAGACCTCTGCATCGAAGTAGTTCCCCGGAATACTCAGCCTGTACGTGCCCTCAGTCGGGGCAATGTAGCCCGTTGGCCGGGTTGTTATGATATCCGTCCACGGCGCGACATGGCCGCTTAACCCGCGCGGAACCTCGTAAAAAGCCCACATGCCCCCCTCGTAATTACTGTGTTTATGCAGAAAGCTGATCGCCATACTCTCACCCAGCGGCGTCGCAAACAGCCTCGGAACAAAGGCCAAACGGCATCGTGCATCGGTAACTTCGATTTTGGTCACGGATCCCGCATCGGATTGGACGGTATTTACTGAGGTATTCATTGCTTCTCTCCGGCTTCTTTATGGTGCCCCTTTCCGCTATTTATGAGTGCGGGGAGCACGTTGCTGTGACACCAGACTGCCCCGTTCCATCAGGGGCAGAAACAAGGGCGATACCGAGGCCGCAGCGCAAACACCCGCCCCTCGGGAGGGGGGCGAACGGGGGAGGAAGCGGGCGTTAGCCTGTACCCTTGTTGATGAACCGGAACAGGGCAATGTCTGTCACAGCAAAAGTGATCACCGCCGACAGCACGTATAACAAGGCTCAGAGTGAAGCCGTTGGCAACGGCTTTCCTTAGCGGCCGCCAATGGCGGCCAGTGAAAGCGATCTATCCTTCCGCTTTGACGATATCAATCGCGTGCTGGATAGCATCCCAGTTGATCCCAAAATTGGCATCATGGTTGTCATGAACGATTTCCATCGCCGCCTCAATTTCGCAGGCAGTCAGCGCACCGTCTAACTCAAGAAAATCATCATCCAGCCAAAAACTGCCCACACACAAAGCGTCTTCGGGATAGCGTTTTAAACGGGTAATCAGCCCTGCAATCGTCATTCGTTCAAACATTGTGGTATTTCCTTTTGTGCCAAAAAGCGCCCCAAAGGGGCGCAACCGCCGTATTACCCGCCGTAATTCGGGACGTTACCTAACACATATTCCGGGCCAACAACCTCGGCGTAACCGTATTCATCACGCTCTTCTGACCATTCCAAATCGTCACTGGCACTGTCGATATATTCACCACATGCATAGACGTGATAACCGCAGAACCCCTCACCTGCCTCACTGAACGTATGAATGACGTGACAGGAAAACTGTTTACTCAGCGCCCGGATATCGGCACATTCCGGAGGAGCCCACCGTGTATCAAAATCAATCTGCACAGTCCCTTCAAAGGCCATCACATCGACATCTGCCTCGTTGAAAAAACTCACCTCCCCTTCGTCCCGGGCAAAATCGGTCACGGCGGTCAGTTGGTCTGGGTTTCCAGTCACGATAATTCGGTTTGCACACCAGTTAGGCATCATTCTTCTCCAGTCAGGTTATCGGATATCGGCTTGCGCCGTAGCCAAAACACAGACGTGCGCAAAGCGGAGAATGCAGGGGCCGTACCGCAGGCCGCAGCGCAAATGACCGACCGCAGGGAGGGAGTGCGAACGGGAGAGGATACGGGCAACGCGAACCCTTGCAGGCGTAGCGGCACGGCTACGTTCGGGCTACGGCGTAAGCCCAGGCGACGCCATATCATTTTGATCCCCGCCTGCAGGGCGGAAAAAGGGAGAAAGCGCGGAGGTTAATATCAGGGGATCGGTCGCGGCCGGTTCGAGGCCGGCAGTGACCGTTGGGAGGAAAAAGGAAAATGACAAGACAGACGGGAGCGCGATGTTTCGGGGCCCCGGCCCTGCCGGGGATCCTTTTCGTGGCCAGCCCTGGCCACCATAAACCCTGTGCTAGTTCACGTCGATATTGACCAGTTGATCCAGCACCTGCAGTAGCCTGGCACACGGATAGGTTGACCAGACCGGCAACAACGTGGCCAGCGTAACGGCCTGGGCGGCCAACATCAACCGACGCGGCAAAGGCCCCTGCTCATAGTGCTTGACGGTCCGCAGCGAAACACCAAGATAATCCGCGGTCTGTTTTTGCGTCCAGCCCAGCGAACCCCGCCAGGCCTTCATACCTGCAGAAGGCATAACAAGCGATACCACGCCTCTGGACTGGGGTGTTATCTGGTCATGCCGCGTCAGCGCCTGCAGTTGCAAGACGATTTGCGGTGGGTCCATCCGGAGCAAATCGGGGAGCAGGCGGATCAACATCAGTGTCTGGATCCCCAGACGCGCCGATCGGGACACGCCACTATTTTCATAGGTTCGGTAAGTCCGTTCTGACACCCCCAGAGCATGAGCTGCATCCTCTTGCCGCCAATGGCTACCAGGACGTAGCGAACGCGCCTCAGACAGCGTAAAATATTGACCGGCACGCCATAATCTCAATTCAAAAACATCCATGCATTGCCATCCTTTCTAAAAAACAGGCAATTTATGCACCCTGAAACGCGATAACAAACACATAATCCGGCAATAATTGCCCCCTTAGAGCAATTTACCCAGTTTCTTGCGCGCCTCTCCCAGGGGAGCCAATTCGCTCGGCTGTTGAACAGGTTCGACCGGAACCACCGATCGACAATCCTCACCGGACAACGCCGTAATCACGTCGCGGATCGCCGCCATATCGGGTTTCCAGCCGGTTGTCTGGCTGACCAGGTTGACCAGCTGTTCGCTGGTCAACTGGCCGTTATACATCGTGGCCAGCAACACCGGTAATCGTGGGTCGAGCTGATGTAATGCCGCCGTTGTGATGATGGCATTACGCAGGAAATCCCCGCGTACTCGCTGCGAAATGGATTCAACCACATCCAGGGCATGGCGATCGGCTTCGCAGTCCAGCTGCAAATAGCTGGTAAATTTACGGCGGGTATCACTGCTGTTATCGCTCACGGTTATCCCTCTTGTTTATACAATGCCATTTCACTCGCCAGCGCCATTTGCGGGCTTTCGACCAGCGTTATACGCTCTGCCGGCAGTTTCCAGGCTTTTCTTACCGCAGATTCTATCAGCGGAGCGCCCCCACCGACCAGCCAAACCCGGTTAACGTGGCGGAATCGCGCCAGTTCGTTCACCACACGATCGCCAAGCCGGGTGATACCGTGCTCTATCGCGGCGATAACGTCATCAACCCGGGAAGCATCATTAATCAGCTGTGACAAAAAGGCGCGATCATGGCGGCGTTGGATCACCGTATCCGCCACATAGGCGCTCGTATCGCTGTCCGCCATACGCAGCGCCGTCAGCGCGGCCTGCGTCACCATCGAAACACCCAGGGTGGGATTACCGTGGATCGCCATCACATCGTCGAACTGCCCGACAATGACTCCGGCATCGAGCGTCGTACCGCCCAAATCGATAACCAGGGACGTTTCCAGCGGCCCAACATTCTCCCGCACCAAGGGAGAAAACACCGCAGGCAGGGATTCTGGCATCACTTCAACAGCCGCCACGGTAAAGGCCTCCCCCTTGTTCAACGTCACAGGCCGAAGCAGATTGTCGATTTTTCGCTGAATATTAACCGTGTTTTTCTGACAGTCTTCGGTATAAAACTCACTGATCGGCAATGTGACGGTCAGCTTAACCGCTTGTGGCTCAACACCACTGTTTAGCAAGGCATGATGCACCGCCAGGAGATTGGTATCACCGTACTGATACTCAATGTGGGTCGTGCTGATCGCCTGTTGGCTGACATCGTCAAAGGTGTACTTTACGCCATCAACGAGATAGTTGAACGTGCGACGGCTGCCGATACCATCGATTTTCCATCCCTGACGGAAAGAATTGGGTGACAAGGTCGTGCGTAAATCCCCCGCCACATACCAGGCCAGTTTCACATTGGTAGAGCCATCATCACAGCAAATATGCATTTCACACTCCTTTAGTTACTCAATTTGAGTATCATTATAAGAAAAACATAGACTACATCAAGATATAGTTACTCATTTTGAGTAAATTTAAATACTCAATATGAGTTTGTTATGTACTCACTCGCGTCGTTACGCATCAAACTGAGTCACTTTATGATTGAAGAACCCCCTACTGGCTCCATTGAAACTCAGCATGAGTATCAATGGAGCTTTATCACGCCGCGGTGTTGTCATTAACGCGAACCGGGCAACACTCTTAACCCACCGACGTCATACAGAACTCGGTTTGTGTAATGAGAAACTCAAGATGACCTTGTTTCTCGAGCAGATGGTCAAAGGTCGGATCGTTCGACGGAAGGCGTTCCATAAAGTCGTCCCCACCACATAACCGGCAGGCGTCATCAAACACGTCGCCACTGTCACGGATCGTCGGATCCAACCCTTCGGCGTAGGCCAATAACCGCTTTCCTTTGGTACGCGCTGCCGCCATCAAATACACGCCTTCATCCTTGACCAGCAGCACATCACACCCCTGTTGACGTGCTTGCGTGATCACCTCAAATGTCTTTTTACCTTTGAAACAAATCTTGTTATTCATAGCGATATCCAATTTTTTAATGGGCGACATTCATCGCCCTGATGATTATTTGTAGACTTCGGCGATGACGGTGGTCAGTGCATTCTGGTTCGACAACGGCTCCAGACGAGCACTCAGCAGGACCAGTTCTGTTGCCAGTAAGCTGGCGGCAACGCTGAGATGTTGATCATGCTGTTTTCGACTATTGATGTAGCTCAGCAGGGCGAATGCAGCATCCGGGTGACTTGCCTCCATCGCGGTAAACCCGGTGGTTTCCGCGTCAAAGTGCCCCATCGCTGTCAGTAATACTGCCTGTCGCCATAACGGAAAATCGGCATAAACACCGGCGGTGTGCAGGTGTTGTCCAAGGTGGAAGAGATCGGCCATCAAATCGCTGAAAACCGAGGTGACATCGCGATCATCGCCCGGGCATCGTTCCAGGAACGCCAATACGGCTTCCGCCGCCCCAGAGACGCGGACCAAAGTGGCCTCCGTCGCCTCATCCTGCAGCGTACTGCTCGTCTGGTTGGTGGCCAGTTCGGCCAGAACTTCTTTCAATAATTTCGTCATAAACCCTCCCGTTTCGACTTCTTTCTGGTGTATACCCCTTTTGGCTCTTTGCCGGCGCGGGGTGACTGGCGCCGTGACAACATGACCGGGACGGGGTATCAGCTGACGATGCAAGGGCGGGACCGCAAGCCGCATGCGCAAGCGAATGACCACCGGGAGAGAGTGCGAACGGGTGAGGATACCGGCGAAGCGTACCCTTGTGACGGCGGCGCCCCGGCCCAGGGTCAGTCACGGGGACGGACGCCTTGCGCGTAGCCAGGGCTAAGGGAATACACCAGAAAGG
>NZ_JBXWLA010000037.1:0-8351 GCF_058191755.1 Serratia sp. CoH_122_TC_1
GCTACTTGCAGGCCAATCATGCCGCCAAGCGCATGGCCGACGAAACAACAGCGTTCGATGCTGAGGGTGCGCAGCAACTGCGCGACTTCATCGGCCATGTCGGCCATGCTGTAACCTTCCGGTACCTTTCCTCGACTGCTGGCGGTGCCGAAGTGGTCGTAAACCATCACCTGGAAATGCTGGCTCAGCATGTCAATCTGTGGGTGCCAGAAGCTGCCTGCGCCGCCCAGCCCGGCGGAAAGGACCAGCGTTGGGGCCAGTGGTGTGCCTTTGCCTAAAATTTCAAAGTACATGCTCGCTCCTCTGCGGGTAATGGTTCAACGGCCGATATGGGCGACGGTGGCGATCTCAATCAGTGCGTCCGGCTTCACGAGTCCGCACTGAATGCAGTAGCGAGCCGGTTTGTCACCGGGGAAGTACTCGGCATACACCTGATTGATGGCGGCATAGTTTTGCCAGTCGGTGAGGAATATCGAGTTAAAGGTCACATCGTCCATAGTGCCACCGGCGGTTTCGATCACGGTCTTAATGGTCTCCAGCACGTGCCGGGTTTGCCCCGCGGCATCACCGACATGCACCACATTATTTTCTTTATCGAACGCCAGCGTCCCTGAGACGTAAACCACGCCGTCAGCCAGTGTACCGGGGACAAACGGCGCGAGTGGCTTGCCGGTGCCCGGCGGTGTAATGATTGTTTTTGGCATTGTCGTGCTCCTGGTGAATGATGTTGTTCGCCTTGAGGCAGGCAAAACTCATGCCGTTTGGCTGAGCGGGGTGGAAAGTGCATCACAGAAGCTGTCGACGTCCGATACCCAACCGAAGAAGGTCTCGATGTTGTACAGCGCGGCTTGCTGAGCAAATAGTGGCCCGGCTTGGTGAGTGGCGTCGGCGAGCACAATGCCGAAGTACTCGAGGAAAAAGCCGTCGCGCAGCGTAGATTCCACACAGACGTTGGTAGCGATGCCGGTAAACACCAAATGATGAATGCCATATGAGCGCAGCAGGCTGTCGAGCTGCGTATTGAAGAAGCCGCTGTAACGGGGTTTCGGGATCACAATATCGCCTGGCTGGGGTTGCAGTTCATCCACCAGTTCGTAATCCCAGTCGCCCTTCGCCAACAGCTTACCCATCAGTTCTGGGCGTTTGCGCATGGTCTTCAGTGCGTTGGATTTATGCCAGTTTGGCGACCCCTGACCGCCAGCTTCGACATACTGGTTGTCCCAGCCGTTTTGGAAGAAGATCACTTTGACGCCTGCGGCGCGTGCGCTGCTGATCGCACGTTTGATGTTGGCGATCACCGGGGCGGTGGCAGAGACATCAAAACCGGCGAGGTCCAGATAACCGCCTGGCGAGGCGTAGGCATTTTGCATATCAACCACGATCAACGCCGTTTCCTGCGGCGCAAAGGCGATGGCCTCCGGGCGGGCGGGCAGGGTTACTGTGTCCCCAGCCTGTGGTATCTGACGGCGTACTACGGGTTGGCTCTCGACAATTTTCATCATGCCACCTCACGGTTTGTGGCGGTTTGTGGGCAAACGTCGGCGCGGCTTTTCATCAGCGGCTGGATCCGCTCGCCGAAGTCTTCCACCCCTTTGATGAAGTCATCGAAGGTCAGCAGCACGCCTTCGGTACCGGGTACGGTAGCGATGTCATCCATCATGCGTGCTACGTTGGCGTAGGAACCGACCAGCGTACCCATATTGATGTTAACGGCAGAGGTCGGGTCCGCCATTTGGCGCACGTTAGTGTCGGCCCCGGAGGTGGTGTCTTTGCCGCTTTGCTCGGTCAGCCAGGCCAGGGCCTCGGTATCGGCTCCTGCTTTATAGCTTTCCCATTTGGCTCGGGCGGCCTCGTCGGTTTCATCGGCAATAATCATAAACAGCACGTAGCAGGCCACGTTGCGACCTTCGCTGTCGGCGGCGATTTTCAAGCGTGCCGCGGTCGGCGCAAAGGCGGTGGGCGTGTTGACGCCCTTGCCAAAGCAGAAGTTGTAATCGGCATATTTGGCTGAGAAGGCCATGCCCGCATCGCTTTGTCCGGCGCAGATCACCTTGATGTCCGCCTGCGGCTGCGGGCTGACGCGGCAGTCGTCCATTTGGAAGAACTCACCTTTGAAGTCGGATTTACCAGTCCCCCACAGGTCGCGCAGCACATTGACGTACTCCGCCAGATAATCGTAGCGACGGCCAAAGTAATCGTCGCCCGGCCACATGCCCATTTGCTCGTATTCCGGTTTTTGCCACCCGGTCACCACATTAAGGCCAAAGCGCCCGTTTGAGATGGAATCAATGGTGGAGGCCATACGGGCGACGATCGCGGGTGGCATGGTCAGGGTAGCGGCTGTCGCGTAGATCTTGATGCGAGAGGTGACGGCGGCCAACCCGGCCATCAGTGTGAAAGACTCCAGATTGTGATCCCAAAACTCGGTTTTGCCGCCGAAGCCGCGCAGTTTTATCATCGACAAGGCGAAATCGAAGTTGTAGTGCTCGGCCTTCTGCACGATGGTTTTATTGAGTTCAAACGTGGGTTTGTACTGTGGTGCATTGCTGGAAATCAGCCAGCCGTTGTTGCCGATCGGAATAAATACGCCAATTTTCATTTGAACACCTCGGGTCTGCGAATAGGGCGGTACGCACGTTGCCTGAATTGGTTCCTTCGGGCTGCGTGGGATACGACAGTTATTGCAAACGCAGTGCCAGTTTTAAAAATGTCTTGTTTATCAATGCATTGTTTTAAAACGAAGTTGCCTGGTTGAGCAAATGGTCTAAAACAGACCATTTGGTAAAAATGAAGTGCACAAAAAATAGGCGCAGCTGCCCGTTAAAGGTGCAAAAAATCACTCGGAAGGGGTAGTCGGCAAAGGCGTAGGTTTCATTGGGTGGCTTTGTTATGCTGGCTTGAATCAGCTTGCTTTAAGGAGCCGTAGTGAAGCCACAAGCCGCTAAATCGCCCACGCGCCGCTCACGTGCGGTGGCCGCAAAACGCAGCACCATTATGGATGCTGCGCTGGAGTTTTTCTCACTGTACGGCATTCACGGTACTAGCCTGGACCAGGTGGCGGAGCGTGCCGAAGTATCTAAAACCAACTTGTTGTATTACTTCCCTTCTAAAGAAGAGCTGTATGTGGCGGTGTTGAAAGGCATTCTTGAGGTATGGCTGGCGCCGTTGAAGGCGTTACGGGCCGATCAGGAACCCCTGCAGGCTATTGGCGAATATATCCGATTGAAACTTGAAGTGTCCCGCCATCACCCGCAGGCGTCACGGCTTTTTTGCCTGGAGATGATCCAAGGGGCGCCGCTGCTAAAACAGGAACTGCAAGGGGGGCTGAAGGCGCTGGTGGACGAGAAGTCTGCCATGATTGAGCGCTGGATTGCCGAGGGGCATATCGCGGCGGTAGATCCACACCACCTGATCTTCATGCTGTGGGCAACCACCCAACACTATGCCGATTTTTGGGTACAGGTAGAAGCCGTGACCGGCAAGACCTTAGAGGATGAGGCATTTTTTCTACAGACGGTGGAAAACGTGCAGAGAGTGATTATCGATGGGATCCGGCCGCGCTAAGCGCCAGCGGAGGGGGGTAGGGGGACAGTGAACCGTCCCCCTGGAGAGGATTAAGCCACTTTTTTCTTGCGCAAGAACACGTAGGACAGACCGAGTACCACGAACCACAGTGGCGTGACGATCAGCGCCTGACGGGTGTCATCACGCAGCGTCAGCAGTACCAGTACAAAGGCGAAGAACGCCATACACACCCAGCACATCAGTTTGCCGGCCGGCATCTTGTAGATCGATTTCTGGTGCAGCGCTGGGCGTTGCTTACGATAAACCAGATACGAACACAGAATAATGGTCCATACAAACATAAACAGGATCGCCGAAACCGTGGTAACCAGCGTGAATACCGTCATCACGTTCGGGATCAGGTAAATCAGCACCACGCCACCCAGCAGGCAGATACACGAGAAGGTCAGGCCGTTAGCCGGTACCGCTCTTTTGGACAAATTAGCAAACGACTTAGGTGCATCGCCTTCCTGCGCCAGACCGAACAACATGCGGCTGGTAGAGAACACCCCGCTGTTGGCGGAAGAGGCCGCGGAGGTCAAGACCACAAAGTTGATTACGCTGGCGGCCGCAGGCAGGCCAATCAGTACGAACAGCTCAACGAACGGGCTCTTGTCGGCAACCACTGAGCTCCATGGTGTGACCGACATAATCACGATCAGCGCGAACACGTAGAACATGATGATACGGATTGGAATTGAGTTGATGGCGCGTGGCAGCACTTTTTCAGGATCTTTGGTTTCAGCCGCAGTCGTCCCGACCAGTTCGATGCCGACAAAGGCGAATACCGCGATCTGGAACCCAGCGAAGAAGCCACTGATGCCTTTCGGGAACATGCCACCGTCATTCCACAGGTGCGAGAACGATGCGACGGTACCGGTAGGCGACTGGAACTGCATGGCGATCATGACAAGTCCGGCAACGATCAGCCCAACAATGGCGACGATTTTGATCATCGCAAACCAGAACTCCATCTCACCAAACATCTTCACCGTTGCCAGATTCAGGCCCAGCAACAGCAAGATGCACAGCAACGAAGCGATCCACTGTGACAGTTCGGGGAACCAGAATTGCGCATAGGCGGTTATTGCCACGACGTCTGCAATACCGGTGACGACCCAGCAGAACCAGTAGGTCCAACCGGTGAAGAAACCAGCCCAAGGGCCGAGCAAATCGGCGGCGAAATCGCTGAAGGACTTGTATTCCAGATTGGAGAGCAGCAGCTCGCCCATGGCTCGCATCACGAAGAACAGCATAAAGCCGATAATCATGTACACGAAGATGATAGAAGGCCCGGCCAGACTGATGGTTTTGCCGGACCCCATAAACAGGCCTGTACCGATAGCGCCACCAATGGCAATCAGTTGAATATGTCGGTTAGTTAGGTTTCGCCGTAGATGATCTTCTGATTCTGGCGGTGCCTCTGCGGCTATTTTAGATTGATCTACCATCTTATGATGTCCTGTTTTACCTGTCATGAGTGAAATTGCGAGCTCTGAAGTGGCTCTTTTTTATACGATTATCCGGTTTTCCCGGCTTTAGTAAGGTAGTGCAATAACGCCACCTTTGTGCAACATGTTTACAACATTTATGCGAGGGATAAAAGTCGATTGTTCTTTACACTGCGGAGGCAAATCGGACGTCTTGGGGGCGGAAGATTACTCTGGCTCGTAGCAGATTAATAGCCCTAATGTGGCTTATCTCATTGATAAAACAAGAGGTTAAAAATATCGCATGAAAAAAACTAATGAGTGTAAGCGTTTGACATTCGGGGTGTGGAGGCGAATAATTTAACCCGTTGGGTCGTTAGCTCAGGTGGTAGAGCAGTTGACTCTTAATCAATTGGTCACAGGTTCGAACCCTGTACGACCCACCATTTAAAATCATATGCTTAGCTGTTATTTGTCCCGTCCAGATTTTCGTGATGGGACAAAATTGGGACACACTCCGCAAAAATTACATCAATCTGACGGGAATGTTCAGTTAAGTGATCTGGCGCAAGGTGGGCATACCTACGCACCATTTCTATCGACTCCCAACCCCCCATTTCCTGCAAAATTGATAATGGTACTCCTGACTGAATTAACCAGCTGGCCCATGTGTGTCTCAGGTCATGAAATCGGAAATTTTCTATACCTGCGCGTTTTTTCGCCAGACGCCAAGCTGTATTCGAATCAACGCGCATTTTCCTCATCGCTGGTGCCACGGTTCCATCAGATCGAGTCTTGGGTTCAGTGTGGACAAATACCCATTTGCTATGGCGACCAATCTGGTCACGAAGAACCTTGCATGCTGTATCGTTCAGGGCAACGCCAATTGCCCTGGTCGATTTGCTTTGCTCTGGGTGTATCCAGGTTACCTTCCTTTGCATGTCGATCTGCGACCACTCCAGGTCGAGAATATTCGAACGCCGTAACCCAGTAGCCAGCGCAAATTTAACAACTGACTTCAACGGCTCTGGACACTCGTCTATTAGACGTTGTGCTTCATGAGGTTCCAGCCATCTAATCCGCCGATTCTTCGGTTGGGGGATCTTGATGATTGGAGCTCTGTCTAACCATTTCCATTCTCGCTCTGCGGCTCTCAGAAGAGACTTCATAAAAGCCAGGTAAGCAGCCTTGGTAGCAACAGAAACAGGCTTGTGTTTGAACTCTGGCGCTTCCTTGCCTTGTTTAGCTAAAGCCTCGGCGCTTCTGCGCCAGTTTTCATGGTGCACACGGTTTGTCATTTTACTCACGGTCGAATAAATCTTCGCTTCCGTGATATTCTTCAATTTCACACCTTCAAAATAATTCAGCCAGAAGCCGATTAGCACCTTGTCCGTGTCAATCGACTTCTTGTCTGCTTTTTCCTCAAGCCAGCGCAAGCAGGCTTCCTCGAACGTCACATCCGGCATTTCCCCCAGACGATTTATTCTCCAAAGTTCTGCTTTTCGCTTGTCGTGCAACTCCTGTGCTTGGCGCTTGTCCGTTGTGCCAAGGCTTTCCTTAATACGCTGGCCGCCCGGTTGCGAGTAACTCGCGTACCAGGTTTCACCTCTACGGAAGATAGACATGGTGTTTCCTCTGTCGCATCAGCCGCACTCACGGGCACAGTGTGGATCGGAATATTGAGTGCGGCAATACATGCATTTCTGGTTATGAGGTAGGGGGATTTCGGTTTGGTTGGATCTTTGCGGGTGGCTGATAGCCTTCCTGAGCGAATCCACGCAGTTAATGTTGGCGCGGAAACTCCCAGGAAAGCGCAAGCCTCATCCCTCGTAAGGCTGTATTTGTCCATCTTTGCCTCTGCTATTTTCCCTCGCGAACTCTATGAACTTCACAGCAAAGGCGCAGCCATGCCGGTGGATGCTTAGGCCAATAGGGCGCGATTTTCACTGAGTGTTTGTCGAGTAGCTGTCGAAGGGTGAAATTGTTGGTGGGGGAGTCGAAATCTCTTAGAAGCTCTCGGGCTGTGCTACGGAGAAGGTTTTTCTGAACGCTGCGGGAATCAGCGTCAGGTTGTTTACTGGGCATTCATTCCCCCAATGATCCCAGCCTGGCGCATCGCCGCGGCTGAACAGTTCGATTCTGGATACGTCACCATAAAGCCGCTCAAGACGGTGCCTGACTTCCCATGGTTTTTGGCTATGTTCACCAAGACAACTAAAGACAACCTGCTTTATCGATGCACTGGCACGCTCAATGCCCTGTCCGCGAACTGCGATCAGCACATCCTCCGAGTTGGCCCGCGTATAGTTGCCGCCGTTCATCCGTGTTTCAGCGTTGAGCATGTCGAGTAGGTCGGTAAAGTCGAAGATGGTTTGTTGCTCCAGCGCTTTATTGAAACGCAGTTCGGCTTGCTGATTGAGCTTCACCCATGTGAAAGCTTTCATCGTTCGCACACTAAAGCCCCATGCTTCAGCGAGTGCGATCGCCTCCTGGCTATGGTTGCCGGTGTACCAAAGAGCTAGGACTGAATTCTCTTCTGCGATAGACCAAACCGGCAGTCTCTTCAGGTCAGAGGTTGCCATTGTTCCATAATGGTTTTCTGCGGCTCCGTTAGAAGATTTATTTCCGTATTGCCATGGAGGATCAGCATAAATAAGTTGATATTTTGACATGTTTTCACCATCCAAATTTGCCGTGATGTTCTTCTGCGGCTTTTCTATAAGCCTCTGCAGCCAGTTCAGGATGTTCGAAAAAACCAAGGAACATTCGTTTCCCTTTAGATGTAATTTCTGCCGACCATTTCTTGCTCTTTTTATTCCAGGAAACACCCTTAAACCCGCTGGAGTTATCATTCCTAACGCTTCGGTTCATGCTATTTTCGCTAGGTGTTGCCTTGCGTATGAATTTGGCTCTATTGTCGTCTCTATCATGAAACTGGTGATCAATTTCACTGTCTGGCCATACTCCGTGACAGTAGAACCAGGCAAGTCTATGCGCCTTATAGTTCATGCCATTGACCTTGATATGCCGATAGCCATCCTTGCAAACTGAACCGGCGACTTGACCAGCCTTTGCTTTTGAAGAACGGTTCTTCAGCCATGTAAATTCACCAGATTTTGGATCGTAATTAAGCAGGTTTTTGAGGACTTTAAGAGAAAGAGATTCCTCTTTTTTAGTGTTAACTTTGCTCATTGAGAATTACCCCAGTTGCGCGATGCGGCGTTGACACAAAAATCGATACGTATTTGTACCCATGCAACATCGACTGCGCGAGCTACTCCGAATGCTTTAAGCCAAATACTGGCCGCGTCGGCATAATGGGCACGGCGTTCCGCCTCAGCGGCCTGGTGCGCTAAG
>NZ_JBXWLA010000038.1:0-7019 GCF_058191755.1 Serratia sp. CoH_122_TC_1
TTCTCCTGGGCTTCAGCCCCCTTCACGAAGATGATCCAGTGCGTTTTATCGCTCTTGCCGGTGCGCTGCCAGATAGCCGGTTTCTCATCTGTGAGGGCGATGATCTGGCTAACCGGTATCTGGGTTTCGTTCCATTTGAAGATCAGAACGCCGTGTGGCCGCAACACGCGGAAAGCCTCAGCGAATCCTGCGCGCAGTTCATCGCGCCATGTTTCACGGTCAAGCTTCCCGTATTTCTTACCCTGCCAGCCATTTGGCCCGACGCGCTCCAGATGGGGCGGATCGAACACGACAACCGGGAAGGTGCAATCGGCAAACGGTAACGCGGTGAAATCGGCGATCAGGTCTGGGGATATCACCAGCTTCCGACCGTCGCAAAGTGTGAGGCTCTCGCTGCGCTTATCGTTGAATACGGCCCGTTCATCCTGCTTATCGAACCAGAACATGCGGGAGCCGCAGCACATGTCGAGAATGCTTTTGCCGTCGAGGCTCAGTTCATTTGCTGGCATCACTACCTCCCACACGCTTAAACTCGATCACCCATACCCAGGGATTGGTCAGCCAGTTTTCGACGCCGTAGATTGACTGCCAGAGGTAGGCAAAGGCGTCTGTTGCATCTGGTTGTGGATTGGCGCATCCACATGGCTCCGGCTCGCCGCAATTGAGGCAGCCACCGTCACTAATACCTTCAGCCCTGGCGTCCTCTTCGCTGATATTGTTCAGCCGCTCAACACGCACAGCGGTGATTTCCAGCAGGATGCGGCAGGCTGCATGGGGCATGTGAATTGACGGTTTCCAGCAAGACCGCTCGCCGTGTCCGTCGTCATCACCCCAGGTAAATTCACCGTCTGCGGCATAAATGGCGTGACCTGAGTAGTAACCATTGCCGAAAGGCATTTCATGAATGGCCGTTGCTGGTCGATCTGGCACCCAATCAATAATCTGCTCGCTCTCGTCAAAGTCGTGGCTGACAACGCCCCACGTCTCCCGCACCCACAGCCGATCGCCTACCTGGCCGAATGGGCACAACCCATACATGGGCGCATCCATGACGTGCGTATAAATCCCGTCTTTGGTTTTGGTTTGCTTTTGCAGCGGAATGCAATTATCAGCACCTACATTGGCGATAACACGCCGCGTCTGCGTCTTGCGGCCGTCGAGAATGGTGCGAACCATCTCACCGTTGAAAATCACTGGGCGCTCTTTCATTTGGCCTCCCGCAGCTCGGTGGCGAACAATTCCAGGTCATAAATCTGGTTTTGGACTGCTTCCTGAGTAGCGCCATATGCATGGGTGTCTGGATGCATTTCAGCGAGCGCTCGTTCCTTTCTGCTTATGAGGTTTTCAATGACTGCAACTGCTCCCCGCGCTTCGATAGCGGCAAGGGCGGCGTCAGTGACTGGGGTGGTTAGCGCACCGGCGGCGATTGAAACCAGCGTATCGAAATCACACACGATGGTTTCGCCGTCGATTGGTTCAGCCAGTGAAATTGCAATTAATGACTTCTTCAGCGCCGCATTCTCCACAGCCAGCGCATCGGCTCGTTTCTGCTGCGCATCGCGATCAGCCTTTACCGATTCCAGTTCAGAAAACAACGTTGCATAGTCGCCGTGTGCCACGTAGCCGCCCTCCGGGGTTTCACGCATGTAAGCGAGTTCATGGGAAATGCTCAGCGAAAAGTCAGGGTTAAATCGCTTGATCATCGATGGCCTCCTGGGCTGGGTTCTGTTGCCGGTACTCGTTGAGGATTTTGTTTATTTCCTCTCTGGTTCCCGGCGTGAGAAGTAGAACGTCGCCCTCTTCGCGGAGCATTGGCGAGGCGTCATAGAGCAGCTCGCATAATCTGCGTGCGCGGGTGGCGCTGAATAGGGGAGTGATAAAGGACTTGGTGACCTTCTTCTTGCCTGCTTTCTTTGCCTTTGCGACGTCACCGGCAAGCACTTTTCCCGCTGCTTCGCCGTGCTCTTTCACACGGTCTACAGCGGCGTCAACGGCAACAGAACCCTCTCTAACAAGCGTTTGGACGTCATGATTGGCCTGGCTGAATGCCAGTAACTTATCGACCGTTGAGCGACTCTTGCCGACCAGGGCGGCAATCTCGTCCGGCGACAGATTAAAACCTGCCAGCTCCCTTACTACCTGCGATTGCTCGTATGGGGTGAGGGCTAACTGGCTGTTGCTGTTCATGATGCGGGCTATGCGCTCGACATCACTGCCAGTGAAAGGAAGAATGGCTATCCACTCGACGGGCTTACCAGTGTCACGACAGCGTGAATAGGCGCGGTGGCGTCGGTGTCCCTCTACAATCCACACACCACCATCATCGCGGGGTCTAACTTCCAGTGGCGGAACCGGCTTACCGTGCGAGAGGTGATTAAATAAATCATCGTCTGCCGCCTGAGTGCGCTCATCATCTACGCGCTTATTGAAGCCATCCTGAACGTGAATATCGTCCAGCCTGATGAACATGCCCGAGTCGGTGCGCTTGAGCGTGCCGTTGTTCTTCATCTGCTTAAATGAGTTTGCCATTGGTTACTCCGGCACTATGTCCATCAAGTGAGTGTCTCAGTCGAACCATCGCCAGATACCACAACGACGGGCTTTTAAGTGATTTGGCTGCCCGTGCTGCAAACTGGGCGGTTCTGAACTGACAGTTTCTGCCTGGACTTACCATGCCGGCCTCCGCTGCATTGTGTGCAGGCGGCGGCGCAATGTTTTTATTTCGCTGCGAATGGTGTAGTAGCTGGCGCAGGTGTCGGCGCAGACGAGGATCCTAACGGGCTTATATCTGCCGTCTTCGTAGCGCTGAATGCTTACTCCCTTTTTCTCAACGTCGCGCGTTTTACCGTAGTGCTCACAGCATTTTGTGGTGGTTTGCATAACATGTCCTCTCAAAGAAAATTACATGGATAAAGGCACTGCCTGAGTTGATGCACGCGCTCGGTTTCCCTACGGTTCCAGCACTCTGGAGCAGGGCAGTGGCCTTTATTGATGTAAAAAAGAGCCCCGGCTAGCGGGGCAAACTGGAAGTGAGGCGGAGTGTTGTGGTGTCAGGAGTTGAACCTGTGGTGGGGAGGAAGCCCACCTATCACCGGATAGCCACAACGGGGAAAACACTGATTTAATGCTCTCCGCGTTGTGCGCCGGTATTACCCGGCGATGTAGACGCAGCCTGCAATGGTAGTGGCCCATAGAAACAGGCCGATAACGACGCTGTATGTCAGCGCCTTCCATCCGTTTAAGCTCATGGTTTCCTCGGTGCGCCCTGTAGGGCGCGGTGGGTGTTAGGCGTTGATATATTCGACGCTGTCAATGTGGATGTAGCGCAAGGCTAGCTGCATCACGTAACCTTTCTCCGGGCACCACCACCAACCCTGCATTGCGCCGTAGTGTTTCGGCAAAAACTCGACGCTTGCCAAATCTGCTTCGCGAATAGCGCCGCCGGTCGTTGTGATTCTCACCTTCATCGTGTAACCCTCTGCTGTGTTAGACGGCACACTGGTGCTTTTTGCTGAAGATGCGCTGAGCCTGAATTGCTTTACCCGCGCTTGGAGTGCGGTAGAAAACGTCACGGCATTTGTTGCAAAACAAAACCTTCATGCCATGACCATCTACGCCCCAGCCAACGTGCTCGTTTATCGCTTTCATCGTGTTACCCCTCAGTGGTCTTATGCCTGCCGCCCGTACTGGCAGCGGCAGGGTAAATCCACTCTTCATTTTTAGGCTGATTGATGCGTTAACAGGTCGCCAATCTGAACTGCGTGATGCTTATCGCCACCTTTCCCTCACTCCGTCGCCGGGGGAACTTGGCCCCTTACTGCTGATGCAGTTGGCCGGTATCTGCGGTCGTCCCGTTTATTCACTACATGATCCTGCCCTCCTGTTGTTCGCCTATTCCAATGGGCTAGGCTCCCAGCGTTTCATACCCAACACATCAGCACCTGGTCACCGTCACAGCCGGATCGCGGCTGGTCTTCGTTGTGCGCCAGAATTACCAGTGAGTCCGGTAGTTCATCCGACTTTCTGAATTGTTAAAGAGCGAACCCGGTGTTCTGGGGTGACGTTGTTGCTGTCGATGGATGTAATTTATGCGTATGACGCAAATGCGTCAAGCGCATTAAACGATAAATATTTGCAGTTATGCGCATATTCTTGAATTGTTTAGTTAAATAATTTTGCGTGGTTTTATGCGGGGGATTTTTGGGCACAAAAAAACCGGCCTAAGCCGGTTTGATTAGATAGGTTGGTTTACCAAGTGGAGGATGACCAGAAAACCCTTCCAAGAACAACAAGTTGCTCTCTTCTTTGTTGATAAGTAAGGTTCTCGTCTTTAAACTCTTCTCGGTTCATAGAACGGATAACAACGCCGCCATCTGGTTGTTCTATTAGGTATTTAACGCGAAGAAGGTCGCCATGACGGATCCCGTAAGCTTTTCCATCTCTGATTCTGGTGTCATCTGTATTAATACCAACAACATCCCCATCAGATAGGCGGGGTTCCATACTGTTGCCGATGACACGGACGAGCTTGGCTGCAGCAATGGATACGCCTAGTTTATGGAGGTAATATCGCCTAAAAATTAGCGCAAACTCTTCTTTTTCAATGATTTCAACACTACCGCTTCCTGCGGAAAATTGAACGTCGATCAGTGGTATTTCCACAAACTCCTCGCTGTCTTGCGAACCGTCTTCCCACACCTTGGCTTTAAGCCTGGTCGGTTGAGCGTCTGAATCTGCAGATAAGTTTTCAAAAGGTAGATCGGGCTTAAATAGGTCGCTGACAGGGCACTCAAAGAAATCAGCAATCTTTCTAATCATCTCATCGCTGTAACCCTGCTTAGCCCGTTCAAGGCGTGAAATGTTCCCGACATCGCTATCAACAGCATTCGCGAGGTCAGCAATGTTTAGCCCCTTCTTAACGCGAAGGTGCCGGATATTACGACCTACAGTAGGGTCGATTTCTTTAGGTAGCTTCTTTTCGGTTTCCATGTCGCGATTTTTTCACTTATGTGCGTCGCACGCAAAGCGTCTTGCGCAAATTTAAAATGCGCATTAATATGCGTGTAGCGCAATTAAAAGGGGCCGCTATGCAAACACCACTTAGGAATATGCGTGTAAAGAAAGAACTCAAGATCACTGATGTAGCCAATGCGGTCAGTTGTGACCCTGGATACCTCAGCCGAGTGGAACGAGGGGTTCATACGGCCTCGCCCGAGTTAGCAGAAAGGCTATCCCGGTTTTACCACGGTGAAATCACTGAGCTTCAGATTCTTTACCCAAAACGCTATGAGCGTGCTGGTGATAACCAGCCGCAAATTGTTCAACCATCACTGTAAGACAACGGAAATTGTAAATGGAATCAATCGCAACAAGTCGCAATTCAGTACGTATCAACTGCAAACCTGAGTTGCTGGAGAGCTTCTTTCACAAAGAGGCAATTTTGCGCGGTAACAAGCCGCTGGCACTCGATATGGGTATTCATCCATCAGGGCTGAGCCGGGAGAAGGTAAGGCTGGTGGGTTTGGCCTGCCGCTTGATTTCCCAGCTTGGCCTGCCAGCAGGCTGCGTTACTCCAGCAGGGTGCGAGCAAAACGTGGTGCTTACCGGAGAGGTGGCAAAAAAGCTGATCTCAATGCTGGAAGGCATCCGGGAACCAAAAACGGAATAGGGGGCTTTATGGCCTGGGACACTTTTGTTTACGACAACATCAAGCGGCAGCTGGTGGCTGAAGGGTTCAGCGAGGCAGTCGCTCAGGGGGGGCAAATCATGGATCTGATCACTATCGCCGTATGTCGCAGGCGAGCCGCAAGGGGATGGCATTCGACGACTGTCTCACCCGTGCCAGGCAGTTTGCGCTTGCGAGTTGTACGAAGGAAGAAAAGCCAGAGAAGGCGGGTAGGAAAGCAAAAAGCCGAGCAGTTGCAGCTGCGCGGCCATCACTTTTCTAAGAACTAATTCTAAGAGGCGAATTCATTATGGCAAACGTAGCGATCTGTGGCAACAGCCTGAAAATGAGCAGCCGTGAAATTGCCGAGCTTACTGGCAAACAGCACGGTCACGTCATGCGCGATATTGAAGCCATGTTTGAGCAGCTTGGCGAAATCGCTGAGGGGTATATCCAGCTTTGGGTACACCCCCAGAACGGCCAGCATTACCGGGAATATGCTCTCGATAGGGAGCACACCGAATGTTTGGTAACTGGTTACAGCGCGAGCCTGCGCATGAAAGTCATTAAGCGACTGCATGAATTAGAAAGTACGCAGTATCCGGCATTGCCGCAGACCCTCCCAGAAGCTTTGCGGTTGGCTGCTGACATTGCAGAGCAAAAAGCGCAGTTGGAGCAGAAGGTTCAGGCTGATGCACCAAAAGTGGCTTTTGTTAATCAATATATTGAAACAGCCGGTTCCAAAAGCCTCCGTGCTACCGCGAAGGTTTTGAACATGCCGGAAAAGGCGATGATCGACGCTCTTATCCGCGACAAGGTTCTGTTCCGTCAGTCTGGGAATCTGTTGCCGTATGCCAGCCATCATCACTCAGGAAACTTCACCGTCAAAACCGGCACCGCCGAGCAGTCTGGTCACGCCTTTACGCAGACCAGGGTAACGCCACGCGGTATTCAGTGGATCGCTGAGCGCTACGCATCCGAACTGATGGCGAGTTAACCATGAGCCAATCCGTCCCATTAAACCGGAAATACCTTGATGACCACGGTAAGCGCGTGACCGTCATTCGCTGGGATCGGGCTGAGCAACAGGTGATTTTTATGCGAGAGGGCTACCCGTATGAATGCATGCAGCCACTTGAGCGATTTAAAGAGAAATTTAAGCGAGTCGAAGTATGAGCATGAACCTGATGGCGCAGGCTATGAGCATCAAAGTGGGTAACCCACTGCGCAAGCTGGTGCTGATCAAGATAGCCGACAACGCTAACGACAAGGGCGAGTGCTGGCCTTCCTATCAGCATGTCGCTGACCACTGCGAGTGCAGCAAAAGCGCTGTGAGGGCGCACATTGAGGCGTT
>NZ_JBXWLA010000039.1:0-6679 GCF_058191755.1 Serratia sp. CoH_122_TC_1
AACGCCTCAATGTGCGCCCTCACGGCGCTTTTGCTGCACTCGCAGTGGTCAGCGACATGCTGATAGGAAGGCCAGCATTCGCCCTTGTCGTTAGCGTTGTCGGCTATCTTGATCAGCACCAGCTTGCGCAGTGGATTACCCACTTTGATGCTCATAGCCTGCGCCATCAGGTTCATGCTCATACTTCGACTCGCTTAAATTTTTCTCTAAATCGCTCAAGTGGCTGCATGCATTCATACGGATAGCCCTCTCGCATAAAAATCACCTGTTGCGCATTCCGATCCCAGCGAATGACAGTCACGCGATTGCCGCGGTCATCCAGATAAATTCGGTTTAATGGGACGGATTGGCTCATGGTTAACTCGCCATCAGTTCGGATGCGTAGCGCTCAGCAATCCACTGAATACCGCGTGGCGTTACCCGGGTCTGCGTAAAGGCGTGACCAGACTGCTCGGCGGTACCGGTTTTGACGGTGAAGTTTCCTGAATGGTGATGACTGGCATACGGCAGCAGGTTGCCGGATTGACGGAACAGAACCTTGTCGCGGATAAGGGCGTCGATCATGGCTCTTTCTGGCATATTGAGAACTTTGGCCGTTGCGCGGAGACTTTTAGAACCAGCGGTTTCAACATAGTGATCAACAAAAGCCACTTTCGGAGCATCTTCCTGCACCTTCTGTTCAAGCGCGGCTTTTTGTTCAGCTATATCCGCAGCCAGGCGAAGGGCCTCAGGGAGGGTCTGCGGCATTGCCGGACCCCGTTTTTGTTTCAGGATTTCAAGAACATTGCGGCGGACAGCCTTGGATTCTCGCATACCGACCAATACAGCCTGATCGTTGGAAATACGGAGTTGCTCCGACTTGGTTCCGTTCAAATTTTGAACTACGAAACTTTCGTAGTGGTCACCTTCAAGCTCATCTTTCACACGCAAAACAAAATCGTTGTTACGTACCGGCTTCTCTCCATGAGCAGAGCGTGCTTGATTGATAATCCCCAGAAGCTCATCAGTGCCGATAAACTCGCCACCGGCCAGAGCAACGTTATTGCCAGGTGCTGTACTGTTTGCCATAATCAGGTTCTGGTTTGTCAGATCGACCTTGCTATGGTTGCTTTGATAGTTCATGACATTCCTCTCTTATGTTAGAAAAGTGATGGCCGACCAGTTGCAGCTGTTCGGCTTTTTGCTTTCTTACCCGCCTTCTCTGGCTTTTCTTCCTTCGTACAGCTCGCAAGTGAAAACTGCCTGGCACGGGTGAGACAGTCGTCGAATGCCATCCCCTTGCGACTCGCCTGCGACATACGGCGATAGTGATCAGCACCATGATTTGCCCCCCCCCCTGAGCTACTGCCTCGCTGAATCCCTCAGCCATCAGTTGCCGCTTGATGTTGTCGTAAACAAAAGTGTCCCGGGCCATAAAGCCCCCTATTCCGTTTTTGGTTCCCGGATGCCTTCCAGCATGGAGATAAGCTTTTTAGCCACCTCGCCGGTTAGCACTACGTTCTGTTCGCACCCTGTTTGAGCAACGCAGCCAGCAGGCAAACCGAGCTGGGAAATCATCCGGCAGGCCAAACCCACCAGCCTTACCTTCTCCCTACTCAGCCCTGACGGGTGAATCCCCATATCCAGTGCCAGCGGCTTGTTACCGCGAATAATTGCCTCTTTGTGAAAGAAGCTTTCCAGTAACTCAGGCTTGCAGTTGATGCGTACTGAATTGCTACTTGTTGCGATTGATTCCATTTACAATTTCCGTTGTCTTACAGTGATGGTTGAACAATTGGCGATTGGTTATCACCGGCACGTTCATGCGCTTTGTGGGTGCGGGAATAATTCAGGTAGGTCAGGACGGATCTCGTGAGCCTTAACCTCTCCGCCAGTAGCAGTCACGATGGCTTTTACTTTTTCAGGCGACACCATTCCGCCATTCAACCATTTGTGAACTGCCGGCTGACTCACGCCACACTCGTCGGCAAGCCTTTTCTGGCTACCAACGATACTCAAGGCTCGCTGGATAACTAAATTCATGGAATGGCCTCTTTCGGTTATTGAATAAAAATAATCATAACCAAAGTTATGCTTAGTGTCCATAACCATTGTTATTTGAGTTGTCATAACTGTGGTTATATATTGCTTTTATGAAAACATTTGCTGATCGTCTAAATGCTGCGATGGAATTCGCTGGGGTTTCTCAGGGGAAGCTGGCTGCCATCATTGGTGTATCGCAACCTGCAATACAGAAGATGACATCTGGTAAAACGCGGGGAAGTAAAAAAATTCTTGAGATAGCCTCTGCTCTTGGAGTTCGAGCTGAGTGGCTAGCAGATGGCTCGGATCCTATGCGAGAGGATATGTCCCAACCTAAGGGCCATGATTTAATGGATCGCTTTAAGGCGGGTTCTGATATCTATCGTATCGAGGTTCTTGATTTAGTGGTTAGCGCTGGTCCGGGTCGCTATATGCTTTCCGAGACCGTTGAGGTTTTGAATGCCATTGAGTTCACATCTGACCGAGCCAGGGCGTTATTCGGTAGCCGAACAGCTGATGATGTAAAGGTCATGACCGTAGATGGCGATAGCATGTACCCCACCATAAAATCAGGTGACAGGTTGTTTTTCGATGTATCTGTACGTGAGTTCACTACAGATGGCGTCTATGCATTTGTGTACGGAAAAACATTCCATGTGAAGCGCTTACAGATGCAAGGAACAAAGCTTGTGGTTCTTTCTGACAACCCGAACCTTGAGCGGTGGGAAATTCGAGAAGATACGGAAGACCAATTTTACGTGATGGGGAAAGCTTTGCTGCATGAGTCGATCATGTACGGAAAGTTGTAACCAGTGGGCTGATAAGGTGTTTGGATGAGGTATGTTGATTCATTCGCAGTTGTTTAAGCGCCACGGCTAGCAGCGAGAAGTGTTGAGTTTTAAGCTTAATTAGCTGTTATCACAACAATAGAAGTTTAGGGTAACTGCATGAACCACATAAATAAAGTATGCTTTGCATACCCAGTTATGTACCAAGATGGGATGACAAAGGAGGAGTCTTGCATTCCCTCTCCTCTCTTTACAAACATTGATTACGGTACTAAACACGCGATGCTTGTCAATGTCGGGCTATTGATTACCTTAAAATCTAAAATACATATAAATGTAACAGTAAGCCACGTAAGTGAAGATGGCAAAGATGAGCCTTCGGATGGAGAAGGTAAATTTGAGAATCTCAAAACCAGCATTTTACATGACGGTCAAGCGATTACTCTAACTTCTTTGTTTCTCCCTAGTGTTTTGTTTGAGAAATCAGGTGAGTACGTAATACGTGTAAATCTCTTTGGGTCTGATTGTGAAGGAAAAAAAATAGATAAACCCATTGATAGCTATCGCAGCTACTTCTACGTTTTGTTAAAGGATTGTGATTAGCGTGGCTGACTTCAAAATTGTGAATGCCGACGGCACACTTGCAGAATCATCTCTTTACCGCCATCATGAACCAATTCATGGTAGTGGTAATGGGGGCGGCGGCGATATGACAGATCGCATTGACAGACTAGCAAAAAAAGTAGACTCAATAGAGTCTACTTTGTCGCGCCTGAACGAAAACATGACACGTATAGAGTCAAAGATTGAAATTCAATCTGTTAAATTCACCGGCTCTCTCGATCTGCAATCTCAAAAACTATCCTCCGCCTTAGAGTTACAAGCTCAGAAGCTTTCAGGAACGTTAGAGCTGCAATCCCAAAAGTTGACTGATGCCATTGATAAGCAGGCAATCATTTTTGATGGGAAATTGAAGGATCAGAAGTTAAGCATGATCCTTTGGATTCTTGGATTGCCAAGCCTGGTGTTCACAGCTTACAAACTTTATGAAACATTCAAACCAAGCTAACCTAACCAACACAACCCGGCCACTGAGTCGGGTTTTTTGTGCCCTACTCTTCCAGAAGCTTTACAGCTAACCCCATCATCTGCATCTGATCCTCATCCCACTTATCCAGCCCCTTCGCTAGTTCAGTCCGAATCACGTCAGCGATAGCCACCTTCTTCGTCTCATGCCCTTCTGCCACCATTGCAAATACCACATCACCCACGATGCGACACATCTCCTGATAGCGAATTTGCGCTTGCTCTTCGTAGTTCATGCCAACTTCCATCAAGTTTTTCCGATAGTAGCGCTTTAAAAATAGAAAATAAATTCCTTTTGCAATCACATAATTATAACTTTTATTATGATTTTTATAAATCAAGTTATTGCCCTAACTCATAACCTAAGTTATCTTTATCCCATCGACAGCAACAACGTCACCCCAAACCACCGGGTCGCTCTTTAACAATCAGAACCGCATGACAGGCCAACCGCAGCGCCCTGGCAAAACGAAATAGCGCCGGTACGGATACTAGGCAGGTGGGTGAGTCGCCCGCGGGCGATAGCTTACGCAGAGGATTACGCAGCGAGAGGCTGATAAGTCATGCAAACAACTGGAGTTAACATCATGAAGATAATGGATTTCTTAGAAAAGCACCTTGTCGTAAACGGGATGCTGATTGGAGCATTAATTAGCTTCGTCGTCGGAATTCTCATTCCACCACTCACAGTATTTTTTAAGTGGTGGTCGTCAATTTTCGGCGTGTAAAGCAAGTGGATTTACCCTGCTGCTGCCAATACGGGGCGGTAGGCATAAGACCACTACACAGCAGAGGGTTACACGATGCAACTCGAACAGAACGCCAATTGGCAGACCAAATCTCGCGGCGACAACGACAGCGAATATCAGATTTACCTGGCCTGCGCTGATGACGGCAAAGGCAACGAATTCATGACCGGCAAGCCGTTGAAATCTTATGACGAGTGGCTGGCCAGCTAATACCCACCGCGCCCTACGGGGCGCACTGAGGCAATCATGACTTTTAATCAAATCGTCTGGACTGGCGTGTTTGTCTTGTGCGTCGCGTTCTGGTCGGTAATTGGCATCCTCATCGCCGGGTAATACCGGCGTCTCACTTATCTGGTGGCGTATCGTTCCGGTTCTAATTTTAACCTACACAGTATAAATCCCCGGTTCGATGCGCCACCAGGTGCGTGAGTCATCACAAGCCTGCTCAGTACCACTTCCCTTGTCATCCTTTGCCCCGCTAGTCGGGGCTCTTTTTTACATCAATAAAGGCGCTGCCCTGCTCCAGTGTGCTGGAACCGTAGGGAAACCGAGCGCGTGCATCAACTCAGGCAGTGCCTTTACCCATGTAAATTTCATTGAGAGGACATGTTATGACACCTATTCCACGCATTAGCAGTGAGCGTTTGGCGACGCTGCCAGCCGGTACACGCCTGAAGTTTGTCGATCAGGTGATCACCTTTAATCGCTGCAATAACGGACAGGTCAGTTATACCCAACCAGACGGCACCATTAGAGAAACCAGTGATTTTGTTATTTCCAACGCTGCAACTGAGCATCTGAGCGCTGTGCGTTGTGAATGCTGCGGCGTATTTCTGCAACCTAATGACGTTAAGATAACAGTGATTCAACGCTATAGAAAGTCAGAGGTATTACTGGCCTGCGCAGACGGGCTTTGCACTCAGATTTATCAGTCTCGCCAGCAAACACCTCAACGCCGCGCCATTCAGAAGAAAGTTTGGCGGTCAGTATGGTGAGTCTAAACGCCCGCATTCAGCATAAATATGACCTCACAGGGGGCGATTTCGCCCCTAAACGTCACCACGGGAAACACCTCTTCTACCTGCTTATTTTTACTTTGTGCCTGCTCACTGCTGGCGCTGTCTGGAGTTAATCATGGTGATGACACTCAAGCGTTATAACCCTGACTTTTCACTGAGCATTTCTCATGAACTCGCTTATATGCGTGAAACCCCGGAGGGCGGCTACGTGGCACACGGTGACTATGCAACGTTGTTTTCTGAGCTGGAATTGGTGAAGGCTGAGCGCGATGCGTTGCTGGCGGAGAATGTGACGATGAAGCGCACGCTGACTGGTGAGGCGTATATCGATTTCATCAAGCAGAACGAATGGAACCCAGGCGTGAAAACGGTCAACGGTAAATTTTCATGCTTCATGGATCCGGAAGTCGATTTCGGCTCGATGGTTTTTTCGTTCGCAAAATGTCTGATCGATAACGTTACAACCCCAGCCACTGACACCGCCCTTGCCGCTATCGAAGCGCGGGGAGTGGAGAAGTCAGTAGAGCGAATCACCATCCTCATGAATCACCAGGCACCTGCTGTGGCTCATGTAATAAATGCTTTGAATATTTTGGCCACCGAGCTGCGGGAGGCCAAATGAAAGAGCTTAACTTTGACCCAACCGACCCTGACAAAATGAAACTCCCCTCCGGTAAGACGTGCGGAGATTGTGCGCACATACGCCGCTGCAAGGCAATTTTCGGTCACGTTGAAACAGACGCTTACTGCGACTGGTCGCCATCTCGCGCGGTGTTCATGGACAAGGTGGAGGTGCGTGATGCCAGCAAATGAACTGAAGCCCGGAAGCCCAGGAGAAAGCAGCCAGTTACCAGCCGCGAGGGATTTTATCGGTTCTCATCACCATGCGCATGGCTGCTTCATATCTGGCACCTTCCTCTTGACTAGCGCCAGCCTCTGATGCGCGGATGAATTCTTCCATTAGATGACGAGCAAGCATGTCACGGTCGATTTCACCATTGCCCTCGTGAATTAA
>NZ_JBXWLA010000040.1:0-5654 GCF_058191755.1 Serratia sp. CoH_122_TC_1
AATCCGAGTTCTTCGTTTCATGGCAACGTCCCCCCTTGATTAAGGATAGCGTTGCATCGACCCATTGAACTCACAGCTCAAAGCCGACCGTCAGATAAGATTGTATTCTATCCGCGGAAACGGTCAGTTCAGGTCTGAGCTACTACAACTGAAGACCCAATATAAAGCCGGCGCAGTGAAAACTGCAGCCGGCTTTTTTCGTTGTAACGATCACTGTTGAGGACGATATCCCGAGCGGGGTTTGCTCTGTTCGACATCGGTTTGTTCAGCGGCAGAAGGTGTATGTTGCCCGTCGCCCGTTGAAATAGTCTGAGAATACGCGTCATAACCTGCCATCCTTCGTTGTTGCGGATCACTCAATGGCAGAGGCTCCTCCCCTCCTTCATTGAACCAACGCACCATAGAACACGCCTGCTGAACAAAATCAGATTCACCCTCAAACTTAAGATGCTCCCAACTTTTATTCTCTGCCAATGCCATCCCGCCGGCGATATGCTCACCTTCATTCACGCGATGATCACCCACTTCGATCCGCTCACCTTTATCCTGAAGCTCGACACACCCATCACGCACATACTGTACCGTCCCATCACGTGTAACCTGTGTGGCATAACCGTCTAATGCAAAGGCCGGTGTATCGTCAGCCACGGCGCACACAATGCTGTTGGTTGATATCGGTGCGGTACGTTGTGTCCGTTTCATGCGATACGCAAATGCACGCAGCTGAGCGATGGCGGCTTGATCATGACTCAAGGCCTGCTGCTCAACCCATTCACGGTAAGACAGTCGACGGTTAGCGGGATCGGCTTTGAAGGCAGCACGTTCGTCCTTAACCGCGAGACGCAATGCTGCCATGGCTTTCATGCGTTCGACTTCAATAATGTGGTACGTCAATTTCCGCAACAACGGATCGCCAATGGCGACTCTTGCTCGCGCCTTCTGCCAGGCAAAGCGTTTTGACTCATTCTGGTAGCGTCGTTTGACGACACTTGCATCTAACTTTGGTCGTTTCCAGGCGTGTTTATACGCCTGGTAACGTGCTTTCAAATCTGCACGTGCATCTGCTCTCGCCAGGCGACGCTCGAGCCGGGCAGTCAAATCACGCGCATGCAATGTTGGCTCATACCGGAACTCATGCACAATGGCATCAGTCGCTGTCGTAGTGTGATCTTTAGTATAAGTACCCACATTTTCCAGGGGCTGGAACTGACCCAGATCTTTCTCCAGACAACCCAGCGTAAGGTCAGGATGAACGCTACTTGCCTTCACCGGAGGAAGCTCGGGATTGTCGATAGAATAGATGGCCAGCCCTTTCCCTTTCGGTTTCAACGCTAACCCGGCATTCACTAAAATGCGGTGAACATCCTTCCACGTCAGGTTAGGATCGGCCATAGCCTCATCAATTTTAAACCCACATTCAGTGACGGCGTAGGTATGGAGGCTTTCAACATCGGCGTAATACTCCAGTGCCTTGGCACCAGAGGGAGTCAGGCTTTTCTCGCGTTTTGAGCGAACAATTTCGCCCTGATCGTTAACAGCAAAGAACCCGTTCGTCGGTGTCCAGTTGTACTTGAGTTCTAGTTCACGTGCCGCTTGCTGCAGTCGGATCCGAGTAAAGGAGTCATCGGCGGCTTTATAGGTTTCTGGATGAATACGGTTGGCAGCAACGTGGCAATGGATGTTGTTCGTATCGGTATGGATCGCCGCGACGTACTGGTGTTCCGACATACCCAGTGCCGATAAACTGTGACGAACGCTATCAAAGATGTGCTCCGTTGACGGGTTATCTGTTTCTGGCCATGACAGGAAATAATGCAGCACGGGATCCTTGCAACGCGTGTTCTGCAGTGCGACTGCATTCATCTCGACCGATGCAGTCGTAATGTTGAAGCAGTTCGTCTCACACATGACGCCATCAAACATCACCTGAGTATGACCGTGAGGATCAGCATGCATGATTTGCTGCAAGTCCGCATCGCCATTACGACTGATGTAATCAACGAGGTGGTTAAAGATAGCGTCTTTTGAACGTGGGCGTCGCCAGCCTGGGTGCTCGGGTTCCAGTGGAGTGTCGGGTTTATCTTCGTCGCGGACAACGGTATAGGCGACCAGCTGTAAGAAGCTGCTCTTGCCATCACGCCGTTTTTCCGGGATTCGAATAATCATGCTGTCAAACTCACTCCATACCCACTTTTAATATTGCCTTCTGAATCGCCATCAACACATCAGAATACTCTTTACTCATCACCCCGCCGCCCTCTTTAAACAAGTGCTTTTGCAAGCCACCAAGGCGCCGGAGTTCCATAATCAGCTCTGTATCACACTTGGCTTCTATACGACGACCGAGCGCGCTACGAAGCATGAAGGCACCTATGCTGAGGCCTGCTGCGTCAGCCTTCTTCATGACGGCTTCTTTGTCTTCGGGAAAACAACGAATGCTGGGAAGCAGGGCTGTTCTGTTCCGGCTTTCGCTTTTACTCATGGTGAGTTTTCCCTTCTAGTCTCGTCAGAAAACAGTCTCGTGGGGTGTCGGGGCTCTGCCCTGACCCAGCGTTTTGTTGAACCGACTGCGTGCAGGCGGTGCTACAAAACACATCTGGTCCCGTCTTTGAAACCGGATATCTGTATTATGGCTGATATCACCTGTTTTGTCATTACACCATGGGAGAACTTTTTCGGGAGTTGTGCTTGTTGAAGGCATTCGTATACTATTGTCATTATTGAGATTAATGAGAATGGAGACGTTGAACATGGCAGCAAAAAATCAGTACAGCTCAGAGCAATTAGAATTGGCTAAAGTTCAGCTTGATGAGCTTCCAGATTTGAGCAAAGAAAGACTCACTGGAAAAGAAGTTCTGGAAGGATTGAAAGACAAAATTATTGTATTGGCTACGCAAAAAGGGTACACCGCCAAGGACATTAAATCCGCCCTTGAAGCATGCGAAATCACAGTCAGTGAACGTTCCATTCAGGACATGATAAAAAGCACAGTTTCCTCGAAGAGGAAAACAGCAACACCACGTAAGTTGAAAACGATAAATAATGCACAACCTGATTCAGTTCATAGTGGCAATTCGGCTGCACAAAACTAAAAATCATCTGGTTACGGTTCAATGCCGTGACCAGATGAAAGGTAAATATACGCACAAAAATGGATTTAACTGAGATGTGTACAGCATTCTCCTTTAGCATTCGATGTGCTTAAGGAGAATAAGAAGATTTTCACCAGTAATACGTGGGCATCTCGTCTATTGTATCCCCATCAGCATCAAACTGAATCATGTTAAAATCGTACTTGAGTATCATCGAATAGACAAACTTTCTAAATTCCTTTGACAATCCTAACGCTTTCAATCGCAAAACGATGTATCGGTATCCCCACAGGTCAATAACAAACCCATACTCATATTCCATTATCCAGTTGTATTTCTCAGTCGTGCAATTTGCTATCAACCCCAGAGTCGCATTGTCTTCAATCGTCATGTGCGCTGTGCTGCACACCAAACACCGTTTTATCTCAACTGTTTTTCTCATAAAAAATCCTTATAGGCGGCAGATTACTGCCGCCTGTTTATAATTATTATTTCAATGCTTTCATCGCTTCGGCCATTTTCCACAATGCATTATTGAGCTTAATATCACCTGTAATGCCATTCACGGCACGCGTTCTGCTACGTTGCCCTTTTGCAGTTCGACCATCAATCCCACCCTTGATCATGTTCTCCTGGACACGTTGATAGGTTGTCCATAAATCCGGGTCATTGTCCTCTCTGCGCCTTGCCTGCAACACTTGTTCTGCGGAAATGGGTTGATGCGTGTCGAAGTATTTGTAACCCAATGCAGCATCTGCATAGAGCATTTGCTCATCACGATTTAACGTTATGGATTTCATCTCTTCACGTGATTCCGTCACTTTATCGAACAAGCCAAGCACCTCATAAGCCCCGTCAATAACTTGTCCAACCACGTCCCCCTTGTGAGGTACACGAACCTCACCAAACGTATCACCGCACACCAAACCGTTATTGCACACGAAACGAAAAACGCCGGGGATCATCTGGTAACTGCTGCTGCCGTCATGACTGTTTAGCAAAATAATTTCCGGAACTTCATCATGTTGACCGAAGCCATTACGGCGCAGGCGAAGCATATGGCGGGTATGCCCCCTCTTGCCTTCATCACGAACTTTAGTCTGACAGGCGTAAAACGGTTGGAACCCTTCTTCCCGGAGTTTATCCAACAGGCTGATCGTTGGAATGTAGGTATAACGCTCGCTACGGGAGGCATGTTTCTCCTCAGAAAAAACACTGGGTACAAATGTTGCCAACTCGTCGTTGGTCAGCGGGCGATCTTTACGGATGACATTGGCGCTGCGGAAACCTGAATATAATCTTTGCATTTTAATTCTCCCAAACCCTGTTTCTGGTGTTACTCCCCTTTCCGGCGTTGCCGGGCGCGGAGCGTCTTGTGCTGTGACATTGAGACCGGGCCGGGGTACAAGACGAAACCACAAGGGCACCACCGCAAGCCGCATGCGCAAGCGAATGACTGAAAGGAATGAGTGCGAACGGGTGAGGATGGAGGCGCAAGCGAACCCTTGTGGGATCGACGCCCCGGCTCAGCGTCTGTCACGGCAAAAGACACTCTGAGCCATGCCTGTTGGCAAGGAGTGGCACCGAAATAATTCACCTGGCAAAGCCAGGTCGCCTTAGTGTTGCCGCAATCTGTGGCAACAGTGAAAGCGGCGCCGGCGAATAGCCGGCTGCAAGCGCGGGGGTGTTTCGGGAGGTGCCGGCTCAATGCCGGCAGCGCCCGATAGCCGCCCTGAGAGGCGGCACAATAAAGCTAACAGGTATAACCGCGCTGAATTTCCAAATAGCGCAGTAACTGCGCCCACTCAAACACTTTTAAGGCGGGGACACGCGCCGGTTTACGCGCATTACGTTGTTGCAAGATGTAGCGCCCGATCGTCTCGATATATTCATCAATAATCATTTTTTGCTCTCCGTGAGAAATGATGTCCCGCTGCGTTATAGCAGCGGGAAACGATGGGTTTTAGGCAGCAACCTGCGCCGATTCCGTTTCACGAAACGCACTCACGTGCGTCATGATCTGACTGTGCGACAGCGTGACATGATCGCGAAGTTTGAAATACGCCTCCCCGAACTGAACATAAATGTCGGTTATGTTACCGCTATACATTTCCATCATTTTGAAGGACGAATAACCCGCGCTAAATTGCCAATCCAGCGGCGGCAACATTTCCAGCTTTTCCATGTATTCGTCTTTGCTGATGCGCTGAACCGGCAATTTTGCCGCATCATTCATCGCACGCAAGGCCGCTTCGAACGTCACCAGTTCGCAAGCTGGCTTGATCTGCTGTAACTGTGCCAAGGTCTGGCCGCAGGAGGTGACATACTCCCCATCCAGCCAGATAGCCACACCAACCGGCCACATTGTCCCCGGCACATAAAAAACCATTTGTTGTTGTTGCTCGATCGTTGACATAACCACTCCCGTTAGTCAGTGAATCAGAAGCCGCGGCGACTTCTTTCTGGTGTATACCCCTTTTGGCTTTTTGCCGGCGCGGGGTGACTGGCGCCGTGACAACATGACCGGGACGGGGTATCAGCTGACGATGCAAGGGCGGGACC
>NZ_JBXWLA010000041.1:0-4944 GCF_058191755.1 Serratia sp. CoH_122_TC_1
GACTGTTCATAGATGGCTCCCTTCAGTCGGATGTTTCGCCCCCCGTCCGGGTCGGCAATGCTGATGCTGCTTTTTGTAGTGCGCACCACCTCAAAACCAGCGCTTTCCAGCGCCTCAGTGACGTCCTGACGGGTTTTCAGCTCCCCGGACGAGGCTAAGGCCAGTAAACCCCGCGTAATCGCCTGGGCGGCTTCCTGCTTCGTTTCCGGCAGCGCGGACGGCGTGACCAGCGCCCGCCGGTTTTCCGGCGCGTTTGGATCGTGCAGCCCCAGCCTGCCGTTCACAATGGTCTGCCAGGCATCGATGCGCGGTCGGTCGGCGCGGTCGTAATACGGCTGGAGACGCCTGCCGGTCAGCAGCTCCGTGTTCGGGATCAGGAAGTTCAGCTCCAGCCTCCCTTTGTCCCGGTGCTCAACCCACAGCACGCTGTACTGGTCTTTATCGAGTCCGGGCATCAGAACCCGCTCGAAGCTCGCCATCAGCTTTTCACGCTGGCCGGGCGGTAAGTCCTGTTCGGCAAAAGACAGGACGCCGGATGTGTATTTTTTGGCGTAGGGCGAGGCGTCGATAAGCTCCCGGACTTCCTCCGGCTTCCCCTGCAGAACGCTGGCACCTTCGCGCTGGCGGTCTTTGCCCAGCAGGTAATCCACAGGCCCGGCGCCACCGCCGCGCCCCCGGGGGTGAAACTTAACGATCATCGTCTGCCCCCTTTTCCAGCACGGCGTGCCGCAGCCGCTCGAGTCCGGCATCGATGGCCATCAGCGCGGCGACAACCTGCACGCGGTCGTGCCCGCTGCCGCCACCGCCGTTAACCTGCCGGGCAATCTGGTTAAGGTTGTTCCCCATGCCGGCAAGCTGACGAAGCAGCGCCGGCGAGAGCGAGGGAAGTTTGCCGGTTCGGGCGGGCTTCTCGTCCAGGCACGTCTGCCGCATCCAGGCCGCGAGCTGTTTACCGTCGCAGCGCTCCAGCAGACGGCGGTGCTCATCTTCGGTCACCCACATGGTGAGCATTTTGCTGCGTTTGTCTGCCAATCCGGCCTCCTGATAACGCCGGGACGGGCGGGAAATCTTTTCCCGTTCGGCGCGGTGTTGGACAAGCCGCAGGCGCGTCAGTGGTTTTAGCGGGTTTCGGGGCGCAGCCCTGAACCAGTCACGTAGCGCTAGCGGAGTGTATACTGGCTTAATATGTTAGTTCGGAGTGGTGACTCAGGGAAGTGCTTCATGTGGCAGGGGAAAAAATGCGGCTGCGGGGCGTAAGTGCGAAATGCAGGTGTCGATGAAATGACGCCTCCTCGCTCACTCGGTCGCTACGCTCCTGCCGTGAGACTGCGGCGGGCGTTACATGCTCACGAATGACGAAATAAAGAGATGGCGCTCAAGTAAAGAAAAGCCGGGGAAAGGATGCGGCGTTGCCGTTTTTCCATAGGCTCCGCCCCCCTGACAAGCATCACAAAATCTGACGCTCAAATCAGTGGCGGCGAAACCCGACAGGACTATAAAGATCCCAGGCGTTTCCCCCTGGTAGCTCCCTCGTGCGCTCTCCTGTTCCTGCCTTTCGGTTTACCGGTGTCATTCCGCTGTTATGGCCGCGTTTATCTCATTCCACGCCTGACACTCAGTTCCGGGTAGGCAGTTCGCTCCAAGCTGGACTGTATGCACGAACCCCCCGTTCAGTCCGACCGCTGCGCCTTATCCGGTAACTATCGTCTTGAGTCCAACCCGGAAAGACATGCAAAAGCGCCACTGGCAGCAGCCACTGGTAACTGAAAAGGTGGATTTAGATATTGAGAGTTCTTGAAGTGGTGACCTGACTGCGGCTACACTGGAAGGACAGTATTTGGTATCTGCGCTCCACCAAGCCAGTTACCTGGTTAAGCAGTTCCCCAACTGACTTAACCTTCGATTAAACCGCCTCCCCAGGCGGTTTTTTCGTTTCAAGAGGCTACGCCCAAACGACAATGATCGTCAAGGATCTTCTTGGTAAGATATGACAAAGAGCTTTCGAACTTTTATATCTTATTCAAGGAACTAAGATGCAAGACAGGTCAGTAGTTAATCGACAGGGGTTTAACCCAGAGCTCGATCTGCCGTATTCGCTAAGGATTAGTGATTTTGAGCACGCAATGGAAGATATTTATGACTTCTTCCATGATGTGAACAATTTACTATCAAACAAAGGATTGCATAGGCTTGATGACATGATGAGACCAGCAGCTATGTCTGGCCTCATTTCAGATATGATCACAGCTTCCCTCGCTAAATTTTCAAGATCACTTGTTGAAAACAAGCATTTCAATGGACATCCAGACCTAGTTGTTAGAGGCAAGTATCCGAATGACAGTATCTCCTCAGGGGAAGACGGCATTGAAATAAAAACCACCAGGAAAAATGGGGGTGCCGTCGATACTCATGGGGCAAGATCTCAATGGATGTGCGTATTTGTCTACAATGTAGATAATGAGACTGAACCGGCCTCAGACAGAAAGTCGATGAAATTTACCGAGGTATATCTTTGCCACGTTGATGAAAATGACTTCCGTCGTAATGATCGTGGTGCATTAGGAACCAGAACAGCAACCCTTCACAAAGAAGGGTTGAAGAAGCTCAGAGAAAGCTGGGTTTACAAGGATTTAGTTTAGTTATTTTCCTTGCTTGGAAGGGCTGATAGCGCGGGGATAGCTTTCTCCGCCAAATCAAAGAACTCCCGGTCTATTTCAACTCCAATGCTCTCATAACCTATATGGTTTGCAGCTGCTAATGTGGAGCCGCCCCCCATAAATGGATCGAGAATAATCCCCTCTCCTAAAGGAAGCACTGCCCTCACTAATTGCCTCATGAAATTTTGCGGCTTTAATGACGGATGTGGCGCTATCTTTTTTTCATGTGCTGGCGTCGGATGAGATTTAATGACATCGCCAAATGGCCTGTCAGCTGAAATTCTCCTGAATCCACCTGTTTTCCACTTTCGTAGATTATCCTGAACCCTTCCATCTAGAGGCTTTCTCAGCACTATCCATGGTTCCCATTGAGAACGTGGCATGACAGAAACATCTCCAAATTCATCATGGGCGTTTTTGGGCCTATCCCCTCCTCTCATGGTCATAACCTGACGCGCGATGTAACCTCGTAGCTCTAAGCCAGACGTAGACATAGAGTCCGCGACTATATGCGATAGAAGAGGGTTGGATGCGATAACTATATTCCCGCCAGGAACAACCACCCTTTCGACTTGCGAGGATAGTTCTTTGAAAAATAATGATATATTTCTAAGATCTTCTTCCCGCAAAACCGTAAAGCGAGGTAATGGCGCACGCTTATGTCCATCAAAGGAAGGCGGCTTTCTCCAAATACCACCTTTCCCTGCCCTTAGTTTCTCAGTCTGCTGTTTTGTATACTCGACTAATCCGTAAGGAGGATCGGTTACAACTGCATGAATTGAATTATCTTTTTGCCTTTTTAACCATTCAATTGCATCATCAAAAAAAATCGTCGATTTCCCAACAGCCTTAGGTGAAGACGTCAAATCTAAGGAGGGAGTAATACCAGCATCACCATTTAAGCGATAGACACCGCGATCTACTCGTTCGAACAGACCAGGGGTATTTAAACTCAGATATGAACGTACAGAAGATTTTGAAATTTCTCCAATTTTCAAATAAACAGCGTTGGTTATCTCCTCAATAGAAGCTTCTCTTCCAAGCCTTAAAAAACATTCAATTATCGAGTCACGAACAACACCAGGAGCCAAAGACATGTTTATAAATCCAGTATTTTTGTATAAAATAATAATACTAACTAGACGTCAGGACGTCAATTTAGTTTAAAAGTGACGTCAAAAGAGCATGCATTAACTCCGCATTTACCATAACAGTGCTTTCCGGCACCGCCTCAGGGCGGGTTCGGCGCGAAAGCGGCGTCAGCCCGGTAAAACCGGCAGTAAACTCCCCACTAAATCGCGCATTCCGCGTCAGATAAATTTCACCCGACTGCATAGCCATGCAACCGGGTGAATGGCACCGGCTTTCGGCGGGGATCTGCGCCGCCCCCCCCGTTTTATCCGGTTTGTTACAGCGACGGACCGTCATACGTCCGCTGGCGCTGCGATCGTTCCAGCTCCAGCGCTTTCTGGTGCTGCGCCGCCCGCTGCTGCTCCCGGTGCGCCTCGATTCCGTTCAGCCTTGCGACAACCGGCGCAGCTGATCGCTCAAACTCTGCACCTGCCTGCTCAAGACCGTGACGCGCTCGCTCAGCGCCGCGTTCTCCCGTTGCATAAGACCAGACATCGTCCGCCATTCCGCGAAGGCGTTCTCCCACTCGTCCAGCCTTTTCGAGTAGTCCTGCTGTAGCTGCTCTAATGCGCTCAGCAACTGTTTTTCCAGCTCCGTCATGTGCTATTTCCCCGCCAGTATCATCCAGCTCGAATCCTCTCCGAACCGTCCCGCTTCCGGGTTCACCCTCACGCAGCGGCGTCTCTGATCGCCGCAGGTCGAGAGCTGCACGCCGCTGTTCCGATCGGACAGCATAGCCTGCGTGCTCTTCTGCTCCCGGATGGTCGTGTAATTGTCGAGTATCTGCTGACTCTGCCACCACAGAATGGCCGCGCTCGAAGCGATCAGCAGCGCGGACACCAGGACGATGGTCAGCCACGTCTGGCTGACCATGCGCAGCATCCCTTTCGTGCGCTGGCTCATGGCTGAGGACAGCTTCCGGTCGTGCTCGAGGATGGCGGCGCTGATTCTCTTCTCGCTTTCGCTCAGTTCCGCTCTGACAGACTTCTCGTGCTCGCTGAATGCGGCTTTCAGCATCTCGCCGGTACTCTGCTGCTGCGCTTTCGATTTCTGCTCTAAGTCCTTCGCCAGCGTTAAAAGACTGTTCATAGATGGCTCCCTTCAGTCGGATGTTTCGCCCCCCGTCCGGGTCGGCAATGCTGATGCTGCTTTTTGT
>NZ_JBXWLA010000042.1:0-4419 GCF_058191755.1 Serratia sp. CoH_122_TC_1
TTTTTTCTGCGCGTAGTCTCTTGCTCAGAAACGAAAAAACCCGCCTAGGGCGGGTTTTTAAGCCAGAGCCTTGAGGTGGAACTCTCGGGTCTGGGCGGTAACTGGATCTTTAGCGGGAGACAGTCACCAAATACGTAAAGTTAGTTTAGCCTCAACTGGCCAAAACCTTCAAGTCTAATTTACGAGAAGACAACCTCCCGCAAAGTTCCCAGTTACCAATGGCTACCGCCAGTGGCGAGTTGTCGTGTCTTTCAGGGTTGGACGCAAGAAGATAGTTACCTGAACGGGCGCGGTAGTCGGACTAAACGGGGAGTTCGTGCATATAGTCCAGCTTGGAGCGAACCGCCTAACAGGAACCCAGTTGCATGGGCAGGAATGAGAAAACGCCACCACGGTAACGGAACGGCGGTCTGCAACGGGTAACTCAGGGGGGGAACAGGAGAGCGCACGAGGGAGCGACCCATCGGAAACGGTGGGGATCTTTAAGTCCTGTCGGGTTTCGCCACTCTTGATTTGAGCGCCGGTTATCGTTCGATTTCCGTGAAGCTCGTCAGGAGGGCGAAGCCTTGGGTAAAACAGCCCGGAGGGCTGCTCCTTGCCCTTTTTTTACTGCCCGGTGCAGCATTTCTCACAGGGTTATCCCTGGCTTCTGTTGATAACTTTCCGCGTTGATTTGGACCGCAACGCCCGCCGCAGTCTCACGGCAGGAGCGCAAGCGACCGAGTGAGCGAGGAGGCGTCATTTCACCTGGATTTCCATTTCCCCCTGCCACTCTTGAGTCTGTTTTACTGCATTATCATGCCGCTTTGACCTGAATCAATCACCGCCGTACCATATTAAGCCAGTATACACTTCGCTAGCTCTGCGAGCAGCTCGTGACTGGTTCAGGGCTGCGCCCCGAAACCCGCTAAAGTCAACGGCCTGACGCGCCTGCGGCTTGTCCAACCCCGACCCGCCCAGGAACGGGTTCCCGACCGTCCGGGGTTCAGAGGAGGAATGATGTCCGGTAAACGCACGAAGATGTTGACGTTATGGGTGACTGATGACGAACACGCCAGATTACTGGCGCGGTGTGACGGCAAAGCGTTAGCACGGTGGATGCGGGAAGTGTGCCTCGATGAGCGTCCTTCCCGGCGAAGCAAGTTGCCGACACTGGCGCCCGAACTGCTGCGGCAACTGGCGGGGATGGGGAACAACCTGAACCAGATAGCGCGACGGGTGAATGGCGGGCAGTGGTCGCCGCAGGACAAGGTGTCGGTGATGGCGGCGCTGATGGCCATCGATGCCGGGCTTGAGCGGGTGCGTCATGCAGCGCTGGAGAGGGTTGACGATGCTGGTTAAATTTCATGCCCGTGGCCGGGGTGGCGGCAGCGGCCCGGTGGATTACCTGCTGGGGAAAGACCGGCAGCGGGACGGCGCATCGGTGTTGCAGGGCAAGCCGGAGGAAGTGCGGGAGCTGATTGACGCCTCGCCGTACGCGAAGAAATACACGTCCGGGGTGCTGTCGTTCGCAGAGGCGGATTTGCCGGCTGGTACGCGGGAAAAGCTGATGGCGAGCTTTGAGCGGGTTCTGATGCCCGGACTGGATAAAGACCAGTACAGCGTGCTGTGGGTGGAGCACAGTGACAAGGGGCGTCTGGAGCTGAACTTTGTCATCCCCAACACCGAGCTGCTGTCCGGGAAGCGGCTGCAACCGTACTACGACCGGGCAGACCGGCCACGGATAGACGCGTGGCAGACGGTGGTGAATGCGCGGCTGGGCCTGCGCGACCCGAATGCGCCGGAGCACCGCCGGACGCTGGTGACGCCGAACAGCCTGCCGAAAGCGAAGCAGGAAGCCGCAGAAGCGATTACAGCGGGTTTAGAACAGTTAGCGGTGGCCGGGGAGCTAAAAACGCGTGAGGACGTGATACGGGCGCTGGAAGGGGCCGGTTTTACGGTGGCCCGGGTGACCAAGAGCAGTATCAGCCTCGCCGACCCGGATGGCGGGCACAATTTACGGCTGAAAGGAGCGTTGTATGAGCAGTCTTTTAGACATGGCGAAGGACACCGAGCAGAGATTGAGCGCGCAGGCGAGCGCTACCGAGGCGATGCTGAGGCGAGAGTTCAGCGAGCACGAGCGGCGTGTGAGCGAGGCATTGCGCTCAAGCGAGCAGAAAATCAGCGTCGCCATAGCCGGACATACGGAGGGTATGAACGCGGTGCTGGAGTCGCATCGCCTGAACGTGTACCGGATGGTCAGGCGCAAATGGGTCAGTATCGTGATAACGACCGGGTTACTGGTCGGGATGTGCGGGGGATATTTGTGGAGCCTGAACGACGATATTCAGACGAGCCAGAGGGAACTCAAACGGCTGAGTACGGATATCGAGGCGCAGCGCGAGACGCTGGCGAAGCTGAACGCGAAGACGTGGGGCATGACGTTTCGCGAGGACGAGAAAGGTCGGTTCCTGATATTCCCGAGGGGAACGCAGGTCGATACCGGCTGGACGCAGGGGAAGGGAAATGCGGAACGGAACGTGGTGAAGGTGAAACTGGTGAAGGATTAAATCACGATGACCGAACTGGAAACGCAGTTACTGAGCGCCTTAGAGCAGTTGCAGCAGGACTACGGGCAACGGCTGACCGAGTGGGAGAACGCCTTCGAGGCATTGCAGCGCATGTACGAACGTACCTCAGCGGAGAACCAGCAGCTGACCGGGCGAGTGGAGCAGTTGAGCACGCTTGTGAACGGCTTGAGCACGCAGGTGCAGCAATTCGCGGACCTGTACAGGCAGAACGGACGATAGCGACCGAACGTCAGCAGGAAGCGCTGCGGCATCAGCAACAGGAGCATGACCGGCTGCAGAAGGAGAAAACGCTGGAGCCGGAACGGACTCGAAGCCGGGATTACCCGGATTTGTCGCTCTGATGCTCTTCGTCATTGAAGCGGGTCTCGAGTCGACGGTAGAGGGTCTCTGCGGCCTCATGGAGTTGTTCGCAGGTGGTCGCTTCTTCGTCGAGGTCGAGCACGTCGAGTTTTTCGAGCAGCAGTAGCGACTGAGCGCGGATAAATTTTGCCATGTTGAGGGCGGCACTTTCCTGTTTTGTCATCGATTTGCTCTTTCTGGTTATTTTTTGCGCACTGCGCGTTTCTGGAATTGTGATCCGCATCACAATTCCATGAATTAGTTAGGAATTGGTTTTCGATTTTTTATCGTAGTTAAATGGTTCTAATTAATTGATAAGTCTTGCACCATCTTGATTTATAGTCATATGTATTACTTCCTAATGAAAATCGCATGTTTTTATTGTTTTTCTTGCCAATGGACATTGCTTGCTGGGTGTTAATCCACATTAACACGCTACCTATACTTAATTCTGAATATTTTAAATCAAACCCACCATTTACGACATCATAGTAGACCTGATTCAAAGATTCAGATTTTATGATTAAATCATATGCACATGCTTCCCCAGCAATTGTTAGAACATTCCCGAATAGCATGTCATGGTGTTTTTTTATAAAACCTTCAAGCATTAAAAGGTAATTGCATGGCAAGTTACTCCCCCATCGAATGGCAAAAAGCTTTCTGTAAATACTGCATATTTCATTTGGGGTGAGGTTGGATACTGGTGTTATCTCTCCTCCTGCCTTCAAAAATCTATTAAGTTCATTCCTTCTGTTTTTGATTGTTTTTTTACTGAAATCATCTCTAACAATGCATATGTCTCTTTTGTTGAAAATGGCGGGCAGCTTGTTTATTATGCAATTGCTATGTGTTGGGGAGATGTTTTTTGATTTAAATGGGATGAGTAGTTTTACTCCTTTCTTTACTGGAAATATCACCTCGGTTTCGCTTGTGAGTTTATTAAATTCGCCAAGTGAGCAAAAAATATTTTTTGAGCAAAAGAAAACCGATGAAATCAGCTCATTTCTGATTCTTTTTGATAAGAATGAAAATTCTTCTGGCGTATTATCTTGTGTGAATTTTATTATGTCAGGATGGGTGTTTACAGAACCTCCATATAATTTGTATGCCTGAGAGTACTCGTCAAGGCTAGACTTTTCCCATCCAGATAATAAATATGCGTGATTTCTAAAAGACATACAACCACTCCAATTCAATTTAAAAAATGCATAAATAGGCACTATTAAATGATGTTTTTCAAATGCAATTCTTGGCAGACTGATACGGTTATCAAGCATCGCGCTAAGTCACCAGTATTATTTGCATTCGAAACGACAAAAACGGTGTGGATCATACCAGATGAACAGGTAAAGGTGCATTTTCTGGTCTGCTACTACAATCTGCGTAGATGGCAGAACGGATGCTTGTTGAAAGGATCTTCTTGAGATCCTTTTTTTCTGCGCGTAGTCTCTTGCTCAGAAACGAAAAAACCCGCCTAGGGCGGGTTTTTAAGCCAGAGCCTTGAGGT
>NZ_JBXWLA010000043.1:0-4089 GCF_058191755.1 Serratia sp. CoH_122_TC_1
GTAGGACACTGCCAGGCATCAATTAAGCCAAGAGGCCATCCGCAAGGATGGCCTTTTTGCTGTGTGCGAAAGAAAAAGATTACGCAGCTACGCTGCGCCTCTGATACAGATACCTCTCCAAAACTCCCCGAGTAAAGAATAGTTAGTTATATTTATAATTATCCGTAATGTTTAAAGTAAATGAGCAACTTCAGTCATATATTAGCGGGACTGAATAGAATTGTTTAAGTTGTGATAATAAAGTCCATATCGGAGATATTGCGGGCATTCATCACGTTGTTCATTATATTAATGACTTTATCTTGTTAATATATATAGGAATTACCTAATGAAACAACGGAAAGCATTTATCCTGTAGATGAACTCCAGATAAAAGCAATATCATCGAAAACAAATATTAGCCTAGAGAGCCGAATCGAGTAGACTAGGTGAAGGTTCATTTCCGTATAGGTAATTATCGTTATGTCTACTGAAAGCGCGTCATTAAAAAAACACAATACTTTTGCGCTCCAGGCCAACGCAGCGCATCTGATCATTGCAGACACCATTGAATTAATGATCAAGGTTTGGCAGAAAACGCAGAAACGTCAAGAGCCACTGCTGGTACTCGGTGAAGGGAGTAATGTCCTGTTCCTAGAAGACTTTTCTGGTACGGTCATGATCAATCAATTAAAAGGCATCGATATCAGAGAAGAGGAAGATGCCTGGTTTCTCCATGTCAGTTCGGGCGAGAATTGGCATGATTTGGTCTGCCGCACTCTGGCAGCCGGAATTCCTGGGCTAGAGAACCTTGCATTGATTCCCGGTTTAGTTGGATCAGCCCCAATCCAAAATATTGGTGCCTATGGTATAGAGCTCAAAAACGTCTGTGATTACGTTGATCTGTTGGACCTGAATACGGGGGCTATCGACCGTATTTCGGCATCAGATTGTGGGTTTGGTTACCGTGACAGTATTTTCAAACACCGCTTCCAAAAGGGGCACATTATTGTTGGCGTGGGCCTACGTCTGAACAAGCAATGGAACCCGATGCTGAATTATGGCGATCTGACGAAGTTGGATCCGGAAACGGTAACGCCGCGTCAGGTGTTTGACTCTGTGTGCGCAATGCGCTGCAGTAAGCTGCCTGATCCTAAGGTGACGGGCAATGCTGGCAGTTTCTTCAAAAACCCATTGGTCAGTAATGAAAAAGCCGCGGCGATGATTGCCGAATACCCGGGCATGCCGCATTACCCACAGCAGGACGGACAGGTGAAGTTGGCAGCAGGCTGGTTGATTGATCGTTGTGAACTGAAAGGCCATCAGATCGGTGGTGCGGCGGTACATAGCCAGCAGGCGCTTGTTTTGGTGAATTTGGATAACGCCACCCGTCAGGATGTCGTCGCCCTGGCACGCCATGTACGCAATACGGTAGCGGCAAAGTTTGATGTATGGTTAGAACCCGAAGTTCGCTTTATCGGTAAGGATACTGAGTTAAATGCGGTAGAGGTCCTGTCATGAAAGATACTAAAGTTCCCCTCAGGCTTATTGCCATACTCGCTGATGGCGGCTTCCATTCTGGTGAGCATCTTGGTGAGTTGCTGGGAATGAGTCGTGCAGCGATTAACAAGCATATCCAGACAATCCGCGAGTGGGGCTTGGACGTGTTTACCGTACCGGGGAAAGGTTATAGCCTACCTGGCCCAATCCAATTGCTGGAGGCTGAACGCATTCTCAGCCAACTGGTAGATAAGCGTGTTACCGTATTGCCCGTTGTGGATTCAACCAACCAATATTTGTTAGATCGCATTGCTGAATTGCAGTCGGGCGATGCCTGTGTCGCAGAGTACCAGCAGGCGGGCCGCGGTCGGCGAGGGCGCCAATGGATCTCGCCTTTTGGTGCCAATCTATATCTCTCAATGTTTTGGCGTCTGGATCAGGGGCCAGCGGCGGCAATGGGCCTGAGTCTGGTGATTGGCATAGTGATGGCTGAGGTGCTGAAAGACCTCGGTGCTGAAGATGTCAGGGTCAAATGGCCAAATGATCTATATCTCAACGATCGCAAACTGGCTGGCATCTTGGTCGAATTAACGGGAAAAACCGGCGATGCGGCACAATTGGTGATTGGGGCTGGCATTAATTTGGCGATGCGGGAAACCAATGCTAATGCGATTAACCAAGGGTGGATAAACTTGCAGGAAGCAGGAATCAATATCGACCGTAATGAATTGGCAGCGACCTTACTCAATGAGTTGCGTCAATCGCTGAAGCAGTTTGAGATTGATGGTTTGACACCATTTATTGCCCGCTGGCGTGCATTAGACAACTTTATTGATAGACCTGTTAAGTTATTAATTGGTGAGCAACAGATTTTTGGTATTGCCCGTGGTATCGATCAACAGGGTGCATTATTGCTTGATCAGAATGGCGTAATTAAGCCATTTATTGGCGGAGAAATATCTCTTCGTGGTGCTGATTAATTATTTTAATAAGGGGCTCAAGCCCCTTATTATTAATCTTTTACTTCCGTAATCGCACGTTTTCAACGGCATGATTAGCGCTTTTAGTCATGATCAGGCTAGCACGCTCACGGGTTGGTAAAATATTTTCATGTAAATTCAGTCCGTTAATCTCATTCCATAATTGGGTGGCTATGTTTATGGCCTCAGGCTCAGGTAGCTTTGAATAATTATGGAAATAAGAGTCAGGATTAGAGAAGGCGCCCTGCCGGAATTTAAGGAATCGATTGATATACCAGCTTTGTAGCAACTCTTCAGGGGCATCGACATATATTGAAAAATCAACAAAGTCGGAAACAAAAACACGATGTGGATCGTGAGGATAATCCATGCCGCTTTGTAAAACGTTCAGGCCTTCGAGAATAAGAATATCCGGTTGTTCGATGACTTTATTCCCTTCAGGAACGACATCATAAATCAAGTGGGAATATACTGGAGCTGTCACGCGCTTAGCGCCGGATTTTACTTCAGAAACGAATTTTACCAGGCTGTGCATATCGTAGGACTGTGGGAAGCCCTTTTTCTTCATCAACCCACGCTCGTTTAGCACCTTGTTAGGATGCAAGAAGCCGTCAGTGGTGATCAGTTCTACGCTGCGGTGTTCCGGCCAGCTGCTGAGCAATGCCTGCAGTAAACGTGCGGTAGTACTTTTGCCAACGGCAACGCTGCCGGCAATGCCGATAATGTAGGGGATTTTTTGTCCATCGGTTCCGAGAAATTGCTCAAGCACCGCCTGACGGCGCAGGTTGGAACTGATATAGAAGTTCAACAGTCGTGATAGCGGCAGATAAATCTGCGCTACTTCTTCCAAAGAGAGATCTTCGTTAATCCCTTTCAGTTTAACAATCTCTTCTTCTGACAGTGTCAGCGGCACCGAGTTTCGCAGCGCAGCCCATTGGGTACGATCGAACTGAAGATAAGGCGTCGCTAAAGATTGATCTCTTTTTATCATAAGCCAAATTCTGCCTGTTAACGCAGGTTGGGAAAGGCGCCGGACGCCAACTCCAGATAATAAACAAGCTGCATATTATAGACAGCTTCGTTTTTGGCGTAGACTTTTTTCGCAAAAGTTGGCGATTAGTATGAGTTTATGTCAATTGTGAGAAGCGGCCCGCAGTCGATGGAGAAAGGGTATCAACCAAGAGCGATACCGCTTTCATGTTGCGATGCAGCCATTTCGTAGACAGATTTACGAAAAGGTTAGAGGCCACCTGGCGGAAGAAATGCCCCATTGATTCTTGCAAGAGCAATGAGGTTATAGAAAATCGGCCTGAAACTGATTAATGTTTGCACGCCGTACACGTCGAATTGCCATGCGGCATGCAAAATTGGGCGTTTTGTGAGCGAAAGTGCAGCTAACGCAATTTTTTTGTTGCATAGACCGTCCGCTCTACCTAGAATGCGCTGCACTTGATGCCGGCTTAGCTCAGTTGGTAGAGCAACTGACTTGTAATCAGTAGGTCACCAGTTCGATTCCGGTAGCCGGCACCAATCAAGTCACAGTAGTTAAAATCTGGTGGGGTTCCCGAGCGGCCAAAGGGAGCAGACTGTAAATCTGCCGTCACAGACTTCGAAGGTTCGAATCCTTCCC
>NZ_JBXWLA010000044.1:0-3721 GCF_058191755.1 Serratia sp. CoH_122_TC_1
TCGCCACTGGCGGTAGCCACTGGTAACAGGTTTGCAGAGCGAAGCTTAACAAGAACTCTTGAAGTGGGGCCCTGAGTGAGGCTACACTGGAAGGACAGTATTTGGTATCTGCGCTCTGCAAAAGCCAGTTACCACGGTTAAGGAATCTGCCAGGATTCTTTAACCTTCGAAAAAACCACCTTACAGGGTGGTTTTTTCGTTTCTGCACAAGAGACTACAACTCGTAGCACTAAATCTCAATACATCCTTGAAAAACTCAACGCCGAATTAGCAACATTTTATATGCTGTTATATTGGTGTAGTCGGTGTGTAGTTTAGTCTGAGGAAAATAAAGGATTATGGTGAGGATCATCAGATCGCGGGAAGGGATCATGTTCAGGAGAAAAACCTACAACTAAAACCGTTCCATCGTCCAGTTTTTGGTAATGAATTACTTCTTTAGAAGTTAATCCCCTAGCATTGAAACCCAAGTTGAAAGTCATAGATCGAACCTGGACAGAGTCGCCATAAGGCCCGCAGTGATAATGCCAATAGTTTCCGTCCTCATAGGCATCAGTGTCTGGGATTTTTGTCTCTTCATCTCGCAACCATGAAGGCTTATTCTTGCCGGGAAGAGGCTCTTCTCGCGTAATTTTACCCAAGAAAATAGTAAGCGCCGTCAGTTGGTCTGGCTTGAGGTTGGGTAGGTCAACGAAATACTGTTCACTTAGCTGACCAAACTGGAAAGCTGAATGAAGTTCAAACTTATTGAATTTTATCGTCATCAAGCACTTTCCACTTACTTTTCAAAGCAAGTAGATAGCATATCAAAGATAGACTGATCAGACTGCGGAGAATTACATTTCAAACCCGCTGAGGTCTGGTTTTTATATGAGCGTGAGAGCAGCACATCGTCAGCACGAGATTTGTACTGCTTACGACGTTCTGAATCGCAGCTGTTTTTACCAAATCGTACGTTCGCCAACATGTAAGTCCTATGTTTTTGTGAAGGGGTTCAGGTCTAAACCTGTAAATATGATGGTAAGAGAGGGGGGCGTGCAACGCTATAGATTTAGGTTTTTTACCTCCACTCAAGGGCGGCATTGATGCCGCCCTAATAATAAATCATAATAACAATACCTATATACATAGGTATTGTTATTATGATTGGGGTATAAATTTGAAATCAGAAATTGAGCTCAAAAAAGCAGGGGATAGTCCATTTGAGATCCCTGAAAAGATCCTCGCCATCTGGGGAAGAAGTATCTTGGGTTCAGGCTGGACATCCATTCCTAATGAGCTTCTTAAAAACCAAGCAAAGCTCAGAATGAGCAATACAGAGCTTGTTCTTGTTATTCACCTTGTATCATTCATACACAATGCTGAAGCGAGAGTTTTCCCCTCAATTAAGCTTCTCTCAGAACGAATGAGTCAAGACAGGCGAACAATACAAAGAACACTCGGTAAGCTAGTTGAGCAAGACATATTGAGAATAAAAGTTCGCTCAACGGGTAAGAACGACAAAGGGATGACAAACATTTATGACCTTACCCCTTTGATGCTTAAATTGATTAACCTTCAGATCCCTACCCTTAAAACCCCGACAGAAAAACACTCATGTCCTGTATGCGGTAAAACTGCAATATCAAGAGATGAGATAGCGAAAGAATTTGGTTTCAGGACGGATGCAAACGGAAGAGAGAGGACCCAAAGCTGGTGTAGACAATGCCGTGGAAGGAAACACCTCGATTTACCATAATACTCAAGTTACACAGGTCGGAGATCAAATAAATCCGGCGATGATTTTTCACTTTCCCCCTTGAAAATAAACATAAATAAACCCATCTCCAGAGTACGGCTACATGGTGCAGCCGTACTCTGGAGATCATGAATAATGGCAGATTTTTATATTTCGGCTATTCGTATGGACAACACAGGACAGCACATCGAATGGGTAAAAACCCATAAAAAAACTAGCGATACTTCACTTGATACTACAGGTTCAACAAACTCAAGAAAGTTCGTTGGTGAACTCATTAGTACCGGAAAAGTCACCTTCAAGACCGTGACTTGGGATAGCTCAGCTAAAAAATGGACTATCGGAGCCAAAGTCGAAGTCATGGCCGACGGTTACATCACTACAGACCCAAATAAAACTAAACGTGACAATCTGGGCAATTTGCCAAAATTTTAATGATTCACACAGCTAGAAAAATTAAAGCCGCCAATTTGAGCGGCTTTTTTGTATCACCCAGCCGCCAAGATTTACCATAACATCCGTTTCCCGCACCGCCGCAGACGCCATCAGCGCGATTCTGAGGCCTAAGCCATAAAACCACCTCAATCCCCCGCCAAAATCCACGCTAAATGGCGTACAGGCCGTTTAACGGCATGAATGGTTATGCAGTTCAACCTGACGAAGTGGCTTTTGGGTGGGATCTTTGACGAACGGCTGATTTTTACCGTTCTGCTCGTCTGAAAACGGTGAACGGGCGGGCAATTGATTGCACGGCCGTGAAGCGTTGGCCAAGCCGGCGGCGCGGCAGTGATGATCAGCGGCGCCAGCGTTGCCACCACCGCCTGACGATCGTCGGTTCAGCCCTTACCGGGTGGTACTCCAGACGCAAGACGGTGGCTTTCAGATCGGCGATCTCCTGCCTTAATGCCCGTATCTCATCAATCAAGACTTCCTGATCACCAGTGCCAACAGGCTGTGACACGGTGTGCCGTGTAGTTGTGTCAGCAGGCTGCAATTCGCCATACACGCGCAGCAATTCAGATGTCTCTAACTCGCGCCGACCAGCGGCATTACCGCGCCAAGACAAGCGGCCTGCCGCCATATCTCGATACAACGTTCGCCGACTTTTTCCGGTCAATGCCTGCGCCTGAGCCACACTGTGCCATGCCATAAATACCTCCTTTTTTGGCACAAGTATAAAAGCAATTTCGGGTGTCGGGGCCACGCCCTGACCAACGTGTTGTCATCGCCAGGGACACCGACGGTAATGACAACACATTTCCTGTCCACCAACACCGTTTTGTGGTCATCGCCTTTGGCGGTGCTACAAAACACATCTGGTCCCGCTTAAGAGCCGTAGGCAACGGAGTAACCGAGCAGCCATGTAATGACGTCAAACGGGAACACAGTGCCTATCTTGCATCGTCAACAAAAGCACTAAAGTGACCGTGCGATAAACCACCATAGATGCACTTCCGCTTCCTCGCGTTGACAGACTGCGCTAGTCAACACTGCGGCGAGCGGTGGGGATAAGAAGACAAACGGGAAGATGGCAGAGAGACGAAAGACAGGGAAGAGGCCGCGGCACACAGTGCCGTTTTTCCATAGGCTCCGCCCTCCTGATGAGCTTCACAAAAATCGATGGATTTCCGGTGCTCAAATCAGAAGCGGCGAAACCTGACAGGACTTAAAGATCCCCACCGTTTCCGATGAGTCGCTCCCTCGTGCGCTCTCCTGTTCCCACCCTGAGGTTTACCCGTTGCAGACCGCCGTAAGGTGGCGTTTTCTCATTCCTTCCCGTGCAACTGGGTTCCTTGTAGGTGGTTCGCTCCAAGCTGGACTATCTGCACGAACTCCCCGTTTAGTCCAACTACCGCGCCATGTCAGGTAACACACTCTTGAGTCCAACCCTGACAGGCACGAAAAATCGCCACTGGCGGTAGCCACTGGTAACAGGTTTGCAGAGCGAAGCTTAACAAGAACTCTTGAAGTGGGGCCCTGAGT
>NZ_JBXWLA010000045.1:0-1522 GCF_058191755.1 Serratia sp. CoH_122_TC_1
ACACCTTCGGGTTGTGAGGTTAAGTGACTAAGCGTACACGGTGGATGCCTAGGCAGTCAGAGGCGATGAAGGGCGTGCTAATCTGCGATAAGCGTCGGTAAGGTGATATGAACCGTAATAACCGGCGATACCCGAATGGGGAAACCCAGTGCAATTCGTTGCACTATCATACGATGAATACATAGTCGTATGAGGCGAACCGGGGGAACTGAAACATCTAAGTACCCCGAGGAAAAGAAATCAACCGAGATTCCCCCAGTAGCGGCGAGCGAACGGGGAGGAGCCCAGAACCTGAATCAGTTCTTGTGTTAGTGGAAGCGTCTGGAAAGTCGCACAGTAAAGGGTGATAGTCCCGTACACTAAAATGCATTAATTGTGAGTTCGATGAGTAGGGCGGGACACGTGACATCCTGTCTGAATATGGGGGGACCATCCTCCAAGGCTAAATACTCCTGACTGACCGATAGTGAACCAGTACCGTGAGGGAAAGGCGAAAAGAACCCCGGCGAGGGGAGTGAAATAGAACCTGAAACCGTGTACGTACAAGCAGTGGGAGCACCTTCGTGGTGTGACTGCGTACCTTTTGTATAATGGGTCAGCGACTTATATTTTGTAGCAAGGTTAACCGTATAGGGGAGCCGTAGGGAAACCGAGTCTTAACTGGGCGAATAGTTGCAAGGTATAGACCCGAAACCCGGTGATCTAGCCATGGGCAGGTTGAAGGTTGGGTAACACTAACTGGAGGACCGAACCGACTAATGTTGAAAAATTAGCGGATGACTTGTGGCTGGGGGTGAAAGGCCAATCAAACCGGGAGATAGCTGGTTCTCCCCGAAAGCTATTTAGGTAGCGCCTCGTGAACTCATCTTCGGGGGTAGAGCACTGTTTCGGCTAGGGGGCCATCCCGGCTTACCAAACCGATGCAAACTCCGAATACCGAAGAATGTTATCACGGGAGACACACGGCGGGTGCTAACGTCCGTCGTGAAGAGGGAAACAACCCAGACCGCCAGCTAAGGTCCCAAAGTCATGGTTAAGTGGGAAACGATGTGGGAAGGCATAGACAGCCAGGATGTTGGCTTAGAAGCAGCCATCATTTAAAGAAAGCGTAATAGCTCACTGGTCGAGTCGGCCTGCGCGGAAGATGTAACGGGGCTAAACCATGCACCGAAGCTGCGGCAGCGACGCTTAGGCGTTGTTGGGTAGGGGAGCGTTCTGTAAGCCGTTGAAGGTGGCCTGTGAGGGTTGCTGGAGGTATCAGAAGTGCGAATGCTGACATAAGTAACGATAAAGCGGGTGAAAAACCCGCTCGCCGGAAGACCAAGGGTTCCTGTCCAACGTTAATCGGGGCAGGGTGAGTCGACCCCTAAGGCGAGGCCGAAAGGCGTAGTCGATGGGAAACAGGTTAATATTCCTGTACTCGGTGTTACTGCGAAGGGGGGACGGAGAAGGCTAGGCTAGCCGGGCGACGGTTGTCCCGGTTTAAGCGTGTAGGGGGAGTGACCTGGTAAATCCGGTTATT
>NZ_JBXWLA010000045.1:1619-3505 GCF_058191755.1 Serratia sp. CoH_122_TC_1
AATTCAACCCTGAGGCGTGATGACGATGCACTACGGTGCAGAAGTAGTTGATGCCAAGCTTCCAGGAAAAGCCTCTAAGCATCAGGTAACACAGAATCGTACCCCAAACCGACACAGGTGGTCAGGTAGAGAATACCAAGGCGCTTGAGAGAACTCGGGTGAAGGAACTAGGCAAAATGGTGCCGTAACTTCGGGAGAAGGCACGCTGGCGCGTAGGTGAAGAGACTTGCTCTCGGAGCTGAAGCCAGTCGCAGATACCAGCTGGCTGCAACTGTTTAATAAAAACACAGCACTGTGCAAACACGAAAGTGGACGTATACGGTGTGACGCCTGCCCGGTGCTGGAAGGTTAATTGATGGGGTCAGCCGCAAGGCGAAGCTCTTGATCGAAGCCCCAGTAAACGGCGGCCGTAACTATAACGGTCCTAAGGTAGCGAAATTCCTTGTCGGGTAAGTTCCGACCTGCACGAATGGCGTAATGATGGCCAGGCTGTCTCCACCCGAGACTCAGTGAAATTGAACTCGCTGTGAAGATGCAGTGTACCCGCGGCAAGACGGAAAGACCCCGTGAACCTTTACTATAGCTTGACACTGAACATTGAGCCTTGATGTGTAGGATAGGTGGGAGGCTTTGAAGCGTGGACGCCAGTCTGCGTGGAGCCAACCTTGAAATACCACCCTTTAATGTTTGATGTTCTAACTCGGCCCCGTAATCCGGGGTGAGGACAGTGTCTGGTGGGTAGTTTGACTGGGGCGGTCTCCTCCCAAAGAGTAACGGAGGAGCACGAAGGTTAGCTAATCACGGTCGGACATCGTGAGGTTAGTGCAAAGGCATAAGCTAGCTTGACTGCGAGAGTGACGGCTCGAGCAGGTACGAAAGTAGGTCTTAGTGATCCGGTGGTTCTGAATGGAAGGGCCATCGCTCAACGGATAAAAGGTACTCCGGGGATAACAGGCTGATACCGCCCAAGAGTTCATATCGACGGCGGTGTTTGGCACCTCGATGTCGGCTCATCACATCCTGGGGCTGAAGTAGGTCCCAAGGGTATGGCTGTTCGCCATTTAAAGTGGTACGCGAGCTGGGTTTAGAACGTCGTGAGACAGTTCGGTCCCTATCTGCCGTGGGCGTTGGAAGATTGAGAGGGGTTGCTCCTAGTACGAGAGGACCGGAGTGAACGCACCACTGGTGTTCGGGTTGTCATGCCAATGGCACTGCCCGGTAGCTAAGTGCGGAAAAGATAAGCGCTGAAAGCATCTAAGCGCGAAACTTGCCTCGAGATGAGTCTTCCCTGGGAACTTGATTCCCCTGAAGGAACGTTTAAGACTAAGACGTTGATAGGCTGGGTGTGTAAGTGCAGCGATGCATTGAGCTAACCAGTACTAATGATCCGTGAGACTTAACCTTACAACACCAAAGGTGTTTTTAGAGCAGACGAAAGATTTTCAGCGGGTTCCGAGATTGGTTCTGGTGGTTACGTGAGTAACGGCCGGAATGAAACAGAATTTGCCTGGCGGCAATAGCGCGGTGGTCCCACCTGACCCCATGCCGAACTCAGAAGTGAAACGCCGTAGCGCCGATGGTAGTGTGGGGTCTCCCCATGCGAGAGTAGGACACTGCCAGGCATCAAATTAGTGTGCTGATATGGCTCAGTTGGTAGAGCGCACCCTTGGTAAGGGTGAGGTCCCCAGTTCGACTCTGGGTATCAGCACCACTTTTATTAAAGTGGGTTTAGAAGTTCGGCGAAAAGAATTAAAGAATTTGCTTGGCGGCAATAGCGCGGTGGTCCCACCTGACCCCATGTCGAACTCAGAAGTGAAACGCCGTAGCGCCGATGGTAGTGTGGGGTCTCCCCATGCGAGAGTAGGACACTGCCAGGCATCAATTAA
>NZ_JBXWLA010000046.1:0-3346 GCF_058191755.1 Serratia sp. CoH_122_TC_1
CCCCCTCTACTCGCAAGAGTACGTCTCCGCCCTGCAACACGAATCCGCGGTTAGCTGGGAGGCAGCGGCATCGCTGAGCGTTGAAAATCAGGAGCTGAAAAAGCGCATAGCCGAGCTGTCACGCCTGCTGGCACACAACATCGAGCGTGCCGAAACCGCCGAGAAAAACATGGAGCTGCATTTCAAGGCCATTGAGGCTGAGCGTGGTTTGTACAGGCTCGAAAGAGAGGCTTTCCGAAATCGCATAGCCGAGTTGGAACGCGCCAACCAATCTCAGGACGACCATATCAACCAGCAGCAGGACAGAATCGACTCGCTGGAGAAGACAAACACCGGTTTAGGTCAGCGTCTTGGTGCGGCAGAAAAGCGGCTGGCTACGCCGGTGCGGTTGAAAAAGGTCGATTCTAGCAATGTGCCATTTGCCGGTGACGGATTTAATGCCGCCGTTGATTATTGCGCCAAGGCTGTCCGCGCCGCTGGCTTCACCGTAGAGGGGGATGAGTAGCCATGGCGATCCCAGAATTAACAGGGCTTGATAAATGCCCGAAGTGTGGCGGAGAAAACGGATTTCATACGAAAGAGATTGTTGATTTTAAGCAGTTTTACGACTGGTCAGGGCATGCCTCCGAAGGTGAGCACTGTCGGCAAATACGCGGTGGTAACGCTTTCTACTGCTGTGATTGCGGGAAAAATATAACAGCCCACGTTAAGGGGGAAGCATGACACATACACTAACGACTGAGAGATTGAAAACCATCGCGGCGTGGCGCGCTAAGTACGGCGCTGACCACAACATCATAATTCCAGCCAAAGATGCTGAGGCCATGGCCCGCGAACTCCTGGCTAACCGGGAGGCGCAGCCGGTGGAAGTTCGTCGTGCGCTATTCACAAAAATCAGCAACCGTCCGGCAGACGAGGGCGGCAATATTTTCTACTGCGTTGCATCCGGTGAAATGGATTTACTGGAAGCTATCCTCACCGCCCCGCCAGCGCCAGCAGTGCCGGATGAAATGCCTGATGCCGCGTACGATGTATTAAGTAAAGCGTGCGGTGACAAGGCATGCCTTTTTGCTGATGAATTATGGAACGCCTGCCGCGCCGCAATGCTGGCTCAACCTGTAAGCCAGGGTTACAAGTTGCCGGAAGGATTCAAACTTATGCCGCTGGAAATGACCGACGAAATTGGCGAAGCCATCGCTATGGAAGCCCGTTGTTGCGGTGGGATTGCCCTATGCATCTATGAAGCTGCGCTGGCAGCAGCACCAGACAACAAGAATTGACTCTCACATCATCGCAATTATACTGTATGCATAAACAGTATTTTTATGGTGTGCATCATGTCCCCAAAAGACCTCGGCTATCAAATCGTCTATCGCGGTGAAATGCTCCCCTACTTTGTAGAGGGTGGCTGGGTATTCTTCCAGCGCCTCAAAGAGTACGGCGGCGGTTACTGGCTAGGCCGAACCTATCACGACGCTTTTATCTTCGGCTTAGAACGCCCTACGTCACTTTCAGACGGGATAGATTTCATTTTCGATATAAAGAAAGTCGAAAGTGGCTACACTGATTTCGATGATGATTTTACCCTTACGTAGGATTTGGCTATGTCATACAACTTAGGCGACAAATCGCCAGAAGAGCGCGAGAAGGTTAACGTAGATTTGGCGGCATCAGGCGTGGCATACAAGGAGAGAATGAACATGCCAGTGATACCTGTTCAGGTTGAGTCTGAGCAGCCTGAAAGCCTGCGTGAGTATTTTCGCGAACGCCTGCAGCACTATCGTAACGTATCTAAGCAATTCCCTGGGCCTGCGTTCTATCCTGTGGCGGATAAGTAATTGATTTACCATCCAGATTACTTCCGTAAGCTATTGGGAATTGATGCAAACATCGATCAAGAACTCGTGCAAGAAATTATAGATTTCACATTGGTTTTTTCACTGGCAGAGCAGAAGCTAATGGGTGGAAATGGCTCCATTCGCGATACTCATACCTACGCAGCCACTCTAAGTCAACAATATGGAATGAACGCTGATGTGCAATTTGAGTATTTCCATCATAGGTACATAACGAAACAGAATGCAGATGAATACTTGGACAACTTGTGTCCGAAAAAACCACGTGACAGGGAGACGGTGCGTATCGCACTAATGAAGGCTAACCCTTCTAATTCTGAAAAAATAGAGGCCGTTCTCAATGTTTGCATCCGGCTGAGACATAACCTATTCCATGGTAACAAGTGGGCTTATGAGCTTAGAGGGCAAGAGAAGAACCTTCGCGCCGTTACCAGCTTGCTGTCGGAATATCTGAACAGGGCCGCTTAGCATCAGGTCGTTCCACGACGAATTACCAACCTCGCATATGCGGGGTTTTTTATTGCCACTTCCCGGAGGCTAAAATTTGCTCTTAATGCCAGACGACAACGAAATCCTCGAACGGCTTAGCGTCACCGGCTCCACCCCTGACTCAGTTGCAAACCTTCTCCGCTGTGCCGGTTACAAAGGCATGACTGGCATAGCCATACGCAGAAGGTTGATTAAGCTTGAGAAAGAAAAAGCTGTTGAGCGCGTACGCCGCCCAGACATCAAAAAAATCTGCTGGGCACCAACCACAAAATAACCCTTCCCCACCGGACAAAATGAAACCTCGAATTCCGCAACGAATCAGCATCAAAGCTGATGGGGTTCTATGCGCCTTCAGAGAGGGCAAAAAGACACCCACCCGAACATATCAACACAACCATTTAACGCTGCCAGTGGCCCGCTGCTGGCGCCTGCTTTCAAAAGACAACGGTCACTCATGGAAAGTTATGAGTCACGAAAAGTACAACGTGGAGATAAAGAAGTGAAAGAAAAAACGAACTATGACTTCTTAAAATTCCTGGTGAAGGATACCGGCTATTACGACGTCGCTGGCCACCTGGAGGTTTTGCAAAAGGCATTCCCCAAGTCTGGGATTGACATAAAAATCGTCAGACGGCTTCGCAGGCAAATTGCTGAGTCTAACCATGTAGTTTGTGACTCCTACATAGCCAGGAGTCGACAGAAAGCAGTGAAGGTCATATCTGTAGATCCCCGCTATGAGATGCATGCAAAAACACCTTCGGAAAAATGCCGGGACAGAATAGCAGACAGTTATCTCACTTACGGGCATGAGACAGAAGCTCGCGCAATTCTGCTCGTTCAGCAATTCAACAAACTCTTAGCCCCAGTAACCCACCAGCGCGCCTACTAACACCGGAGCATCATCATGACATTTGGATATAAAAACTTAGCGCACCAGGCCGCTGAGGCGGAACGCCGTGCCCATTATGCCGACGCGGCCAGTATTTGGCTTAAAGCATTCG
>NZ_JBXWLA010000047.1:0-2702 GCF_058191755.1 Serratia sp. CoH_122_TC_1
GACTGTTCATAGATGGCTCCCTTCAGTCGGATGTTTCGCCCCCCGTCCGGGTCGGCAATGCTGATGCTGCTTTTTGTGGTGCGCACCACCTCAAAACCTGCGCTTTCCAGCGCCTCAGTGACGTCCTGACGCGTTTTCAGCTCCCCGGATGAGGCAAGGGCAAGCAGGCCGCTCGTAATCGCCTGGGCGGCTTCCTGCTTCGCTTCCGGCAGCGCGGAAGGCGAGACCAGCACCCGCCGGTTCTCCGGCGCGTTCGGGTCATGCAGCCCCAGCCTGCCGTTCACTATGGTCTGCCAGGCATCGATGCGCGGACGGTCGGCGCGGTCGTAATACGGCTGTAGCCGCTTGCCGGTCAGAAGCTCCGTGTTCGGGATCAGGAAGTTCAGCTCCAGCCGCCCCTTGTCCCGGTGCTCAACCCACAGCACGCTGTACTGGTCTTTATCGAGTCCGGGCATCAGAACCCGCTCGAAACTCGCCATCAGCTTTTCGCGCTGGCCGGGCGGTAAATCCTGTTCGGCAAAAGACAGAACGCCGGAAGTGTACTTTTTGGCGTAGGGCGAGGCGTCGATAAGCTCCCGGACTTCATCCGGCTTCCCCTGCAGAACGCTGGCGCCGTCGCGCTGGCGATCTTTACCCAGCAGATAATCGACCGGCCCGCCGCCGCCGCCGCGCCCCCGAGGATGAAACTTAACGATCATCATCAGCACCCTTTTCCAGTACGGCATGCCGCAACCGCTCGAGTCCGGCATCGATGGCCATCAGCGCGGCGACAATCTGCACGCGGTCGTGTCCGCTTCCACCACCGGCGTTAACCTGGCGGGCAATCTGGTTAAGGTTGTTCCCCATGCCGGCAAGCTGACGAAGCAGCGCCGGCGAGATCGACGGAAGTTTGCCGGCGCGTGCGGGCTTCTCGTCCAGGCACGTCTGCCGCATCCAGGCCGCGAGTTGCTTACCCTCGCAGCGCTCCAGCAGACGCCGGTGCTCGTCCTCAGTCACCCACATGGTGAGCATTTTGCTGCGTTTGTCTGCCAATCCGGCCTCCTGATAACGCCGGGACGGACGGGAAATCTTTTCCCGGTCGGCACGGTGTTGGACAAGCCGCAGACGCGGCAGTGGTTTTAGCGGGTTTCGGGGCGCAGCCCTGAACCAGTCACGTAGCGCTAGCGGAGTGTATACTGGCTAAACATGTTATGACGGAGTGGTAATTTATGAAAGTGCTTCATGTGACAGGGGAAAAATGCGGCTGCCGGGCGTAAGTGCAAAATGCAGGTGGTGATGAAATGACGCCTCCTCGCTCACTCGGTCGCTACGCTCCTGCCGTGAGACTGCGGCGGGCGTTACCAGCTCACAGATTACGGGATAAGCAAATGCCGCTCGAAGCAGGAAAGGCCAAGAAAAGGATGCGGAGTTGCCGTTTTTCCATAGGCTCCGCCCCCCTGACGAGTATCACGAAAATGACGCTCAAATCAGCGGTGGCGAAACCCGATGCGGCTTAAAGATACCAGGCGTTTCCCCCTGGTGGCTCCCTCGTGCTCCCCCGCATTCCTGCCTTTCGGTTTACCGGTGTCATTCCGCTGTTATGGCCGCGGTTTCTCATTCCACGCCTGAAACTCGGTTCCGGGTAGGCAGTTCGCTCCAGGATGGACTGTATGCACGAACCCCCCGTTCAGTCCGACTACCACGCCCGTTCCGGTAACTATCAACTTGAGTCCAACCCGGAAAGACACGACAAATCGCCAGTGGCGGTAGCCATTGGTAACTGGGTTCACGGAGCAGAGATTGTAGAGAATGCCTACAGAGTTCTTGAAGTGAAAGCCTGAGTGCGGCTACACTGAAAGGACAGTTTAGGTATCTGCGCTCCGTGAAAGCCAGTTACCATCGGAACAAAGAGTTGGTAGCTCTGAATTCCGGCAAACGAACCACCGTTGGTAGCGGTGGTTTTTTTGTTTACAGGGAAAAAGATTACGCGCAGAAAGAAAGGATCTCAAGGAAATCCTTTTGCTTTGGCCAATATGCTTCGGTAAAAAGTTAATGCGCAGAAGATTTTGAAAAAATATTAATAACCAAAACTCCAACGCAAATAAGGAACATTCCTGCAATTGCGGGCCAATCAAGTTTTTGACCGCTAACCAACCAACCAGCTAGGCTTATTAGTACAATTCCCGCACCAGACCAAATTGCGTAAGCAATACCGGTAGGTATATTTTCCAATGTTTGGGAAAGCAGATAAAAGGCAGCGCAATAACTTATTGCAGTTCCTACAGACGGCCACAGGCGTGTAAATCCTTCTGAATATTTCATAAAGGTGGTGCCTATGACTTCAGCCACAATAGCCCCTCCCAGGAAAATATATGTATTCATAAAAATACCTCATGTTGAAAAATTTAAATATCTTTACATAACAACTAATTAATAGAACCCGGCTTATCATAGCGAAGGACCATGATGCTGCCACTGCGATCGTTCCAGCTCCAGCGCTTTCTGGTGCTGCACCGCCCGCTCCTGCTGCCGGTGAGTTTCTATCGCGTTCAGCCTTTCGACAACCGGCGCAGCTGCTCGCTCAAACTCTGCACCTGCCTGCTCAAGACCGTGACGCGCTCGTTCAGCGCCGCGTTCTCCCGTTGAATAAGACCAGACATCGTCCGCCATTCCGCGAAGGCGTTCTCCCACTCGTCCAGCCTTTTCGAGTAGTCCTGCTGTAG
>NZ_JBXWLA010000048.1:0-2351 GCF_058191755.1 Serratia sp. CoH_122_TC_1
TCTCATTTCATGTTTGGTGAAGACCACCAGCTAAGTCTGCCGGAGTTGTGTTGGTGGGCGGTGCTGAAAGAAGTGTCGGATCTGTTGCCTGATGCGGTAGCCCGCTTTTCTCTACGCCTTCCACCAGCCACTATCCCAACAGGAACGCGCAGAGAGGCCGATATTGTGTGGGAGAAAGCCCCACAGGCGATCATTAACGAATGCGTCGAGAAGGTTAAGCCGGCGCTGACCGTTGATGTTGACCCTGAGCCCCCTGCAGGCCTTTTTCTGCTGCCTAAACTGACCCGCTGGGAGTGTGAGAAATACACCCAATGGGTGAAGTCGCAGCCATGCTGCTGTGGCTGCAAACGTCCGGCAGACGACCCACACCACATTATCGATCACGGGCTCGGCGGCACCGGTACCAAACCACACGATATCTTCACCATCCCCCTGACCCGTGAATGCCATGACGAGCTGCATGATGACGTGGGTGCATGGGAGGCCAAGCACGGCAGCCAGTTATTCCACCTGGTGCGCACGTTGAACAAGGCATTTGGTATTGGGGCGATCAGCACGGCAAACAAACGCGGGGCAAAATCATGAGAGATATTCAGGCTGTACTGGAACGTTGGGGCGGTTGGGCTGCTGGCGACCATAATGGTGTCGACTACTCGCCGATCGCTGCAGGGTTCAAAGGGCTGTTACCACAAACGGGTAAATCACGGTTGTCCTGCTGTGATGACGATGGTCTAGTCATTGAGGGGTGCATGGCCCAACTGAAACGCCGGCGTCCCGATGAGTATGAGCTCGTCGTGTTGCACTATATCTTTAACATGCCAAAGCGGGCAATTGCTCGGGCATTCAAGAAGGACGAAAAGCTGATCCGGATAGGGCTGCATATGGGAGAAAACTTCATAGAAGGCTGCCTATCGATGCTGGATATCAGGCTGGAGATGGACCCGGAAACCGAGCGTGAAAATATGTATGAAAAACCACTAACGCGGTCCGCAAATTGTGCTTTAGTCTGATAAGAGTGGTTACGCAGTGACGTAGCTTATCAACTTAAAAAACCTCGCTTCGGCGGGGTTTTGTCGTTTATATCACCCGGAGATCGGGCCAGCCCCGACAGGGGGAGGACATGAAAATGCCTGACAAAAACCCCGATGTGTGGGGGCCGCTGCTCGCATGGCTTGCCGCACACAAGGAGGGAGGCGGTTATGCAGCTACCGCTGCGTTGATGGCGTTGCTGCGCAGTTCATACGTTGGACAGCAGGGATGGACGCGCCGATTGATTGATGCCGCTATGTGCGCAATGGTCGCGTATTTCATCAAAGATTGCCTGGCCGCTATCGGCTGGGACTCAACCTATGCCTATCTCGGCAGCATGTTTATTGGCTATGCCGGCGTCGACTATTTCGGAAATATGCTGCGCCGTATTGCCAGCACTCGCACCGGCTCCCCAAAGCAGGAATAACCCATGAAAAAAGACCAATTTATAGAGGCGGCTGGTATTTCTGCCGGATTAGCCACGCGCTGGTTTCCTCATCTGGAAGCGACTTTCACCGAGTTCGGGATCGCCTCTCCAGTAGAGCAGGCAATGTTTATCGCCCAAGTGGGGCATGAATCAGCAGGTTTTACTGCTACTGCAGAATCCTTCAATTACAGCGTTGCCGGCCTGCAATCTACGTTCGGAAAACGCCTGACGGTAGAACAATGCAAGATGCTGGGCCGTCAGAGAGGGGAAACGGCGGTGCCGGAAAATCGCCAGGCAGCGATCGCCAATCTGGTTTACGGCCGCCGCCTGGGTAACAAAGGCCCGGGTGATGGTTGGAAATATCGCGGGCGCGGGCTGATTCAGATCACCGGCCTGGATAATTACCGCGCCTGCAGCATTGGCGTGAAAACCGATTTGCTGTTGGTGCCTGAGCTATTGGAAAAGGACGAGTACGCCATGCGCTCAGCTGGTTGGTTCTGGCAATCCCGGAATTGTGGGAAATATGCGGGCGACGTAGAGCGGGTAACGCTGCTGATCAACGGCGGCAAGAATGGGCTAGCAGACCGCCAAGAGCGATTCGAGCGTGCGCGCCAGGCTCTGGCATGAGCGGCTTGCTCTCAAAACTGGCCGGAGGGGGAATGCTTCTCCTGCTGGTGGCGTCAATCTGCTTGGGTGGTTACAGCTCGCTTTTATCGCATCGACTGGAGCTGGCCCGTCAGCAATTAGCTGAACAGCAAAAGACATTGACGCAGCAGGCCGGGCTGATCGCCACTCTGCAAACCCAGGATGCGCAGAACCGTGCGTTGATGGCTGCCCAGCAGCAACAGGAACAACAGTTGCGCCAGCAGGCCGATATCTACCAAAGGAAATACCG
>NZ_JBXWLA010000049.1:0-1987 GCF_058191755.1 Serratia sp. CoH_122_TC_1
TTTGTGGTGAACAGCGTGTCGGCATCGCGTGACGGTGCGGTGCTGAAGGCCAGTGCAGAAGTGGCGGTGAACAAGAATGCCACCCTGTCGCTGGGCTATGGCGGCCTGCTGTCGCAAAACTATCAGGACAACAGCGTTAACGCCGGTTTTACCTGGCATTTCTGATCTTAAAAAACTGAGGGACAAACCGCCTCACTGGGTGGCGGTTTGACTAAAACAAAAAGGATAAGGGAATGAAGCAAGCTACAGGAAAGAATAAACCGGCATTGGCGCCGACGTGGAAACTGAACGCCCTATTGTGTGCGTTGCTGGCAGCCGGAGGTGTACAGGCCACGCCTTATACGGAAGGGGGGAAGTTGGGCGATCCAGCCAGCTGGCGCAGCGATGAATTCAAGGCGAACTGGGGGTTGGGGGCGATCCACGCTGATGAAGCCTATGCGGCAGGTTATACCGGTAAAGGGCAAAAGGTGGGGATCTTCGATACCCCAGTGAACAAACACCCTGAATTTGCGGGTGACGGCAAGCTGGTGAATGTGGTTACCGAGGGTTACCGCGCCTATACCGATCCGCACCGTGATGGGATTAAGGCCGGGGATCGTTTCTACTTCGATGGAACCTTCCACTTCTACAGTGGTACTCAAGGCCTGCTGAGCAATCACGGTGTACACGTGGCCGGCATCAGCGGGGCTAACCGTGACGGAACCGGCATGCACGGCGTGGCGTTTGACTCACAGATCATCAGTGTTGATAACGACAATGACGGCCCGGCCTATGGCGAGTTCCTCGGGCTGGATGGCAGCGTGACCAATGCGGGTTGGCAGGCGATGATCAAAAGCGGCGTACGGGTGATCAACAACAGCTGGGGGGTCAGTATTCCGGATTTCCTTTCGGATAATGGCAAAAAACCGGATGCCCTGCATTTCGAGTTAAAAGATGCACAGGAACAGTTTGATCAGGTGAAACCTTTGCTGGGTAGCCTGGCGGGAGCGGGTTATCAGGGCGCGATTGACGCCGCCCGTAAAAACATTCTGGTGTTGTTCGCTGCCGGTAACGACGGTAACTACAACCAACCGGATGTGATCAGCGGCTTGGCCTATTTTGTGCCGGATATTGCGCCTAACTGGCTGTCTGTTGCCAGCGTCGCACAGGATGATGCTTCCACCAACACTGTGCCTTATACCATCAGCAGCTTCTCTTCACGCTGTGGCTATACCGCCAGTTTCTGCGTCTCGTCGCCGGGCAGTAAAATCTACAGCACCGTGGCCAACGGTTCAGATCCTCATCAGTTGGTCTCTGACTATGGCAATAAGAACGGCACCTCAATGGCGACGCCACACGTAACCGGTGCGGTTGCTGTATTACTCCAACGTTTCCCGTACATGACGTCAGCGCAAATTGCCGACGTGCTGAAAACCACCGCGACCGATATGGGCGCACCGGGCATCGATGCGCTGTACGGCTGGGGGATGATCAACCTGGGCAAGGCGATTAATGGGCCAGGGATGTTCTACACCGTCGAAGATATTCCTGAAGAATTCCGCATTCCGGATCCGACAGGGGTTGCGTATGGTTCCTCGCAGTTTATCGCCAACATTCCAGGCCAAGGGGCTGAGATCGATCGCGGCACGCTGCAGGCGCGTATTTGTGATGACTACCATTGTTCGGTGGAAGTGTACTCCAACGATATTCGCGGCCACGGCGGCCTGACGAAGGAAGGTCAGGGGGCACTGGTGTTGACCGGCACCAACACCTACACCGGTCCAACGTGGGTCAATACCGGTCTGCTGGCGGTTAACGGTTCTGTCACGTCGGACGTTAGGGTGCAAAACGCTGGCGTACTGGGCGGTTCTGGTACGGTGGGCTCATTGACCGCGCGCAGTGGCGGCACCGTGGCACCCGGCAACTCGATCGGCACCTTGAATGTGACGAATAACGTCAGCTTCGAACCGGGTTCGCGCTACGCGGTGGAAGTGGCACCGAACGGCCA
>NZ_JBXWLA010000050.1:0-1706 GCF_058191755.1 Serratia sp. CoH_122_TC_1
ATCAGACAATCTGTGTGAGCACTTCACGCGAATCAATATCATTAGGTAAGGAGGTGATCCAACCGCAGGTTCCCCTACGGTTACCTTGTTACGACTTCACCCCAGTCATGAATCACAAAGTGGTAAGCGCCCTCCCGAAGGTTAAGCTACCTACTTCTTTTGCAACCCACTCCCATGGTGTGACGGGCGGTGTGTACAAGGCCCGGGAACGTATTCACCGTAGCATTCTGATCTACGATTACTAGCGATTCCGACTTCATGGAGTCGAGTTGCAGACTCCAATCCGGACTACGACGTACTTTATGAGGTCCGCTTGCTCTCGCGAGTTCGCTTCTCTTTGTATACGCCATTGTAGCACGTGTGTAGCCCTACTCGTAAGGGCCATGATGACTTGACGTCATCCCCACCTTCCTCCGGTTTATCACCGGCAGTCTCCTTTGAGTTCCCACCATTACGTGCTGGCAACAAAGGATAAGGGTTGCGCTCGTTGCGGGACTTAACCCAACATTTCACAACACGAGCTGACGACAGCCATGCAGCACCTGTCTCAGAGTTCCCGAAGGCACTAAGCTATCTCTAGCGAATTCTCTGGATGTCAAGAGTAGGTAAGGTTCTTCGCGTTGCATCGAATTAAACCACATGCTCCACCGCTTGTGCGGGCCCCCGTCAATTCATTTGAGTTTTAACCTTGCGGCCGTACTCCCCAGGCGGTCGACTTAACGCGTTAGCTCCGGAAGCCACGCCTCAAGGGCACAACCTCCAAGTCGACATCGTTTACAGCGTGGACTACCAGGGTATCTAATCCTGTTTGCTCCCCACGCTTTCGCACCTGAGCGTCAGTCTTTGTCCAGGGGGCCGCCTTCGCCACCGGTATTCCTCCAGATCTCTACGCATTTCACCGCTACACCTGGAATTCTACCCCCCTCTACAAGACTCTAGCTTGCCAGTTTCAAATGCAGTTCCCACGTTAAGCGCGGGGATTTCACATCTGACTTAACAAACCGCCTGCGTGCGCTTTACGCCCAGTAATTCCGATTAACGCTTGCACCCTCCGTATTACCGCGGCTGCTGGCACGGAGTTAGCCGGTGCTTCTTCTGCGAGTAACGTCAATGTGATGCGCTATTAACACACCACCCTTCCTCCTCGCTGAAAGTGCTTTACAACCCGAAGGCCTTCTTCACACACGCGGCATGGCTGCATCAGGCTTGCGCCCATTGTGCAATATTCCCCACTGCTGCCTCCCGTAGGAGTCTGGACCGTGTCTCAGTTCCAGTGTGGCTGGTCATCCTCTCAGACCAGCTAGGGATCGTCGCCTAGGTGAGCCATTACCCCACCTACTAGCTAATCCCATCTGGGCACATCTGATGGCGTGAGGCCCGAAGGTCCCCCACTTTGGTCCGAAGACGTTATGCGGTATTAGCTACCGTTTCCAGTAGTTATCCCCCTCCATCAGGCAGTTTCCCAGACATTACTCACCCGTCCGCCGCTCGTCACCCAGAGAGCAAGCTCTCCTGTGCTACCGCTCGACTTGCATGTGTTAGGCCTGCCGCCAGCGTTCAATCTGAGCCATGATCAAACTCTTCAATTAAAAGCTTGATTTGCTTCAACTCGTGAAGCGATGCTCGAAAATTAACTTTCGTAATAATTCAACTAAATGAATTACTGCTTGGTCACTCTTCAAGACTTGATATTTTTTCGAACCCGA
>NZ_JBXWLA010000051.1:0-1627 GCF_058191755.1 Serratia sp. CoH_122_TC_1
CCCACTGCTGGCTAAGCCCGAAAAGGCACATCAGTATAGGAAAGCTTAGTTTTCTTATAGCCGTTGTAGTTGAGCAGGAACTCGATACCCTGCGTCATAAACGCCCGGTTTTTGCAGGGACCGATCTTTACATTTTTTAGCGGCAGTCGTCCGTCAAAAGCGTTGTCCTGTTTGGCTTTTACTTCAAGATAGGGAATAAGACCGTGCTGGTTTACCCGGAATTTAACTGGCGCAGACTTTATATTAGGCTGTATGACGATCCTGTACTCGCTTTCTTCCTTAAAACTATCGTGCTTGAAAAACGGCGTCAACCTATTTACCAGTTGAGATGCACTCGTATATTCAAATAACTGATTCTCTTTACTTATCTCAACAATACTTTCTTCCTTTAGAAAAGTGAGTATTTCCGCTTTCGCTTCCAGCGTGGAATCTCTACTGGTATAAAATACTCCACGTGATAATACCTGATAATCCTGGTAATCGAGGGCACTCTCTAATTTATCACTGTCGAACTCCAGACATACCCCTTGCGTAGCGGCATAGCCGCGCCACTGGCTAAGCAGATCAGACTTTTGGCAGAATGAAATATTATAATTATGCCTCGCCTGATGTAACCGGTGCCTGGCAAGTGTATTACGAAGGATTGTAATGCTTTCCTGGCTCAGTTCTTCATTTAGATGGTTGAGTGCATTTTCGAAAGCTGCGATACCATGATGCATTTCCTCTTCGTCGTTGAGAAAATACAGGTTGGTCGCCCGCAGGCAATGATTTTCAACAATGCCTTGGAGTCCGTTCAGGTCGGTGTAGTGGTAGATCTTGTTCATCCGTATCAGCCTGTTTCTGGAGAGATAAGCCAGTATAAACCAATCCGGCCAGTGGATCTTTACGTATCAAAGCGCCGCTTTTGTCGTCACTGGACGTTAAGGGTATTCAGTCCAGTTTTGTGTGATTACCACCGCCAGAACTTCCAGAAGGATAGATTAGTGTTTGATTTTTCAATAGATTCCTTTTCTTTTCTTAGTTCTGAATTAACGGTGACCTGAAAAATCTGTAAAGCTTCTTGAGCCTTATCATGGATGGGTTTCTTCTCGACGCGTTCAGCTGTACCCATTGTGATAGCCTGATCGACGGACGAAAATGTATCAAAAGCATGGATTCGAACGTCATTTTCGGCGGTGACCGAAATAATTTCATGCAACCGGATGTACTCAATATAATCGTGGTTATCATGCTGAAAAGAGGCAAACTTATGCTTCTGCAACATCATCCGGGAGCTGGATAAAAAATTGATATAACGCTCAGTTTTTACATCCAGTTCTTTCCTGCGCTGTGCTATTAACTCCTTTTTAAATTCATGCCTATGGGTTACCTTAAGTGTCACGCAAGTAGTGATGAGCGCTATTACAGAGCCCAGCCCGATTTTTACAGTACTATCAGCCACATCTACCCACTCAACTGCCATCTGCTATCCCCTACTTTCCTGTCATACTTATGGCTGCCAGTATATATCTTTGCCAGCCTGGAAACTCAGGTTATTCTGTCTACTTACCAGAGACTTTGTTTTATTCACGTAGCTACATCTGCATATCTATTGACATCTTTCGGCAATGTCAGCGTTTACCATTTC
>NZ_JBXWLA010000052.1:0-1316 GCF_058191755.1 Serratia sp. CoH_122_TC_1
CAGTTCAACCGCCCGGGCCATGACATCGTCGACCACCACACCTACGCCTTCATGGGCGACGGCTGCATGATGGAAGGCATCTCCCACGAAGTCTGCTCGCTGGCCGGTACCCTCAAGCTCGGCAAACTGACGGCGTTCTACGATGACAACGGCATCTCCATCGACGGTCACGTTGAAGGCTGGTTCACCGACAACACCGCCGAGCGCTTTGAAGCCTACGGCTGGCACGTGGTGCGTCACGTTGACGGTCACAACCCGGACGCCATCAAGGCCGCGATTGAAGAAGCCCGCAAGGTCACCGACAAGCCGTCCCTGCTGATGTGCAAAACCGTGATTGGTTTTGGTTCACCGAACAAGGCCGGCACCCACGACGTGCACGGTGCGGCGCTGGGCGCTGCCGAAGTGGCCGCCACCCGCGAAGCGCTGGGCTGGAAATACGCCGCCTTCGACATCCCGCAGGACATTTATGCCCAGTGGGACGCCAAAGAAGCCGGCAAGGCCAAAGAAGCGGCCTGGAACGACCGTTTCGCCGCCTATGCCAAGGCCTTCCCAGAGCTGGCTGCCGAGTTCAAACGCCGTGTGAACGGTGAGCTGCCGGCCAACTGGAAAGCCGAAGCCAAAGCCTTTGTTGAAAAACTGCAGGCTAACCCGGCCAACATCGCGAGCCGCAAGGCGTCGCAGAACGCGCTGGAAACCTTCGGCAAGGTGCTGCCTGAATTCCTCGGCGGCTCCGCTGACCTGGCACCGAGCAACCTGACCATGTGGTCCGGCTCCAAGCCCCTCAACGAAGACCTGGCGGGTAACTACATCCACTACGGCGTGCGCGAGTTCGGCATGACCGCCATCACCAACGGTATCGCGCTGCACGGCGGCTTCCTGCCGTACTCGGCGACCTTCCTGATGTTCGTGGAATACGCCCGTAATGCGGTGCGTATGGCGGCGCTGATGAAAATCCGCAACGTGTTCGTCTACACCCATGACTCCATCGGTCTGGGCGAAGACGGCCCGACGCACCAGCCGGTTGAGCAAATGGCCAGCCTGCGCGTGACCCCGAACATGAGCACCTGGCGTCCGTGTGACCAGGTGGAATCGGCGGTGGCGTGGCAGTACGGTATCGAACGTCAGGACGGCCCGACCACGCTGATTTTCTCCCGTCAGAACCTGACCCAGCAGCCACGTACCGCGGAGCAACTGGCCAACGTGTACCGCGGTGGCTATGTGCTGAAGGACTGCGCCGGTACGCCGGACGTCATCCTGATTGCCACCGGTTCGGAAGTGGGCATCACCGTGGACGCGGCAGACCAGCTGACCGCAGC
>NZ_JBXWLA010000053.1:0-1207 GCF_058191755.1 Serratia sp. CoH_122_TC_1
TGTAAGCATCCCTGTAATCCGAACCATTCACTTTTAGAGATCTTCCGACATACTGATTATGTCCCCGGAGGAGATCGCTATGCGTAAGATCCGATTCACCGAACACCAGATCATCGCCGTATTGAAGTCCGTCGAAGCCGGACGTACCGTCAAGGATGTGTGCCGTGAAGCCGCTATTTCGGAAGCCAGCTATTACAACTGGAAGGCAAAGTATGGCGGAATGGAAGCGGCCGATATTAAAAAAATCAAAGATCTGGAAGACGAGAACCGGAGGCTCAAACAGATGTTTGCTGACCTCAGCCTTGAGTGCCGGGCACTTAAAGACGTCATCGAAAAAAAGCTTTAAAACCAGCGATAAAACGTGAACTCGTCAGCTATCTGACAGCGCAATTTGCCATGAGTTTACGTCAGGCCTGCAGGACGTTATCGCTGAGCAGGACGGTCTATTTTTATCAGCCCGATTCCCGGCGTGATGAGCCGGTGATCCATGCGCTGACTGAACTGGCAGAACGCTATCCGCGCTACGGTTTTAAGAAGCTGTTCCAACTGCTGCGCAGGCAGGGCAATACCTGGAACCACAAACGCGTTCACCGGATTTACTGCCTGCTGAAACTGAATTTTCGTCGTAAGGGAAAACAACGGCTGCCGGTACGCAACCCGTCGCCACTGGTGGCGCCTGAGGCACTTAACCAGAGCTGGTCGATAGACTTTATGCATGATGCGCTGGTCTGTGGTAGACGCTTCCGGACCTTCAATGTGGTGGATGATTTTAACCGGGAAGTACTGGCGATAGAAATCGACCTGAATATCCCGGCTCAACGTGTTGTCCGGGTACTGGAGCGGATCGTGGCAAACCGTGGCTACCCGCTGAAAATGCGGATGGACAACGGACCAGAACTGGTCTCACTGACGCTGGCACAGTGGGCTGAAGAACATGGTGTGTTGCTGGAATTTATCAAGCCTGGCAAGCCGACACAGAATGCCTTCATCGAACGGTTTAACCGGACGTACCGGACAGAAATCCTGGATTTTTACCTGTTTAGAACACTGAATGAGGCCCGGGAAATCACAGAGCGCTGGCTGACGGAATATAACAGCGAACGCCCTCACGAATCGCTGAACAACCTGACGCCGGAAGAGTACCGACTGATGGCTGAAAACACGGAAGTCTCAAAAAGTGCGTGGAACTAAAACGGGTATGCTTACA
>NZ_JBXWLA010000054.1:0-849 GCF_058191755.1 Serratia sp. CoH_122_TC_1
TGAACCAATGGCGGGTATCCGTCGGGAGGTAGGCATGAAAATTATTGCACAAGAAAATAGCACAGAAATCTGGGCCAGAGATGTGGGTCAAGGGACTGGTATGGCAAGTACAGACTATGTAAAGAGCGGCAAACAAACAGAAATCATCGCCGCTCTTGAGTGCGCCTTGGAGCAGGCACGGTTTGAAGCTCTATGTCGAGATGATGCTAATGCTGTATCGCTCGCCCCCACCACCTGGTGACTGAATCACAACGTACCAGATCCCTGAGTGAGGAACTTGGATATCCGCCGGAGAGCGTTTACATAAGCCGCCTACATACTCAGCTCGCCGACCATTGCGATAGTTATTGAAGTTTGATTCAGTCATCAGTAACACGTTTAACTGATGTGAGCATGTAGCCCTGACGATATCACCAGCGCTGAGATTATATTTTTCGTATTTGAAACCCATAAATGTTCCTTCTGTTTATTCCCAAAATGAATAGAGCATTTATGCGGAGAAATTTCCTGAACATAGGTCAAGTAATCAGCCTAAACCTTGAGCTACAAGAAGAGAGAGAACCATGAGCAAAATCGTACTTACCCTGGAGCAGATTAAAGAGCTGGCGCGCTTTGCAGTAGAGGACGACCAGCCGTCCTACACCATTACCAACGGTACTATTCCAGCGTTTGAGGCTGAGAATGGCGATACGGTGCCTGAGTACAGTGGCTTGATCGCTTATTCCGAATCGGAAGATCAGGGCGTTCTGCAACTGGCATGACGGCATTACAGATGGTATTCGCTGAGTACCATCGATAATGCACAATAACCAAAGCCATCACCCTGCACCTACCGCGCACCCAGCGCAT
>NZ_JBXWLA010000055.1:0-662 GCF_058191755.1 Serratia sp. CoH_122_TC_1
CCGTAGGTTTTAGCCAGAACGGTGGTGATTGCTGCAGTCAGGGTAGTTTTACCGTGGTCAACGTGGCCGATAGTACCGACGTTAACGTGCGGTTTTGAACGTTCAAACTTTTCTTTAGACATCGATTGTCCCTCTAAGACACGGATAAATCGGTGGTATCACCACATCAACCAAGCATTTGCTTGTTGAATCCAGAACAGAAAGAAAATCAGGGGGCGAGATTATAAGAAGTGGTGCTGATAGGCAGATTCGAACTGCCGACCTCACCCTTACCAAGGGTGCGCTCTACCAACTGAGCTATATCAGCACATCTTGGAGCGGGCAGTGGGAATCGAACCCACATCATCAGCTTGGAAGGCTGAGGTAATAGCCATTATACGATGCCCGCATCCTGGAACTCGGCTACCTGACTTTTCTGTAGAATTTTTAGGGAGGAGAAGGATTGTTCGTCGCTTAACTCTCACCCTTCGGGCCGGCTGCGCTAGCGCTGCACAACTCGATTCTTGTCGAAGGCTTTCGCCTTCTCCTTCTGCAATTTAACCATTGCGCGTTTTTCGCTGGCCAGTTAACTGCCGAAGGCAAGATATGGTGGTGGGGGAAGGATTCGAACCTTCGAAGTCTGTGACGGCAGATTTACAGTCTGCTCCCTTTGGCCGCTCGGG
>NZ_JBXWLA010000056.1:0-654 GCF_058191755.1 Serratia sp. CoH_122_TC_1
TCGGGGATATCACCAACAGGCGGATCCTGACGTTGTTGCTCCACTGCATCGGCCATTGCTGCTTTGCGAGTGCGCTGGTTATTCCAGGTGTTAGCCGCTGCCAGATATCCGCCAAAACGTACCGGGTCAAAAATCATCTTGGCGCTGAGCATGTGCCCCATTGCTGGATTGTTCAGCAGCAGGCTTGCGCGGTGTTCTGCCACCAGCTTCAGTTCGTCCACGGTGTTACCTTCAGCCAGGCGCTCAGTGATTTCTAACAGGGTGCTGACACGCTTCGGTGTCTTGCCGTTGATTTTCTCATTCAAAAAATCCAGCACTTCCCCAGCCATGCCCGATATGTCCGCCTGAGGTTGTTCGCTCTGGGGGGCTATAGGGGGTTTTTCTTTTGGTTCAATGACAGGTTCAAGAGAGTGACTGGTTCTGGTGCCATCAGGTGACACAGGGGGTGTGCTTTCTGACGGCATAGGGGGTGCCACCTGCTGGCATAGCCCTGTGCTTTTTGACGACATAACCCTATGCTTTTTGACGGCACAGGGGGCTATGCTTTCTGATGACACAGGGGTATCTAAAGTCAGGTAGTAAAGGTTCGAGGTGTTCCCCTTGCCGTTGTTCACACCCAAACGGTTCTCTTTGGTGATTAATCCCATCTTAATC
>NZ_JBXWLA010000057.1:0-628 GCF_058191755.1 Serratia sp. CoH_122_TC_1
GCTGTGAGTTCAACTGATGGACGCAACACACTTATTGAACCGTTCTGCGGGTGATTCATAGTCTAGCGTTTTTCTCGGTCTTTCGTTGAGCTGTCTGGCAACGCTGTTTAGTCTCTGCTGACTGTGAACCGATAAGTCAGTTCCCTTTGGAAAATATTGTCTGAGCAACCTGTTCGTATTTTCATTTGAGCCACGTTGCCAGGGAGATTGAGGATCACAGAAGTAAATCTGGATGTCTGTTGCTACAGTAAACCGGGTGTGGCTGGTCATTTCAGCTCCCCGATCCCAGGTTAATGTTTTATAAAGCTCAACAGGCAATTCCCGGGCTTGTCTGATGAGTGCAGATATAACCGTTATGGTCTTGTTGTCCCTGATTTTAGCCAACATAACAAAGCGGGAATGGCGTTCTACGAGGGTGACGATATAGGAGTTTTTCGAGCCCTGGATCAGATCACCTTCCCAGTGACCAGGTATGGCTCTGTCTGCGGTTTCCGATGGCCTTTCGCTGATAGGTATCGCATTCGGGATTTTCCCTAATCCTTTCCCTTTAAGTGATGACGTTCGGGATCTACGAACCGCTCTTCCGCTTCTGAGGCATTGCTGTAGTTCTTTTTTTAATGCTCCCCGG
>NZ_JBXWLA010000058.1:0-597 GCF_058191755.1 Serratia sp. CoH_122_TC_1
TTTGTATAAAAAGCGTTTTATAAATCGTTTCGTGTGACACATGCATTTCCTGATTATCCGGATAACAGCGTTTCAGCCAACCGGCGATTTGTTCCGGCGACCAGTCCTGATGCATCTTTTCTGCAATGAGTTTACACAATGTGGGGCTTTCAATTAGCTTGCAAGGTTTTGGTCTCAGAGCACTTTCCCACGCAGCTGTATCTGCTTTTGCTGCACGGTATTGTTTTGCACCTCCATGCCTCTTGATCTCGCGGCTAATCGTTGAGGGGGCTCTTGATAATTTATCAGCGATATCCCTGATGCTACGTCTTGCTACCAATCCTCTGGATATCTCCTCTCTTTCATCAAGTGAAAGAGCCAGCCGGTGCCGCTTTCGAACAGGAGGGCGATACCCACCAGTCTGGTGGATAGTCGGCATAATAGAAGAATGAAATCTGTCGAACATTCTGGCGATATCATGCAGGGAATCACCTTGCTTATACCTGTCCCAGATAATCGCCTTCTGCTCTGGCGTGTAGTTAATCCGAGTTCTTCGTTTCATGGCAACGTCCCCCCTTGATTAAGGATAGCGTTGCATCGACCCATTGAACTCACAGC
>NZ_JBXWLA010000059.1:0-587 GCF_058191755.1 Serratia sp. CoH_122_TC_1
TAACGAATGAATTTGATTATCTCTGTCGTGTACGGGCGGTGATACGACGTTTTTGTCCCTCCCTTCGCAACGTAGTAATCATAATAGTCCGGCATTTTTGCAGCATCGTCCCAAAATTCTAGGATAGACTCTGATAGTTCTGACAGCTCTGGCAAAATCTGTTTGCGTTTATGGATTGGGTAGGCTCCCGCACCAAGGAAACCAACAGGTCGGTTGAACACTTCAATCGCCACATTGCGCGGGCTATCTTGCTTTTCATTGCAGTCCAACCAAAATTCAAAAGGCCACGCCCAGTCCTTTTCCACAGGCCAGTTAAGGAAGCTGGTATCACTTGTGGTTGGGTAACGCCAACCGGCATACATTTGCACACCACCGCCTCCAATGCCGCCAGCTGCTGCCGTGATGGGTCGGGTTGGTCCATACTGGGTCCCACTGCGGTGTGTATCTCCGCACGCACGCACGACAGTTAAAGACATCGGCGCGGTAAATGTCCCGGAGGCAGGTGTTAGCGCCGTTTTGTATTTGTCATCGGCAACAAACGTTTTGTCGCCGGTCTGGAAACGTATGTCGAAACCATACAGCTTGCC
>NZ_JBXWLA010000060.1:0-569 GCF_058191755.1 Serratia sp. CoH_122_TC_1
AAGGTAGAGGATGAAACCTGAGAAAACTGAATTGTACTCAGGAATGCATCATGTGTGTTTAAGTCAGTGATACGGATAAGTGATGTATCACCGAGATTAATATTGCCAATATCGTTGAAGTCAATTGATGACACAACTTCCGAATATAGCTCACTGTGAAGGTAGCTATTGTCATGTGAGTAATCATGGAAACTTGTTTGCAATTGAGTGACTACATTAGCCCCAGCACTTGCGCTAATTTCCACCGCAACCCCATTGACGTTCATGTAGGTTTTGAAACCTTTACCTGGGCCTTGACCTACCCTGAATGATTTCCCGTTTGGAGTTCCGGCCAAACCGGCTATCGTTCCGTCAGCGTCTTCTGGCGTGGTGTAGTACGTGTTAGCGTCAGCGTTGTTCTGTGCATTTTCTGCTGATACTTTGGCGCGCATTGCGGCATCAGAGGCAACCTCTGCATACGCCGCTGCCGCTGCACGCATTTCATCCACTATTGCCACTATTGCAGGCGACAGTTCATCCTGCCCTGGACTGTTCAAAAAAGCATTAAGCGTCCCCGGTTTTGAGTCGCT
>NZ_JBXWLA010000061.1:0-560 GCF_058191755.1 Serratia sp. CoH_122_TC_1
TAGGGGAACCTGCGGTTGGATCACCTCCTTACCTAATGATATTGATTCGCGTGAAGTGCTCACACAGATTGTCTGATAGAAAGTAACGAGCAGAAATACCTTTATAGGCTTGTAGCTCAGGTGGTTAGAGCGCACCCCTGATAAGGGTGAGGTCGGTGGTTCAAGTCCACTCAGGCCTACCACTTCTCGAAGTGGAAAAGGTACTGCACGTGACTGTATGGGGCTATAGCTCAGCTGGGAGAGCGCCTGCCTTGCACGCAGGAGGTCAGCGGTTCGATCCCGCTTAGCTCCACCATATAGTCCTGTATTTCAATACTTCAGAGTGTACTGGCAACAGTATGCTGCGAAGTATTTTGCTCTTTAACAATCTGGAACAAGCTGAAAATTGAAACATGACAGCTGAAACTTATCCCTCCGTAGATGTACTGGGGTAAGGATTAACCTGTCATAGAGTCTCTCAAATGTAGCAGCACGAAAGTGGAAACACCTTCGGGTTGTGAGGTTAAGTGACTAAGCGTACACGGTGGATGCCTAGGCAGTCAGAGGCGATGAAGGGCGTG
>NZ_JBXWLA010000062.1:0-557 GCF_058191755.1 Serratia sp. CoH_122_TC_1
GACACTTCTTTCAGCACCGCCCACCAACACAACTCCGGCAGACTTAGCTGGTGGTCTTCACCAAACATGAAATGAGACCGGGCACGGTAAACTACCCAGTCCGCTACGTTCTGCGCGGCGATGGCATCCAGCTCCGGCAACGTTTGTTCCCGTAGGCGATGCTCATGGTGCCAGCACAGTCGGATCGGTCGACCGTCATAGTTCAGGATGTCCATATTATGGTGATGGTAATCGTCGCCGGCGGTCCACTGGCATTCTGTGCCACGCTTCAACCAAGCACTCAATGCATCAACTCCACCAGCAGCGTCGATAACCCGATCATGTTGGAAGAAAGAGGACAACCGCGGATCCGCCGCCAGGCTCTGTTCTACTGCTGGCAGCAGGCCGGAAGGCAGAGGTTTTAACTCGTCTGGCTCACTGGCGATCAGCAGCCGCGCACGGCCACTGAAATATTGCAGCAAGTCACTGCCTGGGCGCAGTAACACCACGCCCAGTTCACGCTGCAGGTAAGGGGTAAGTAACATCCTCATAATCCACTGACCGCCTTAGCGGAATGC
>NZ_JBXWLA010000063.1:0-452 GCF_058191755.1 Serratia sp. CoH_122_TC_1
CAACCGAATCAGGTCACGCTGAGCGTCGGCCGTAACGACACCTCCTTTGCCAGCGTGGCGCAAACGCAAAACGAGCGTGCAGTGGCGGCAGCGGCAGACGCGCTGGCGGCGGGCAACCCGGTGTTCGAGAGCATCCTGAATGCCGGTTCGGTCGGGGAGGCCCGTCAGGCCTTCCGACAGCTGTCGGGGCAAGTTCACGCGGATATCGCCTCGGCACAGGTCAACGACAGCCGTTACCTGCGTGATGCATTGAACGGCCGCCTGCGTCAGGCAGAAGGGCTGGCAACGTCATCGGACATCAAGGCGGACGACGACGGCGGTGCCTGGGCGCAGCTGCTGGGCGCCTGGGACCATGCGTCGGGTGATGCCAATGCCACGGGTTATCAGGCATCGACCTACGGCGTGCTGGTGGGGCTGGACTCGGCGCTGGCGGATGAATGGCGGCTTGGGGT
>NZ_JBXWLA010000064.1:0-441 GCF_058191755.1 Serratia sp. CoH_122_TC_1
ACGTACTCTTGCGAGTAGAGGGGGCTAACATCCTTTACCGACTCACATTCAGCGTCTGGAGCTTCATCATCTAACTTATCTCTCCACACATATCCGCAAAGACCAGTAGCCCATACGTGTTCTTTTAATGCCCACGCCACAGGCTTGCTCAGTTCTCTCAGCTTATTGCCCATCACTCGTCCCCCTCATCATCACGCCGAACGATATAGAACTCTTTGCAGCCACAGCGCGGGCAGGTCGAATCTTTCACCGGTACACCACTGATTGGCTTCCCTTCAACCATTACGCGCTCAGAGTGCAGATGAACCAGCTTGCATTTCCTTCTGCAGCATTCGTATGTGTCGTTTGCCATGCTCATTGTGCTTTCTCCTGGGCTTCAGCCCCCTTCACGAAGATGATCCAGTGCGTTTTATCGCTCTTGCCGGTGCGCTGCCAGATAGC
>NZ_JBXWLA010000065.1:0-413 GCF_058191755.1 Serratia sp. CoH_122_TC_1
TTGATGCCTGCTTTCAGTTCGGCAACTGCAGCAGCATCATTTTCTTTCACTGCGGTGAAATACATCCACTGCAAGGGAGGAATGACGCATGTTGCCGCGAATTCAAGCCCATAGCGTTCGGACAGGTAGTTATCACCAAGGTTTGTCAGTGGGCCAAAGTTCGCGTTCAGGTAATTTTTGAAATCACCGAACAACTTCGGGAACGTGCTGTTTCTGTAGCGAATGAATTTGATTATCTCTGTCGTGTACGGGCGGTGATACGACGTTTTTGTCCCTCCCTTCGCAACGTAGTGGTCATAGTAGTCCGGCATTTTTGCAGCATCGTCCCAAAATTCGAGGATAGACTCTGATAGTTCTGACAGCTCTGGCAAAATCTGTTTGCGTTTATGGATTGGGTAGGCTCCCGCACCAAG
>NZ_JBXWLA010000066.1:0-404 GCF_058191755.1 Serratia sp. CoH_122_TC_1
GTGGAGCTAAGCGGGATCGAACCGCTGACCTCCTGCGTGCAAGGCAGGCGCTCTCCCAGCTGAGCTATAGCCCCATATCAGAAAAGCATTTTTACATCTTATCTACTACCTTCGCCAACTCGCTTCTAGTCAAAGCGAAGTCCTACGACGTTTATTCACATAAACGAATAGGGCGACAACGCAGGATAGGAGAGAATTGGTGGGTCTGAGTGGACTTGAACCACCGACCTCACCCTTATCAGGGGTGCGCTCTAACCACCTGAGCTACAGACCCGACAAGATGCTTTAAGACTTAACCGGTAAGATTAAGCCTTATGCTCTCTTTCATTTCATCAGACAATCTGTGTGAGCACTTCACGCGAATCAATATCATTAGGTAAGGAGGTGATCCAACCGCAGGTTCC
>NZ_JBXWLA010000067.1:0-400 GCF_058191755.1 Serratia sp. CoH_122_TC_1
GGAACCTGCGGTTGGATCACCTCCTTACCTAATGATATTGATTCGCGTGAAGTGCTCACACAGATTGTCTGATGAAAAAGTAATGAGCAAAAGCGCTACCTGTTGATGTAATGAGTCTCTGACTCATGCTGATACGAACCGATTAAGACGTTCAGTTTAATCGGATTTTCGTGTCCCCATCGTCTAGAGGCCTAGGACACTGCCCTTTCACGGCTGTAACAGGGGTTCGAATCCCCTTGGGGACGCCAATCCGATAATGAGTGAAAGACATTATCACCGGTTAGTCATAACCAAAAAATCTTAAAGATGACTCTTGCGAGTCGTGTTTAAGATATTGCTCTTTAACAATCTGGAACAAGCTGAAAATTGAAACATGACAGCTGAAACTTATCCCTCCGTA
>NZ_JBXWLA010000068.1:0-388 GCF_058191755.1 Serratia sp. CoH_122_TC_1
TGGCCCAGATTTCTGTGCTATTTTCTTGTGCAATAATTTTCATGCCTACCTCCCGACGGATACCCGCCATTGGTTCAACGTGGCCACTTGACCAGCGCATATTGATAAAGCCGTTTTTAATGCCAACGAATAGCTGCCAGCGTCGCCCCAGGTATCGCCTTGCAGCGTTGGCTGTTCGCAGGTCTTGAATACCGACTCAGGGGGTAATAGAACGATTGGGACTGGCGGAACTGGTATCCATTCCGCGCAGGAGGTCAATAACAGCATCAGGCATCCGCTCAGCAGCGCACTTGTCGTTTTTGGTCGCTTCACGGTATTTCCTTTGGTAGATATCGGCCTGCTGGCGCAACTGTTGTTCCTGTTGCTGCTGGGCAGCCATCAACGCACG
>NZ_JBXWLA010000069.1:0-388 GCF_058191755.1 Serratia sp. CoH_122_TC_1
TGGCCCAGATTTCTGTGCTATTTTCTTGTGCAATAATTTTCATGCCTACCTCCCGACGGATACCCGCCATTGGTTCAGCGTGGCCACCTGGCCGGCGCAGATTGATAATGCTGTTTGAAGTTGCAGCGTATAGCTGCCGATATCACCCCAGGTGTCACCCTGCAGCGCTGGCTGCTCACATCGCTTGAATACTGACTCTGGGGGTAACAGGATGATCGGCGCTGGTGGCTGTACCGTCGGGCTGGTGCATGAGGTCAAGCACAGCACCAGGAGCAATGCGGCTGGCACACTCATCGTTTTTGATCGCATCCCGGTATTTCCTTTGGTAGATATCGGCCTGCTGGCGCAACTGTTGTTCCTGTTGCTGCTGGGCAGCCATCAACGCACG
>NZ_JBXWLA010000070.1:0-365 GCF_058191755.1 Serratia sp. CoH_122_TC_1
CGGAAGCTGTCCTCAGCCATGAGCCAGCGCACGAAAGGGATGCTGCGCATGGTCAGCCAGACGTGGCTGACCATCGTTCTGGTCTCCGCGCTGCTGATAGCGTCGAGCGCGGGCATTCTGTGGTGGCAGGGGCAGCAGATACTCGAGAACTATACGACCATCCGGGAGCAGAAGAGCACGCAGGCCATGCTGTCAGAGAGGAACAGCGGCGTACAGCTCTCGACCTGCGGCGAGCAGAGACGCCGCTGCGTGAGGGTGAACCCGGAAGCGGGACAGTTCGGAGAGGACTCGAGCTGGATGATACTGGCGGGGAAATAGCACATGACGGAGCTGGAAAAACAGTTGCTGAGCGCATTAGAGCAGCT
>NZ_JBXWLA010000071.1:0-365 GCF_058191755.1 Serratia sp. CoH_122_TC_1
CAGCGCTTTGTTGAAAAAAAACGCGCTTGAAAAGTTTTTTGCATTTAGGGGTTGCGGCCTTCTGAGAACTCCCTATAATGCGCCTCCACTGACCGGGAACAACGACTCCTCTAACGAGAACCAGTCGCCAGGTCGGTAAGAGAAAAGCGAAATAAACGCTTGACTCTTCGGGTGAAAAGCGTAATATACGCCACCTCGAGATAGCAAGCTACGGCGGCTAACTCACTGCTCTTTAACAATTTATCAGACAATCTGTGTGGGCACTCCACAAGACGATATCCAGAACCTTCGGGTTCGAAAAAATATCAAGTCTTGAAGAGTGACCAAGCAGTAATTCATTTAGTTGAATTATTACGAAAGTTAAT
>NZ_JBXWLA010000072.1:0-365 GCF_058191755.1 Serratia sp. CoH_122_TC_1
AAAAATATTGTTCAATTTTTTGTTGTCTTGTCTGAAATTGTCAGTGAGGGCTATCAGCCAGATCAGGCTGGCGTCCTTTCCTTCATTGCTGATAAGACAGACGACGCATTGCTGATGGCATATTCTGGCCAGTATGGTTCATATGCGTTACGTGAAAATCAGTTCGATATCATTATCCCTCAGGGAGAATATTCAATTGATGTCGTTGGTGATGTTGGGGTAGCGGCAACTATACGTCAACGCAATAAATTGAAGTTTGTGCCAGAAGATAAATACACCCGCAAGGTTGCTGATGTTATCAACAACACTGAGCTTAACTTCACGCAGTATCCCATTGAGCTGAAGTGTACGTTCGAAGAAGGCGA
>NZ_JBXWLA010000073.1:0-319 GCF_058191755.1 Serratia sp. CoH_122_TC_1
TCGCGGCAACATGCGTCATTCCTCCCTTGCAGTGGATGTATTTCACCGCAGTGAAAGAAAATGATGCTGCTGCAGTTGCCGAACTGAAAGCAGGCATCAAAAACTTTGCTGATGCTTTGGTTGATCGATACAACGCGATTGGTGGTATTCCGCTGCGTGGTAAAGCTCAAACCGATATCGGTAACTCAAACGCAATGGGCATGCGTGTGCTTGGATTGGCGATTTATGCGGGGCTGGATGCTGGGGACGTTTACAAAAATACGTTTGCTGGTGTCTTGAATCGCCTATCAACGGTATACCAAGTAATACCTGGTATTGT
>NZ_JBXWLA010000074.1:0-317 GCF_058191755.1 Serratia sp. CoH_122_TC_1
TCAGCGATGCCGCTGCCTCCCAGCTAACCGCGGATTCGTGTTGCAGGGCGGAGACGTACTCTTGCGAGTAGAGGGGGGAGGAATGAATATTTTCCATTCCCTCAGCGTTTGCTACATAGCATTCATCCAGTGTTGGTACATCTCCGCCTCTGGCGTGAAGAATCCACGCCACCGGCTTGCTAATATTTTGTAATTGCTTATTGTTCACTGTAAATTCTCCAAATCGTTAGCCAAAAACCTCAGAGGTGCCAAGTGATTTCCACATATGAAATAATTGGCAAAGCTGTTGACCAATTAATTCACGAGGGCAATGGTGA
>NZ_JBXWLA010000075.1:0-314 GCF_058191755.1 Serratia sp. CoH_122_TC_1
GTTTTGCGTTTGCGCCACGCTGGCAAAGGAGGTGTCGTTACGGCCGACGCTCAGCGTGACCTGATTCGGTTGGTAAGTCAGGCCGGTGCCGAGGAACAGGTAATTTGGCACCACCGTATCAAACCGCCCGCTAATACCCTGCTGGGCGGTCAGGATGTTGTACTGCTGGCCGAGCAGGCTACGGACGTCACTTTGCGACAGCAGGTTGGTGCTGTTTTCCAGCGAGACCGCAACTTCACCGCCGCCGATCGTCGCCGATCCGCTGCTTTGGATCCGATCGCTCTGGCCGTTCGGTGCCACTTCCACCGCGTAGC
>NZ_JBXWLA010000076.1:0-311 GCF_058191755.1 Serratia sp. CoH_122_TC_1
CATGAATTTAAAAAGGAGTTAATAGCACAGCGCAGGAAAGAACTGGATGTAAAAACTGAGCGTTATATCAATTTTTTTATCCAGCTCCCGGATGATGTTGCAGAAGCATAAGTTTGCCTCTTTTCAGCATGATAGCCACGATTATATTGAGTACATCCGGTTGCATGAAATTATTTCGGTCACCGCCGAAAATATCATTCGAATCCATGCTTTTGATGCATTTTCGTCCGTCGGTCAGGCTATCACAATGGGTACAGCTGAACGCGTCGAGAAGAAACCCATCCATGATAAGGCTCAAGAAGCTTTACAGA
>NZ_JBXWLA010000077.1:0-302 GCF_058191755.1 Serratia sp. CoH_122_TC_1
CCGGCAGATTTGTCCTCCTGCACCTGCGTTGTCGGGCGGGTCGGCTACGACAAACGTCCCTGTTAGTCTCGCCTCAATCGGCCTTCCCTGGCCGGTTGCCCCTGACAACGCCGTCTTGCTCGGCAGCCGGTGATGCGCATCAAGGTCAACACCCGAATCGGCAGCCATCGGGCAACCGAGCCACTAAGTGTGACGTTGGGTGATAAAAGACAATGAACAAGATGAGATGAGCACGGGGTTGGGCGCCCTGAAGACGTCGAACGCAAGAACAACGCATAGGCGAAACCGCCATGGACGGCGGT
>NZ_JBXWLA010000078.1:0-301 GCF_058191755.1 Serratia sp. CoH_122_TC_1
GGCGAGGAGTGTAACGACGAGTCATCCTTCCCCCACCACCATCCTTATCTATACCCCAGAATCAAATCAAACCTGAAAGTACCTATATCGCTCCTTACGGGGAGGGATGAGAAGCTTCGACAAGGTTCGAGTCTCACAACGTGAGACAACGCGCTTTAGCGCGGCCCGAAGGGTGAGTCGCTCTGCGACGAATAATCCTTCCCCCACCACCATCCTTATTTATTCCCCAGAATCAAATCAAACCTGAAAGTACCCATATCGCTCCTTACGGGGAGGGATGAGAAGCTTCGACAAGGTTCGA
>NZ_JBXWLA010000079.1:0-287 GCF_058191755.1 Serratia sp. CoH_122_TC_1
ACACAATATGCCAATGGTGTTATTTCATCTAACTATCAGCCTTTCTATTATCAGAATCTGTCATTAAATGAGTTTTCAGAACTGACAGATCGCTACGCACGTGTACGCTATATTCTTCCTGATAACTACAACCTGGTCGATGAAAATAATAGATATCGTGTAGTAGACACATCAGGAACATTTAAGCCGTCATTTGCAGGAAAATTGACGTCAGAGACGGTGTCGTGCGTTTCAGCGCATGCCACTAAAAATATTGTTCAATTTTTTGTTGTCTTGTCTGAAATTGT
>NZ_JBXWLA010000080.1:0-285 GCF_058191755.1 Serratia sp. CoH_122_TC_1
CCTGCTGGGGCATGTTGCGATAAATTTTTCGGGTGTCGTCACTGGTCCTCCGGTGTCTGCATTCGAGCTTGATCCAAACACCGGAACCCTATTATCTTAATTCCTTTCTTCATTGGACACACAGGTAATTCTGCCCAGCGCCCACCAAAAAAAATCTTTCATGGCTTTATCAAAGGGGTGAGGCTTAGTTTTCTATGTTGTGGGATTTAGCTATAAGACGAAAAATCTGAGTCATGTGATTAGCATCGACAGGGTCGGATATTTCATCTGGATGAGAGTATTTTG
>NZ_JBXWLA010000081.1:0-278 GCF_058191755.1 Serratia sp. CoH_122_TC_1
CCATAACACTGAACCTGACCGCTTTTAAATATCCGATAGCGCACGCGAAGTTTTAGCACCCCGGCTTCAAGTCCATATTTTTCCGAGTTGTAAACAATCACTTCTACCTCAGAGAATACCGGGCCGGTACTGATTTGTCTGACGATCGGTTTGTAGGAAAATCGTGTTAAATCTTCAACGCCAGAAACAAGCCCCCTGAAGACAGCAAAATGACTCATGCCATGAACTACGCCATTTTTGTCAACGATAGCCCCCAGCAGGAAGTTGCTGTTATCACG
>NZ_JBXWLA010000082.1:0-270 GCF_058191755.1 Serratia sp. CoH_122_TC_1
CCGAATAGCCGACCGCCGTCATCAGCGGGTTGCCGTTGTACGTACCGCCCTGGTCGCCGGCCTCGAACACCGCGACGTCGGCCTTCGACAACAGCGCGCCGAGCGGTGCGCCGCCGCCGATGCCCTTCGCGAGCGTCATGACGTCCGGCTCGATGCCGGACAGTTCGTACGCGAACAGCGTGCCCGCGCGGCCGCAGCCGCTCTGCACTTCGTCGACGATCAGCAGCAGGTTGTGCTGCTTCGTCAGCGCGCGCAGCGCCTGCATGAATT
>NZ_JBXWLA010000083.1:0-260 GCF_058191755.1 Serratia sp. CoH_122_TC_1
ACAATACCAGGTATTACTTGGTATACCGTTGATAGGCGATTCAAGACACCAGCAAACGTATTTTTGTAAACGTCCCCCGTATCCAGCCCCGCATAAATCGCCAGACCCAGGACGCGCATGCCCATTGCATTTGAGTTACCGATATCCGTGGGGGATTTACCTCGCAGCGGAATGCCACCTATAGCGTTGTATCGGTCAACCAAAGCGTCAGCAAAGTTTTTGATGCCTGCTTTCAGTTCGGTAACTGCAGCAGCATCATT
>NZ_JBXWLA010000084.1:0-254 GCF_058191755.1 Serratia sp. CoH_122_TC_1
CCATAACACTGAACCTGACCGCTTTTAAATATCCGATAGCGCACGCGAAGTTTTAGCACCCCGGCTTCAAGTCCATACTTCTCTGAGTTGTAAACAATCACTTCTACCTCAGAGAATACCGGGCCGGTACTAATTTGCCTGACGATCGGTTTGTAGGAAAATCGTGTTAAATCTTCAACGCCAGAAACAAGCCCCCTGAACACAGCAAAATGACTCATGCCATGAACTACGCCATTTTTGTCAACCATAGCCCC
>NZ_JBXWLA010000085.1:0-245 GCF_058191755.1 Serratia sp. CoH_122_TC_1
GGGCCAAATGGCGACCCTCGCCCCGGTGTAACCATTATGCTGACAGCGGTCAAAACGTCATCGGCAGTAGTTCAGCTAGCCCCGTCAAGTTCAACAACCGGTGCAGATGGCAGTTATTCACTGTCGGTAGAAGTCGGTACCCATAACGTAATGATTGAAGCTTATGGTCGTCCGTTCGAAAAGGTCGGGCAAATAACGGTATATAGCGACTCAAAACCGGGGACGCTTAATGCTTTTTTGAACAG
>NZ_JBXWLA010000086.1:0-239 GCF_058191755.1 Serratia sp. CoH_122_TC_1
TGTAGCTCAGGTGGTTAGAGCGCACCCCTGATAAGGGTGAGGTCGGTGGTTCAAGTCCACTCAGGCCTACCACTTCTTCCCTATGCTGCGTTATGCGCGCGGTCGTTTACCAACGTAAACTTCCCTTCCGCATGCCTTGCCTAGAAAAGAAGTTGTACTATCAAAGGTACTGCACGTGACTGTATGGGGCTATAGCTCAGCTGGGAGAGCGCCTGCCTTGCACGCAGGAGGTCAGCGGT
>NZ_JBXWLA010000087.1:0-232 GCF_058191755.1 Serratia sp. CoH_122_TC_1
GTTCAGCGCAGTCGCTTCGACGTTTTCCGCCAGGCCTTCGGCCAGATGCGGCGCATCGGCCAGCAGCACCTTCGAAACGCCCGCGATCTTTGCCGCTGCATCGGCCGCCGCTTGCGCGTGGTGGCCCGCGACCAGCACGTGAACATCGCCGACGCCCACGGCATCGAGCGCCCGTGCCGCGGCCACCGCATTCAACGTCGCGGCCTTGATCGACACGTTGTCGTGCTCGGCC
>NZ_JBXWLA010000088.1:0-225 GCF_058191755.1 Serratia sp. CoH_122_TC_1
CTGCTCAACTACAACGGCTATAAGAAAACTAAGCTTTCCTATACTGATGTGCCTTTTCGGGCTTAGCCAGCAGTGGGCAGAATAAAATCAGCATCCAAGTTGGCGCAGTGAGTATTGCCAAAAATAATTATTAAAACGTCTGCTTTTGGCTGTGAGTTCAACTGATGGACGCAACACACTTATTGAACCGTTCTGCGGGTGATTCATAGTCTAGCGTTTTTCTCG
>NZ_JBXWLA010000089.1:0-224 GCF_058191755.1 Serratia sp. CoH_122_TC_1
TTGTCAACGATAGCCCCCAGCAGGAAGTTGCTGTTATCACGGAACTGGAACGTGTTGCCACCGACAGTCATGTCATACCCATCACTCACTGCGACCAGTTTCGGGTAAATGCCGTGTGTTCGTGGCATGCTATGCGCATTGAGTTGTACATAGAGCTGTTTCCCTGCCGCGATATCAGCGTTGAAAAACACCGAGCCTGACTTCAACGAGCCATCAGCGTGCTT
>NZ_JBXWLA010000090.1:0-222 GCF_058191755.1 Serratia sp. CoH_122_TC_1
TTGCTCTTTAACAATCTGGAACAAGCTGAAAATTGAAACATGACAGCTGAAACTTATCCCTCCGTAGAAGTATTGGGGTAAGGATTAACCTGTCATAGAGTCTCTCAAATGTAGCAGCACGAAAGTGTCTATTTGTTTACAAAAGACACCTTCGGGTTGTGAGGTTAAGTGACTAAGCGTACACGGTGGATGCCTAGGCAGTCAGAGGCGATGAAGGGCGTG
>NZ_JBXWLA010000091.1:0-216 GCF_058191755.1 Serratia sp. CoH_122_TC_1
CTGTCCAGTTATCCCGCCCTTATCCCCGCTTCTGTGGATAATCTACATCTGGTGCCCCGCTGACCGGCGCACCACTCAGGTACCTTCGCGCCCGCCCCCGCCGTACAGAGTGCTCCCGCCCTACGCAAATCGCGCGGTCCTGCGTGGACGTTCCGGCACATTCGGAATAAATGTCCAGTGAACAACACGTGTAGATCGGAATTAAAGTTCTTTACT
>NZ_JBXWLA010000092.1:0-214 GCF_058191755.1 Serratia sp. CoH_122_TC_1
CCTTTGCCCGTGCGGGCTGCCAGCGCATTGCTTTTGCCAACTCATTGGCCGGTACGCCAAGCCTGATGGCGCGTGAATGCGGTTTTCTTCAGGCGGCAGAAGGCGTGGGCTTGCAGGTGAGCGTTGAGCGTTTTGGTACCACATCTTATGAAAGTGGTCAGATCCTGGCGCACCGGCTGTTGACCCGCCGCGAGCGGCCGGACGCGGTATTCTG
>NZ_JBXWLA010000093.1:0-213 GCF_058191755.1 Serratia sp. CoH_122_TC_1
GGTGCATCCAGGAGGATTCGAACCTCCGACCGCTCGGTTCGTAGCCGAGTACTCTATCCAGCTGAGCTATGGATGCACAGGAATTCTTTTTTGATACCGTATGGTACGTTGTTACTACCCCACCATACTGCAAAATATGGTGCATCCAGGAGGATTCGAACCTCCGACCGCTCGGTTCGTAGCCGAGTACTCTATCCAGCTGAGCTATGGATG
>NZ_JBXWLA010000094.1:0-205 GCF_058191755.1 Serratia sp. CoH_122_TC_1
TGCGACTGATTTGTGGCTACCGTACCAGTCATGGATTGGTTATTTCCTGGCATTCGCTTACAAGCTGGTCGGTCGCAATGACCATCCGGTTGATAACGTGAATCTGTTGCTAAGGGCGACGTCCGGTGCAGGTGCGCTGCGTGAGTTGGACTATTGCTGGTCTGAGTCCCGACGCGGCCAGCCGCCTACCATAGCATGGGTAATG
>NZ_JBXWLA010000095.1:0-204 GCF_058191755.1 Serratia sp. CoH_122_TC_1
CTGCAAGGGAGGAATGACGCATGTTGCCGCGAATTCAAGCCCATAGCGTTCGGACAGGTAGTTATCACCAAGGTTTGCCAGTGGGCCAAAGTTCGCGTTCAGGTAATTTTTGAAATCACCGAACAATTTCTGGAACGTGCTGTTTCTGTAACGAATGAATTTGATTATCTCTGTCGTGTACGGGCGGTGATACGACGTTTTTGT